>QHSA01000168.1 GCA_003220315.1 Candidatus Rokuibacteriota bacterium
ACGCTCGCTAGCCTCCCGCGGCTAGAGTTGCCAGTCTTGATACCAGGTCGACTCGGCGCCCACCCCCTCGCGGGCGACCGCCACCTCGACCAGGTACGGGCGGTTGTCGCGCGTGATCCGGTCCACGCCGCGCCGGAGCGCCGGCTCGAGCTCCTTCGCGGTGGTGACGCACTCGCCGTCCACGCCCTGAGCGCGGGCGAGTGCGACGTAGTCGGTCGCGGGGGCGCTGAGATAGAGGCCGGGGTAGGTGCCGTCCCGCACCATCTTGCTGTCCGGGACCTCGCGCGCCCAGTTGTGTCGCACGATCTGATAGCTCTCGTTGTTCGAGACGATGGTGAGGACCGCCGCGTTGTACCGGGCCATCGTCCAGAACCCCACCGCGCTATAGGTGAGGGCGCCATCGCCCAGGGTGAGCACGACGGGTCGCTCGCCGCCGACGGCGATCTTGGCGCCGATCGCGCCGCCCACGCCCCATCCGAGCGAGCCGCCGCCGCTGCGCGTCCAGCCCATCTCTCGATACCCGAACGGGAGCAGGGCCGTCCGGGCGGTCGAGCTTTCCTGGACCATGATGGAGTTCCGGGGCAGGAGCTCCGCGAGCTGCGCCTCGAGCACGGCGGGATGCACGATCGGGTCGTGCTGATGCTCGCGCACGAGGGTCTCCTCGCGCTCGATCAGGAGCCTGGCGTACGCGCGCACCTTCGCGCGCTGGCGGGCCCAGCTCGCGACCCGATCGGAGGCGTGGAGACGCGTCAGCGCCTCGCCGAGGTGGCGCAACGTCTCGCGCAGCTCGCACTGCACCGCGACGTCGAGCGGATAGTGGCGGCCCATGAGCAGGGGGTTCGGCCCGATCTGCATCACGCTCGGCTCGGCGACGCTGCCGTGCACGCCCTGACACCCGACGAGGAAGAGGACGTCCGGCGTCAGGCCGCTGACCTTCTCGAACTCGTTGGAGACCGGATACATGCCGCAGTAGAGCGGATGCCGGGTCGGAAAATTCGCGAAGATCTGTCGGGTGCTGAACACCGGCGCCTCGAGCACCTCGGCCAGCCGCACGGCCTCGGCTTGCGCGCCGTCACGCCAGACGTCGTCGCCGAACATCACCACCGGGCAGCGCGCCTCACCGAGCCGCCGGGCGATCGCCTCGACCGTCTGCGCGCGCGCGGGGGCCGGGCGTTCGATCCGGTACTCCGCGCCCTCTCCGATTTGTGCCTCCAGCCCTTCTCGATTGAGGAGCTCCGCGCTGATGGAGAGGTAGACCGGGCCGGTGGGTGGGGTGGTGGCCTCGCGGAACGCGCGCGTGGTGGCGACGGTGATGGCCGCCGGGTTCGTGTGCACCTGGTACGCGCAGCGCGCCTCCTTGGTGATCGGGCGCATGGACTCGGCCTGGCTCAGGCCGGGAAAGGGCGCGAGCCCGCGATAATCCTGGAGCTCGGACGTCCAGTCCCCGGCGATCACGACCACGGAGGAGCCGGCGACCTGGGCGTTGAAGAGCTGTCCGGCGAGCTGGTACGAGCCCCCCATCACGTGCGCGATGACGACGCCGACCTTGCCGCTGATCCGGTGGTACCCGTCCGCCATCGCGGCGACGAGCCCTTCGTGCTTGCCGACCACGAGCCGCTGGTCGCCGTCCTCGGCGAGCGCCGCGAAGATCCCGGTCTCCGCGGACCCCGGGTTCGTGAAGAGGTACTCGACGCCCGCGTCCTTCAGGGTCTGGAGGAGCAGCATTCCGCCGGTGCCGGTGATGGTCTTGCGCATGGTCTCCCCCTGTCGGACGTCGTTGTCGCGCAGCACTATACCAGGCGCATCGGCTAGAGTAGGGGCTCGAAGGGAGCACTCGACACGAGCCGGCGCTTCGAGTGCGCGCAACCCATCCCCGAGCGGCTCTCGGACAAGAGCGCAGGAAGTGCTAGTCCTTGAGCTCCATGTCCTCGTAGGAGGGGAAGGGGCTCATCCAGATGTCCGTGATCGTGTGCCTGGCGATGCGGGGGCCGACGCCCATCAAGACGCGGAGGTCCATGACCGGCGCGAACATCGCCCGGTCGATCGTGAGCTGCTGAATCTTGTGCAGGAGCGCTTCGCGCTTCTTGGGGTCGCGCTCGCGCGCCTGCTGCAGGAACAGATCGTCGATGTCGGGATAGCCGCCGTAGGCGTAGGCGCCCTTGGACTGGATGAACGCCTCCACCCGGCTCGCGGCGTTGCCGGAGTTCCCCACCGCCGTGAGGAAGAGCCCGCGGAGCTTCTTCTCCTTCCAGTCGGAGTAGAAGGCTGCGCGCTCGGTCGCGCGCATCTTCATGCGGATGCCGGCCGCGGTCAGATAGTTCAGCACCGACTCGGCCACGGTCGGGAACCCGGGAATCCCCACGAACTCCCCCGCGTCGAGCCCGTTCGGATAGCCGGCGTCGGCGAGCAGTTGCTTCGCCTTGGTGAGATCGTACGGTGGCGGCTCGACCTGCAGCGCGAAGTCCATGACGCGGGGCACGATCACGCCCGCCGGCGGACACAAGCCGAGGCACGCCGCCTCGTTGATCTGCTGGCGGTTCAGCGCGAAGTTCACCGCGAGCCGCATCCGCTTGTCGTGCCACGGCGACTTCGGATCCCACTGGTCGGCGAACTCGACCCAGAAGATCGACGCGTGCTTCGAGGACACCACCTGCATCCGCGGGTCGCGCTTGAGACCCTCGGCGTCGGGGCCGTCGAGCACGTACCCGATGTCGGCCTCTCCGCTCTTGAGCATCACGGCGCGCGTGGTGGACTCGGGGACGCTCTTCATGACGAGCGTCTTCACGTTAGGGACGCGGCGCCAGTACCCGGGGTACGCCTCGAGCACCACCTCCACGCCGGGCTTGTGGCTCACGAACCTGTACGGGCCGGCGCCGATCGGATGCTTCTTGAAGGCGTCGTCTCCCACCTCGGTGAGGTACTTCTTGGGCACGACGATTCCGGCGGCGGTGGCCGTGGTGCCGTAGAACGTCATGAAGTCCGGCCACGGCTCCTTGAGCTGGAAGCGCACCACCAGGGGACTGACGACCTCCACCTGCCGGACGCGCTCTTGCAGAATCTTCGCCCCGGCACCCTTGTACCGCTCGAAGCTGAACCTCACGTCTTCGGCGGTCACGGGGTCGCCGTTGTGGAACCTGAGCCCGGCGCGCAGCCTGAACTCGTAGGTCTTGCCGTCGGGGCTCTCCCGCCACGACTCCGCGAGGCTCGGGCCCATCTTCTGGCCGGGATACGGGCGGACGAGCGCGTCGTGGAGCGCGTAGAGGATGCCGAACGGGGTGATCTGTGGCGGAGCGGTGGAGGGGTCGAACCAGCTCGGCGCGATCGTCACGTGCCAGGCCATGGTGGCCTGACCCGCCGGCGCCTGCGCGGCGGCGCTCGGCGTCGCGCCGAGGACGACGACGGCGACGAGCAGCGGCAAGATGACTGGAGCCATGACTCCCTCCCGTGTGGGGCTACACCGGCAGCTTGTCTCCGTCCGGCGGGGCCGCGACCTCGAAGGCGTTGACGACCCCCGACAGGAGCGCGAAGTAGTTCGCGGCCGCCGTCAGCTCGACCAGCCATTGCACACCGTAGCGGCTCTTGAGCGCGTCGAAGATCCCCTGGTCGACGCGGTTCGTGCGCATGAGCTGCCGCGTGTAGGTCACGATATCCCGCTCGTCCGCGGGAAGCTTGCCCGCGTCGCCCTTCGCCCGGAGGAGGTCGATGGCCTCCTCGCGCACGCCGTTCTTGCGTGCCGCGGCGACCTGGGCCGCCCACACGTACGCCGCCTCGCGCTCGCGCACGGCGGTCAGGATGGCGAGGGAACGGAGCTTCGGCGCGACGATGCTCTCGTCGCGGAAGAAGGTGACCAGGGGGAGCACCCGCTCCGCCAGCTTCGGGCTGTGGAGCAGCATGCTGAACGGCCCCCGCACGGTTCCGAACACGTTCACCACCGCGTCGACGACGGCGTGGTGCTCGGCGGACACGTCGGACTTGCCGGTGATCGGGGCGACGCGCGGCATCACGGGCTCCTTTCTGGCCTCACACGAGCAACGCCAGGGGCTCCTCGATGAGCTCGGCGAGGGCGCCCAGAAACTGGGCGCCGCGCGCGCCGTCGAGGGCACGGTGGTCGCAGGACAGGGTCAGCATCATGGTGGGCTGGACGACCGGCTGGCCGTTGACGGCGACGACCCGGTCGGCGATGCGGCCGACGGCAAGGATGGCGGCCTGGGGCGGATTGACGATGGCGGTGAAGGCGTCGACGCCGTACATCCCGAGGTTGCTGATCGTGAAGCCGCCGCCCTGGATGTCGGCGGCGCGTAGCTTGCCAGCCTGGGCCCGGCTCACCACGTCCTCGCGGCGGGCGGCGATGTCCACGAGGCGCAGCGTATCGGCGCGGTGCAGGACGGGGACGACGAGGCCGTCGTCGATGGCCACGGCCAGGCCGATATTGATGTCGGCGTTCCGCACGATCGCGCCGTCCTGCCACGAGGCGTTCACGCCCGGGTGCTGTGACAGGGTCGCCGCGACGAGCTTCACCAGGAGATCCGTGTAGGTGATCCGGGCGCCGGTGTGCTTGCTCGCCCGCTCGCGCCAGGAGACCAGGCGGCTCACGTTGACCTCGCGGACCAGATAGAAGTGGGGCGCGGTGGTCCAGCTCGCCGTCATGCGCTCGGCCATGATGCGCCAGACGGTGCCGACGCCCTCGGCCACGGGGACCTTCGCCGCGACAACGTCCCCCGCGAGGACGGCGCCGCCGGGGCCCGAGCCGCGGAGCGCGCTGACGTCGAGCCCGCGCTCGGCCGCCAGTCGGCGCGCCTTCGGCGACGCGGCGGTGAGACGCGCCGCCGTCCCGTCGCCGGCGGGCGATGCCTTGACCGCTGGAGCCGCGGGGGGCGGCGACGCGACGGCGCCGGTCGGGACCCCGCCCGCCGCCGGCCCGACAGGCGCGGCGGGACCCGCCGCGCCCGCTTCCCCGGGAGCGAAGATCAGCGCGATCGTCTTGCCCACCGGCACCACGTCCCCCGCGCGCGCCGTCACGTCGCGCAAGACCCCCGAGGCCGGCGCCTCGATCTCGACGGTGACCTTGTCGGTCTCGATCTCGACGATCGGCTCGCCCTTCCTGACGGCATGTCCCGGCGCCTTGAGCCACTTCAAAACTTTGCCGGTCTCCTGCGCCATCTCGAGGGCCGGCATGATCACGTCGGTCGGCATCGCCTGCGAGCCTCAGGCCTTCCGGCAGAGCGCCTTCGCCGTCTCGAAGACCGTCCTCTCCGACGGCACGGTGAGGTCCTCGAGCACCGGCGAGAACGGCACCGGCACGTCCATGGCCCCGATGCGCTTGACGGGCGCGTCGAGGTGATAGAAGGCCCCCTCGGCGATCGCCGACGCGATCTCGGCGGTGACGCCGTAGCGTTCGTAGCCCTCGTCCACCACGAGGGCGCGCGAGGTCTTCTTGGCCGAGTCGATCATCGCCTGCTTGTCGAGCGGGTAGGTGGTGCGGGGGTCGATCACCTCGGCGCCGATGCCGATCTCCTCGAGCAGCTTGGCGGCGCCGAGCGCCACCCCCACCATGCTGCTGGTGGCGACGATGGTGATGTCCGTGCCCGCGCGCTTCACCTCCGCCACGCCGAAGGGGATCGTGTAGTCCTCGGCGGGCACCGGGCCCTTGGTCCGATACATCATCTTGTCCTCGAAGATGACGACCGGGCTGTCGTCGCGGATGGCCGTCTTCATGAGCCCCTTGGCCTCGTACGGGCCGGAGGGCAGGGCGACCTTGAGGCCGGGAATGTGGCTCACCCAGGCGTGGAGCGACTGCGAGTGTTGCGCGGCCGACCGGCGCGTCGCCCCCAGCGTGGTGCGGAAGACGATGGGCACCTTCAGCTTGCCGCCCGACATGTAGTGCACCTTGGCGGCCTGGTTCACGATCTGGTCCATGGCCAGCGTGATGAAGTCGCCGAACATCACGTCGACGATCGGGCGCATGCCGGTCATCGCCGCTCCGACGCCGATACCGGCATAGCCGGGCTCGGAGATCGGTGTGTCGATGATCCGCTTGGTCCCGAACTCCTGCACGAGCCCGGTCAGCACCTTGAAGGGATGGCCGGCCTCCGCCACGTCCTCCCCGATGAGGAACACGCGAGGGTCGCGCCGCATCTCCTCCGCGATCGCCTCGCGGACCGCCTCTCCGTACGTCAGCTCTCGCGCCGCGACCTCAGGCGTAGACATCTTGATCCACCTCGTTCGGCTCGGGGTATGGCGCCGCCAGCGCGAACTGCACGCCGCCGTCGATCTCCGCTTTCACGTCGGTCAGGATCCGCTCGAACACGCCCGCGTCGGCGAGCCCTTGCGTCGTGAGCCGTGAGGCCAGCGTCTCGAGCGGGTCGTGCTTCGACATCCACTCCCGCTCTTCCTCCCGCGTGCGGTACTCGCGGTTGACGTCGCCGACGTGGTGGCCGTAGTACCGGTAGGTCTTGCACTCGAGGAAGGCCGGCCCCTCGCCGCGCCGCGCCCGCTCGACGAGGCGCCGCATCGTCGCGTGGACGGCCTGGACGTCCTGGCCGTCGACGCTCTCGGCGTGGACCCCCAGCGCCCGGGGGCGCGCCAGGATGTCGCCGGCGATGGTCTCGCCGCACGGCGTGTACTCGCCGTAGAGGTTGTTCTCGCAGAGGTAGATGACGGGGAGCCTCCAGAGCGCCGCCATGTTCATCACCTCGTAGAGCAGGCCCTGCCCGAGCGCGCCGTCGCCGAAGAAGCAGACGGCGACCTGGTCGGTGCCCCGCATCTTTGCCGACAGCGCGGCGCCCGTCGCGATGCCGGCGGAGCCGCCCACGATGGCGTTGGCGCCGAGGTTGCCCGTCTCGGGGTCGGCGATGTGCATCGAGCCGCCCTTGCCGCGACAGTAGCCCGGCTCCTTGCCGAGGAGCTCCGCGAACATCCGGTTGACCGCCGCCCCCTTGGCCAGGCAGTGGCCGTGCCCGCGATGCGTGCTCGTGATCAAGTCGTCGCGGCGCAGGGCTTCACAGACGCCGACCGCCACGGCCTCCTCGCCGATATACAGGTGGGCCAGGCCTGGCATCTTCGCGCTCTTGTAGAGCTCGTTCACCTGCTCGTCGAAGGCGCGAATCTTCGCCATCTGGCGGTACATGTGGAGGTTCGCTTCCAGCTCCATCCTCGGTTCGATCGCTCGGGTCGTCATTGGCCATGCCCTCTGCGTCGTCGATGTGTGAGAGACGCTGATTATAATTCCTTGCGGTCGCCTGCTATCGGCCCGGCTTGAGCCTCAGATCCTCGTAGGGCGCGGAGTAGGCGAAGCCTTTGATCCAGTCGACGCACGCCTCCTCGACCCGCGGCCCGACGCCCCAGAGGAAGGCGAGCTCGTAGATCGGCACGTGCAGCACGCGGTCGTGCATGATCTGCTGGATCTGGTGCAGCACGGCCTCGCGCTTCTTCCGGTCCAGCTCCCGGGCCTGGCGCTGAAAGAGGTCCTCGATCTCCGGCACCACTCCCGACGCGTAGATACCGTTCCGGGTCACGTAGACTTCGACGCGCGTCGCCGCGTTGCCGGCGGGGGCGCCCAGGCCCATGATCACGCCCTTGATCTTGTGCTCGCGCCATGCGGTGAGGAAGGCGGCGCGCTCCATCGTGCGCACCCGGGTCCGGATGCCCACCGCCTGGAGGTAGCCGCCCAGCGCCTCGGCCAGCGAGAAGAAGGGGGGAAACGGCGTGAGGTCTCCGGCGTCGAAGCCCGAGGGATACCCGGCTTCGGCGAGGAGCTGTTTGGCTCGTGCCGGGTCGTAGGCCGGCGGGTCGTAGGCCCGCGCGAACTCCAGGACGCGCGGGATGAGGCCTCCGGTCGGGCGCGAGAGGCCGAGGGTCTCCGCCTGATTGAGGGCGTTACGGTCGAGGGCATGGCTGGCCGCCAGCCGCACGCGCCGGTCGTGCCACGGGGACTTCGGGTCCCACTGCTCCGGCAGGTCGAGGAAGACGACGCCGGGAGGCGTGGCGGCGGCCAGGCGTAGCCCCGGCGAGCGCTGGATCTCCTCGGCCACCGGCCCGCTCAGGAGATAGACGATGTCCACGTCGCCCGCCTTGAGGGCGGCGGCGCGCGTGGTCTCGTCGGGCATGCTGCGGAACACCAGCCGCTTGACGGCGGGGGTCTTGCGCCAGTAGCCCTCGAAGGCCTCCATGACCAGATCCACGCCCGGCGTGAAGCTCACCACGCGGTACGGCCCGGCCCCCACCGGCGCCTTCTTGAAGCCGTCGTCGCCCACCTTTTCGACGTAGCGCTTCGGCACGATCCAAGCCGCCCCGGTGGCGGATGTGCCATAGAAGGTCATGAAGTCCGGCCACGGCTCCCTCAGGTGGAAGCGCACGCGGCCCGGATCGACGATCTGGACCTCTCGCACCCGGTCTTTGAGGAGCTTGGCCGCGGCGCCGTGGTACCGATCGAACGAGAACTTCACGTCCTCCGCCGTCACCGGGTCGCCGTTGTGGAACTTGACGCCCTTGCGAAGGACGAACTCGTAGCTCAGCCCGTCCTTCGACGCCGCCCACGACTCGGCCAGGCTCGGCGTGTTGTCCCCCGCCGGCATCGGCTTCACCAGCGCGTCGTGGATGGCGTACAGCACCATGAACGGCGTGATGAACGCCTCGGTGTCGCTCGGGTCGAGCCAGCGCGCGGCCAGGGTGACGTGGACCCCCCAGGTGAGCGTCCCCTCGGGGACGGCCGCGACGGGCCCGGAGAAGGCGGCGAGCAGCGGGAGGACGACCAGCGCGGTGATCCCGTGGCGAACGAATGGTCTCATGGCGTCTCCTGGTCCGCTCATGGTAGCCCAGAACTGCCGAGCGCCTCGACCGCGTCGTGTATCCTGAAAGCCAGGAGAGTGGAGACCATGAGCGAGTGCAAGCACGGTTTGAGGCACGGGTGTGTCTACTGTCACGGGCACACGACCCCCGCGGTCAAGCGGCCGAGCGCGAAGAAGCAGACCAAAGCCTCGCGACTGTCGGAAAAGATGAATGACCGGATGACGGCCCTGAAGCGGCGCCTGCGAGAGCTCCGCGGCGAGTGATGGAATCCTAGAGCCCGTGCCAGTAGCGGCGGCCCTCGAGCCGCACGATCCTCCCGAACCCGGGCGCCTGGAAATGTCCCGCCGCCACGATGATCGCCTCGCGCTCCAGGCGCTCCATCAGGGCGCGCCGGGTCTGGCGTGTGAGCTCCGGGTCCATGTCGGCGCGTGACACCCAGTCTGTCTCGTGCACCTGCACCGGGTTGTGCGCCGCATCCCCCAGGACGAGCGCTCGCTCCCCTCGGGAGGTGATCAGGAGACTCACGTGCCCCGGCGTGTGGCCCGGCGTCGGCAGCGCCGTCAGCTCACGCGTGATGCTGTGCTCCCCCGCCATCAGCTCCACCAGGCCGAGCTCGGCCAGCGGCCAGACACAGGCGGGGGCGTTGGGGAAGCGCTGGGGCTGGACGTCGGGCTGGTGGCAGACTTCCCAGTCCTTCGCGCTCATCCAGTAGCGAGCGTTCGGAAAGGTCGGCACATACTTCTCGCCCCGTGCGACCAAATTCCAGCCGACGTGGTCGCGGTGCAGATGGGTCATCACCACCATGTCGACGTCTTCGGGCCGCACGCCCTGGGCCTGGAAGTCGTGCATGAGCTGGCCCCACGGAGCCTCGGGCGCGTCGGCTGGCTTCGGACCGAGACCCGTGTCGACGAGGACCGTCCGCCCGGCGGACCGGATCAGGTACGAGCCGAGATTGAAGCGAACCTTGTGCCCCTCCGTGAGGTGGGACGCGTACTGGCGCCAGTCGTCCGCGGGGATGGTTGGAAAGAAGTTACACAGGTCGAACTCGAGCGTGCCGTCCGACAGCGCCATGATCTCCACATCGCCCACGCGGATGCTGTTGTTCGCCATGACGACCTATCGGATCTGCCAGCCGAGCCATTCACAGATGGCCCGACCCATGATCCACTCCGTGTCCTCTCCCGGAAGCCAGGGAAGCTCCTCCGTGAACAACGTCACGGCCTGGCGCCACGGGCACGTGAGCCGCGTCCAGTCGGTGCCCCAGAACATCCGCCGCGGACCGAAGGCGTCATACACCTGCCGGATGTGCTTGTGGAGTCCGCGGAAGGGATACGGCTCCGTGGAGTAGCAGGGCAGCGCCGAGGCCTTGACCGCGACGTTGGGCCGACGCGCCAGCCGACAGAGCTCCGGCAGCTCGGCAAACGCCGCGTCGTCCTTCTTCGCGGTCCCGATGGCCAGGTGATCGATGACGAGCTTCAGGCCGGGATGGCGCTCGGCGATGCGGTCCACGGCGGGGATGGACCCGGGCGGGAAGATCATCACCGGGATGCCGGCACGCTCGGCGGCCGGCCAGAGCCACTCGGCGGTGCCGTCGGTGAGCCACGGCTTCTGGAGCTCGGTGTGGAAGGTGAAGCGCAGGCCGAGCATGCCGGGCTGCTTTTTCCATCCGGCGACGAGCGCCCGGCTCTCAGGCGTCTCGAGGGCGAGCCGCCCCATGACGGCGAACCTGTCCGGGTAGAGCCGCGCCGCTTCGAGGGCGAGGTCGTTGCGGTCGCCTTCCCACGAGGGAGGGACGAGCACGGCACGATCGACGCCCGCCTCCTTCATGCCCGCCAGCACCAGGTCACGGGTGACGGGGTAGGGCTTCTGCGCCTGGTGGGCTCGGCCAGGCGGCCACGGC
>QHSA01000169.1 GCA_003220315.1 Candidatus Rokuibacteriota bacterium
GATCGATCTCGAGGGCGACGTCGGCAAGAACGCGGGGCGCGTCGGCAGCGGCCGGTGCCGTCACTGCTCGTTGCGCTTCCGCACGACCTCGTTCACAGACTCGCCTCGCGGCGCGCGTCGCCGAGCCCCCGCGGCCGCCGCTCGGCTCGCACGACCTCGTTCACAGACTCGCCTCGCGGCGCGCGTCGCCGAGCCCCCGCGGCCGCCGCTCGGCTCGCACGACCTTGGCGATCAAGCGGATGTGCTCGGGGTTGGAGCCGCAGCAGGCGCCGACGATGTTGCACCCCGCGTCGAGCAGCGCGGGGTAGTCGCGCGCCATCGCCTCGGGCCCGAGCTCGTAGGTGACCGTGTCGCCCTTCGTGATCGGGAGCCCCGCGTTCGGGTACGCGACGAGCGGCGCGTCCGTGACCTTGCGCATCTCGCGGATGATGACGATCGCCCGGTCGGGCCCGCGCCCGCAGTTCATCCCGACGACGTCGGCGCCGGCGGCGAGGAGGCTCGCGGCCACGTCCGCCGGGCTCTCGCCCCACATCGTCCGGTCGCGGTCGTGCAGCTCCTCGTACTGGAAGAACATCGTCGCCATCACGGGGACGTCCGCGACCTGCTTGCACGCGCGCACCGCTGCGGTCGCCTCCTGCGGGAACATCATGGTCTCGACCGCGAAGAGGTCCACGCCGCCCTCGGCGAGCGCCTCCGCCTGCTCGCGGAACGTCGCGACGTACTCCTCGTCGGTCACCCCCGCGTCGAGCGCGTAGTCGCGGGGCAGCCGGCTCGTGGGGCCGATCGAGCCCGCGATGTATGTGTCGCGCGGGGCGACCGCCCGGGCCAGCCGCGCACCCTTCGCGTTCAGCTCGCGCGTCCGCTCACCGAGCTTGTACTCGTCGAGCTTGAGGCGGCTGCCACCGAAGGTGTTGGTCTCGACGATCTGGCTGCCGGCGTCGAAGTAGCCCTTGTGGATCCCCTGCACGATCTCGGCGTGGGTGTCGTTCCACAGCTCGGGGCACCCACCGTTGGCGAGGCCCGCGGCGAAGAGCATGGTGCCGTACCCGCCGTCGAAGACGAGGACCTCGCCCGCGCGGACGCGTTCGAGGACTTCCCGGCCGCGCGTCGTCACGGCGCCACCTCGGCCCCGACGCCGAGGAGCGTCTTGGCCTTGACGACCGCGAGGGTCGAGTCCTTCGCGTACCCGTCGGCCCCGATCTCGCTGGCAAACGCCTGGCTCACCGGCGCGCCCCCCACCATCACCTTTACCCGCGCGCGGAGGCCCGCGCGGACGAGCGCGTCGATCGTCCGCTTCATCGCGGGCATGGTGGTCGTCATGAGCGCCGAGATGCCGACGATGTTCGCGTTGTGCTCCTCGACCGCACGCACGAAGGCCTCGGGCGCCACGTCACGGCCGAGGTTGACGACCTTGAACCCCGCGCCCTCGAGCATCATGGCGACCAGGTTCTTGCCGATGTCGTGGAGATCCCCCTGGGCGGTGCCGATGACGACGACGCCGTAGTAGTCGTCACCCTTGGCCGAGGCCGTGATGAGCGGCTTGAGGAGGTCGAGCCCGGCGTACATGGCGCGCGCGGAGAGGAGGACCTGGGGCACGTAGTACTCGTTCCGACGGAACTTCTCGCCGACGACGTCCATCCCCGGGATGAGGCCCTTGAAGATGAGCGTCTTCGGGTCGAGGGAGAGGTCGAGCCCCTCCCGGGTCTTGCGCGCAACGGTGTCCTTGTCGCCGACGATCAGCGCGCGCGCCATCGTCGGATAGTCGAAGCTCTCGCCGCCCATGCGCCAATCTTACTATTTTTCTGTGCTAGTATTGCGACGGGATGAAACTCCGCGTGCTCGGCGCCTTCGGCGGCGAGGGGCTCGGGCACCGCCCGACCGCGTTTCTCATCAATGACCGGACGCTAATCGATGCGGGAACGGTGTCGAGCGCGCTGACGGTCCCGGAGCAGCTCTCGATCGAGCACGCGCTGATCTCGCACTCGCACCTGGACCACGTCGCCGGCCTCGTGTACCTCAGCGAGACGCTCGGCTTCTGTGAGACCGGCGCCGCAGTGACGGTCACCGGGATCGACCCCGTGGTGAGCACGCTGCGGTGGAGCGTCTTCAACAACATCCTGTGGCCCGACTTCTCGAAGATCCCTCACGCCGATGTCCCCGTCGTGAAGTACCGGGCGCTCGTCGAAGACGTCGAGCAGCGCGTCGCGGACCTGTGGGTGACGCCGGTCCAGGTGAATCACACCGTGCCGACGACGGGGTTCATCATCCACGACGGCTCGTCGGGCCTCATCTACTCTGGCGACACGGGCCCGACCGAGACGCTCTGGCGCACGGCCCGCGGGCTCCACGGTCTCCGCGCCGTGATCCTCGAATGCGCCTTCCCGAACCGGCTGGGCCCGCTCGCGGAGATCGCCAAGCACCTCACGCCCGCCCTGATCAGCCGCGAGCTCGACAAGCTCCCGCCGGACCTCCCCGTCCTGATCTACCACGTGAAGCCCCAGTTCCACGAGGAGATCGCCGAAGAGCTCGAGCGCATCGGCAGCGCCCGCCTCAGCATTCTGGAGCAGGACCGCACGTACGCGGTGTGACCGGCCGCTAGGCGTCCGGCACCAGCACGACCGTCTCGCTCGACACCTCGACGCGCACCCGGTCGCCGAGCCGGTAGATGCGCATGTCGCCCGTCGAGGGCACCTCGACGCGCACCGGAAGCGCGCCGCCGATCTCGATCTCGTAGAGGTGCCGCGCGCCCTCGAACACGCGGAGCGCGACCTTCCCGGGGATGCCCGGGCCGCGCGCCATCGCCGCCTCGGTGAGTGAGAGTGTCTCCGGACGGAGGACGAGCAGCCCCCGGTCACCTTTCCGGAAGGCGCCGGTGCCCGCGACCGGCACCTGGTGGCCGCCCTCGGTCTCGACGACGACGCCGAGGTCGCGGACCTCCACCACGCTGACGCGCAGAAAGTTCGCCGGACCGAGCGTCTCGGCTACCGCACGGCTCGAGGGACCGCGGTAGAGCTCGTCGGGATCGCCGACCTGGAGGAGGCGCCCCTCGCCCATCACGGCAAGGCGGTCGGAGAGGGCGAGCGCGTCGGCGGCGTTGCGCGTGGCGTGAATCGTCGTCACGGCGAGGTCGCGGTGGAGCTTCGTGAGGTCGAGGCGGAGCGTCTTTCGCGCCGCCGGGTCGACGTTCGCGAGCGGCTCGTCGAGGAGGAGCACGCGCGGCTCGACGGCAAGCGCCCGCGCGATCGCCAGGCGGCGCCGTTGCTCGATGCTGAGCTCGGGCGGGCGGCGCGCCTCGAGCCCGGCGAGGCCGAGCCGGCCGGCGACCGTCTCGACCTTGCGCGCGAGCTCCGCCCCCGCGAGCCCCTGCTGCTCGAGGCCGAAGGCGATGTGCTGGGCGACCGTGAGGTGGGACCACAGCGCCCCCTCCTGGAACACGTAGCCGAGGCCACGCGCTCGCGGCGGCAAGAGGGAGATGTCCTGGCCGTCGACCAGCACGCGGCCGCTCGTCATCGGCAGGAAGCCCGCGATCGCCCGCAGCACGTCGGACTTCCCCGACTTGGGCGGGCCGAGGAAGGTGAAGAACTCGCCGTAGCGCACGTGGACGCCGACCTCGTGGACGCCCGGCGGGCGCCCGCCGCGCGTGCTGAGCGCCTCGAGGCGGACGTCCACGAGCGGCCGGGTAGAGCCGGGCGTCCCGCTCATGCGCCCGCCACCGCGCGCCCCATCCAGGTGAGCGTCGCCGTGGCGTCGAGCGGGCCCATCGCACGGATATGGAAGGGCAGGCTCACGTACACGAACGACCAGGCGAAGGTGCCGCGGAACATCGCGACGGGCAGGATGTGAGGCCCCGTGAGCCTCAACGCGGTCTCACGCGGAACCCCTCAGTCGAGCGGTCATCGGTGTGTCGATCGTCGCAAATCCCCGCACGGGACGCAACCCCGGGTCGAAAGCGATCGTCACACTGCCGCCCGCCGTCGACCCCTCTGGGCGGGCCGGGCTCGCCGCTGGCCCGTTTGCTCAAGGGTTCCCCGCGCGTTCTCTCGGGTACTCACCCGATGGTCTCTCCGAGCTCTCCCCGCCTATGGTGGACTCGGAGCGCGGGAGACGACGATGAGCCGATGGATCGGGGTGGCCATCGCGGCGGCGTGGCTGACGGCGCCGGAGGCGGCAATGGCGTCGCCGCCCGTGGGACCGCGTGACGCGGTGGAGTCGGCGATCGTCAGGATCCTGACCCTCATGCGCGCCGGCGAGGTCGACGGCACACCCGTGCCCGACCGCTGGGCGGAAATCCGGAAGATCGCCCGCGAGACGTTCGACTTCAACGAGATCGCGCGCCACGCGCTCGGCCGACACTGGCAGGCGCGCACACCGGAGGAGCAAGCGGAATTCGTGACGCTCTTCACGGACCTGCTCGAGCGCTCCTGCGTGGCGCAGATCGAGGCGGCCGCGGGCGAGACGATCACGTTCGTCGGCGAGTCGATCAACGGCCGCTTCGCGACGGTGCGCTCGAAGGTCGTGACCAGGCGAGGCACGGTGATCGACCTCGACTTTCGCCTGCGCGTGCGCGACGGGCGCTGGCAGGCCGACGACGTGCAGATCGGTGGTGCGAGCGTCGTCTCGAGTTACCGGAGCCAGTTCGACCGCGTGATCCGGACCGAGTCGTACCGCGCGCTGCGCGAACGGCTGCAAACGAAGGGCTTCGACACCGCGGTCGCCGAGCGCCGGGCGGGCCCGTAGGAACGGCGCGGGCGATGGGCGGGGACTTTCTGGAGACGCTGTCGGTCGCGCGCTTGTACTGCCCGGGATGCGAGCCGAACGTGGACCCGGTGAAGGAGATTCTCGACGTTCGCTGGTGCACCGCGCACCGTCCGAAGGCGGACGGCGTCGATGATGCGAAGATCAGCGCGTACGCGTACCTCGGTGGATCCGTAGAAGCCGGGGGTGCGCCGAACAGGGCCGTGTGCAACTTCCTGCATCGGCCGAAGACGCGCAGGCGATGACGAGGATTCGGAGGGCAGGATCGGCGATAAAACGAGCCGCGCCGCGGACGCTCTGGGTGAGCCTCTTGTTGTCGGGTGCGCTTTGCTCTTTCGCCATCGGGCAGGCGGCCGCGCAGGGTCAATGGAAGACGCTCCCGTATCCGATGCCGATCAATCCTGTTCACGTGGCACTGATGAACAACGGCACGGTGCTGATCGTTGCGGGATCGGGGAACCTCCAGACGAACACGAGCTATCAAGCGGCGGTGTGGGACCCTCGGGCAGACACGATCACCACACAACCGGTCGGATGGGACATGTTCTGCAACGGGATGGTGGTCTTACCCGACGGCCGCGTCTTCATCAACGGCGGCAACTTGCGGTACGACCCATTCCTCGGGGAGCCGCGGAGCTCGGCATACGACGCGACGACCGGCCGATTCACCGACCTGGAGAACATGGCGCACGGGCGCTGGTATCCGACGGTGACGACACTCGGCGATGGCAGCGTGATGACCTTCTCGGGGCTGTCCGAATTCGGCCTGACGAATACGGCGGTGGAGATCTACAAGGTAGGGTCGGGATGGAGCCAGGAATATCAGTCCGGTTGGACCCCTCCCCTGTACCCACGAATGCACCTCTTGCCCGATGGTCACGTCTTCGTCTCTGGCCCCGCGCCGGTCACGATGATCTTCAATCCGGCCACGAAGGCCTGGTCCCCGGTGGCCACGACCAATTACAGCGGCACGCGCACGTATGGCTCGTCGGTGCTCCTGCCCCTGACGCCCGCGGACGGATACAAACCGCGTGTGATGATCTTCGGCGGCGGCGATCCTGCGACCGCCACCACGGAGATCATCGACCTGTCCGCCGCCACCCCCCAATGGCAGTACGGTCCGCCGATGTCGCAGCCGCGGATCGAGATGAACGCGACGATCCTGCCGAACGGTAAAGTGCTGGCCCTCGGCGGCTCGACGCACGATGAGGACGCGACGACGGCGAGCTTGAATGCCGATCTGTACGACCCGGACACGAACACGTTCAGCTCGGCGGGGGCCAATGCGTTTCCGCGCCTGTATCACTCCAATGCGTTGCTCCTGCCGGATGGCACGGTGTGGGTCGTTGGTGGGAACCCTCAGCGCGGCACGTACGAGCAGCACATGGAGATCTACTCTCCGGCCTATGTGTTCAACGCGGATGGCAGCCTCGCCGCGCGCCCGACCATCGCCGGGGTGCCCGGTGCGATCGGCTATGGCGGTGCGTTCGAGGTGCAAACACCGGACGCGGCAACCATCACGTCGGTGGTTCTCATGCGGCCCGGCGCGCCGACCCACGCGTTCGATATGGACCAGCGGCTGGTGAAGGTGTCGTACACCGTGGGAAGCGGGGTACTCAACGTGACGGCGCCCCCGAACGGCAACATCGCGCCTCCGGGGTACTACATGCTGTTCATTCTGAACTCGGCAGGGGTGCCTTCGCTCGCGAGCTTCGTGCACCTCTCGGCGTTCACCACCGACTTCGCTCTTTCGGCCACGCCGGCCTCACGCACCGTATTGCCGAGCGGGAGCACGAGTTATACCGCCACGGTCGCCCCGGGCACGGGATTCACGGGAACCGTCAGCTTCGGCGTCAACGGGCTCCCGTCGGGGGCCGTCGCCACCTTCGATCCCACCTCCGTGAACGGCGCCGGCTCGACCACCATGAGCGTCACCACCAGCGTCGTCACGCCCCTGGGGGCCTATCAGCTCACGATCACCGGCAACAGCGGCGGACTCGTCCACAGCACCACCGTCACCCTGATCGTGGGACTCGCGCCTTTCCCCTAGCCGCGACCCGAGACGCGTGATGCTCATCTCTCGGAGACATCTCCTGCGCCGACTCGGTGGAGGCGCCGTCGTCAGCGCGGCGATTCCATTGATTCGCGAGTCCTCGTTCGCCGGGACGAGAGAGTCGGTGCGCGCAACGCCGCACGGCGGTCCTATTCGGCTGAACATGAACGAGAACGCGTATGGTCCGTCGGAGCGAGTCACGGCGACGATGCGAGCCAGCCTGAGCCTCGTGAACCGCTACCCGGATACGGCTGGCGCCCTGGTCGGAGAGATCGCGGGCCTGCACGGCGTCAAGCCCGAGCAGGTCGTCGTGGGTTGCGGTTCCACTGAGATTCTGCGTCTGGCCGTCGCGACATTTCTCGGGCGCGGCGAGAAGCTCGTCGTGGCTTCGCCGACGTTCGATCCGATCACCGACTACGCTCGACGCGCGGGCGCCGAGGTCGCCACGGTCCCCCTCACCAAGCAGTACGCGCACGACCTCGACGCCATGTTGGCCCAAGCCGACGCCTCGACGGGATTGGTCTATCTCTGCAACCCGAACAACCCCACCGGGAGTCTGACCCCACGACAAGACCTGGAGATCTTCATCCGCAAACTCCCCCCGACGACCCGCGTCCTGATCGACGAGGCGTATCACCACTACGCCGGCACCTCATCGGCGTACGCATCGTTTATCGACCGCCCCGTGGACGACCGTCGTGTCGTCGTGACGCGCACGCTCTCCAAGATCTATGGGCTCGCAGGTCTCCGATTAGGGTATGCGGTCGCCGCCACGGCGCCGGCGCACCAGCTCTCCTCCATGCGGTCGCCGATGAACGTCAATGTCCTCGCGTTACGGGGCGGGGTGACGGCGCTCTACGAGAGCGAGTACGTGAGTCTCTGCGTGCGCCGAAATGCGGACGACCGCCAGGAATTTTACAACCAGGCCAATGCGCGCATGCTCCGCGTCATTGATTCGCATACGAACTTCGTCATGCTGAATACGGGTGGCCCAGCGGAAGCGGCCATCGACCACTTGAGGAAACACAACATCCTCGTGGCGCCGCCGATTCCGTCGATGACGAAGTACATCAGAGTGTCTCTGGGCAAGCCGCACGAGATGCGGGAGTTCTGGCGCGTGTGGGACCTGATGCCGCCCCACACGATGGAGATGTGATCGAAGACAG
>QHSA01000148.1 GCA_003220315.1 Candidatus Rokuibacteriota bacterium
GTGCCGGAGCTCGGGACCGTGACGGCCAGGCACATCCCGCTCGTCGTGCTGACGTCCAACAACGCGCGCGAGCTCTCCGACGGCCTCAAGCGCCGGTGCCTGCACCTGTTCATCGACTTCCCGTCGCCCGCCGACGAGCTGGTGATCATCCGACTCAAAGTTCCGGAGATCCCCGAGCGGCTCGCCCGCGCGGTCGTCGCCGCCGTCCAGAAGATCCGGGCGATGGACCTCCGGAAGCTCCCGTCGGTCTCCGAGTCGCTCGACTGGGCACGCTCGCTCGTGATCCTGAACGCGCAGGAGCTCGCGCCGGAGCTCGTCGAGTCCACGCTGACCATGCTGGTGAAGCACGAGAAGGACCTCGAGCGCGTGAAGGGCGCGCTGGACAAGGTTCTCGCCGACTAATCGTGGACGAGCGGATCCTCGAGTTCATCGGCGACCTCCGCCGCGCCGAGATCCGCGTCTCGCCCTCGGAGGCCCTCGACGCGCTGGCCGCCAGCGCCGAGGTCGGGCTGGCCGACCGTGAGGCGTTCAAGTCCACGCTGGCGGCGACGCTGATCAAGGAGTTCCGGGACCAGCCGACGTTCGACCGGCTCTTCGACCTCTACTTCCTCGACCTCGAGGCCCTGGGCGAGGGGCTCAAGAAGGCGCTCGGCCCGGAGGACCCGCGCGTCCAGGACCTCCTCGACCGGATGCTGGCCGAGGAGGGCATGGAGCTCGACGACCTGACGGAGCTCCTCATGCGCGGCGGCGGCAGCGAGATGGAGATGGCCATCCGCGCCTCGGGCCAGAACGCGGGGCTCGAGCGCCTCATGTACTTCCTCCAGGTGGGCTTCTTCTCGCGGCGGATCTCCGACCGCTTCGACTGGTCGGTGATCGAGGCCGACCTCGAGAAGCTCATGAAGCTGTTGGAGGCGCGCGGCCTCGACCCGGGCCAGCTCGCGCGCATCCGGAACTATCTCGAGCTGCGCCTCGAGGCGTTCAAGCGCATGATCCGCCAGCACGTCGAGCGCGAGCTCGAGCGGCGCGCGTACCGCCAGGGCGAGAAGCTGACGCGGGAGGTGCTGTCCGACAAGCCGCTCTTCGCGCTGACGCCGGACGAGATCGCCCAGATGAAGAACGTCGTCGCGCGCCTCGCGCGGAGGATCAAGGACGCGCTCGCGCTGCGCCAGCGCCAGGAGCAGCGCGGGCGGATCGACACGCGCCGGACGACGCGCAAGAGCCTCCAGTACGGCGGGGTGCCGATGGAGCTCTACCTCAAGCGGCGGCACCGCGAGAAGCCCAAGCTCGTCACGATCTGCGACGTCTCGGACTCGGTCCGGAACGCCTCGCGCTTCATGCTCCAGCTCGTGTGGAGCCTCCAGGAGTGCTTCAGCCGCGTGCGCTCGTACGTGTTCGTGTCGGAGATCGCCGAGGTCACGCAGGCGTTCGGCACGTACCCGGTCGAGCGCGCGATCGAGTGGGCGCTCAAGGGCGCGCCGGTGGACTACCACTGCCGCTCGGACTTCGGCTACGCCTTCAACCGGTTCGCCAAGACCGAGCTCGAGTCGCTCGACCGCAAGACGACGATCCTGATCCTCGGCGACGCGCGCAACAACTACAACGACCCCCAGGCGTGGGCGCTGCGGCTCATCCGCGAGCGCGTGAAGGGGATCATCTGGCTCAACCCCGAGGGGCAGTGGGGCTGGGGCATCGGCGACTCGGTCATGCCGCTCTATACGCCGGCGTGCGACTTCGTCCGCGAGTGCCGGACGATCGGCCAGCTCGGCGAGGTCGTGGACAACCTCGTCCACCACTGGTGGCGCCGGGGGCGATGAGGACGCGCGCGGCCCTTCTCGCCCTGCTGCTGCTGGCCCTGGGCGTGGTCCCCCTGGCCGCGCAGGCGCCGACGCAGACCACGCCGGCGACGGCGGACCAGTGCATCACGCTCGAGGACTTCGCACGAGCCAAGGTCGGCGAGTTCCCGACGGACTGGAAGCCACGGAAGGACGCCGGCAAGAGCGTCTACAGGGTCGTCGAGGAGAAGGGGCTCCGCTTCCTGCGCGCGGCCTCGACCGGGCTCGGCATCCAGGCGGCGAAGCAGCTCGAGTGGGACCTCGGCGCGTACCCGATGCTCGCCTGGTCGTGGCGGCCCCGCGAGTTCCCGCGGGGCGCCGACGAGCGCGACTCGGGGACGAACGACAGCGCGCTCGCCGTCTACCTGCTCGTCCCGTACTCGCGCCTCACGGGGCCGAAGGCGGTCAAGTACATCTGGAGCGCCAGGGTGCCCGTGGGCACCCACCTGAACTCCAACTACGGCCTCACCCAGGTGCTCGTCCTCCGGACCGGGGACCCGGGTAAGGACGAGTGGGTCGAGGAGCGCGTGAACGCGCTCGCCGACTACAAGAAGTCCTTCGGTGAGTCGGAGACGCCCAAGCCGGCGGGCATCGCCGTGCTCACCGATTCCGACGACACCAAGTCGAGCGCCCAGGGAGACTACGCGAACTTCCGCGCCTGCCGCGGGTAGCGCGTGCCCAAGGACATCCTCGTCGTCGAGGACGAGCCCGACATCCGGCGGCTCGTCGTGCTCCACCTGGAGCGCGAGGGCTTCCGGTGCCGGACCGCATCGAACGGCGCCGACGCCCTGCGCGAGGCGAAGCGCGCGGTCCCCGACCTCGTCGTGCTCGACCTGATGCTGCCGGCGATCGACGGGCTCGAGGTGTGCCGGCGTCTCCGGGGTGACGCTGGAACGGCCGGCGTGCCGATCATCATGCTGACGGCGAAGTCGGGGGAGGTCGATCGCGTGGTCGGGCTCGAGGTCGGCGCCGACGACTACGTCGTCAAGCCGTTCTCCCCGACGGAGCTGGTCGCGCGGGTACGCGCCGTCCTGCGCCGCGCCCGGCCCGCTCCCGAGGCGCGCGTGCTGTCGGCGGGACCGCTCGCACTGGACCCGGCGCGCCACATCGTGACGCTCCACGGCCGGCCGCTCGACCTCACGCCGAAGGAGTTCGACCTCCTCGCGGCGCTGCTCGAGGCCGCCGGCCGCGTCCTCTCCCGCGAGCACCTCCTCAACAGCGTGTGGGGCTACGCGCGCGCGGACGAGATCGAATCGCGCACGGTCGACGTGCACATTCGGAGGCTCCGCGCCAAACTCGGCGACGTCGGGAGCCGGATCACCACGGTCAAATCGGTCGGTTACCGCTTCGAGCCAGAGTGAGTAGAGACATGGGGAGCGGAGCCGGGTCGCGGAGTGGAATGAGAGGCGAGTGGGGGGACCGAGCCGGGTTGCGCCGTGTCTCAGGCCACCCACCAATCCCACCGGCCGCGCGGCCTCCGCTACAGTGAGCGTGCTCCGGGCCGGCCTCCACGTCCTCCGGCGCCGCATCGCGCTGAAGCTGACGCTGACCCTCGTGGGCTTCGTCGCCGTCACGCTCCTGGCGGCCGGCGTCTACCTGAACCGCGCGCTCGAGGCCTTCGCCGTGGACACGCTCGAGGCCCGCCTGGCGTCCACCGGCCGGCTGCTCCACGACGACGCGCGTGCGCTCGTCGCGCGGGGCGCACCGGCGCCGGCGGTCAGGGCGTGGGCCGTGCGCGTCGCGCAGCCGTCCGGCGCGCGCGTCACCGTGATCGCCCTCGACGGCCGCGTGCTCGGGGACTCGGAGATCGCCGTCGCGGACCTTCCGCGCGTCGAGAACCACGCCGGGCGGCCCGAGGTGCGCGCGGCCCTGGCGGGACGGAGGGGGCGCGACCTCAGGACGAGCGCGACGATCGACGTGCCGCTGCTCTACGTCGCGCTCCCCATCGACGACGGCAGGAGGGTGATCGGCGTCCTCCGCCTGGCCCTGCCGCTCGCGGTGGTGACCGCCTCCTATGCGACGATCCACCGGGTCATGCTGGCGGGCGGGCTGCTGGCCCTCGCTGTGGCGTGCGGCATCGGCCTCTTCGTCGCCCGGCGGGTGACGAAGCCGGTCGTGGAGATGCAGGCGATCGCCCGCCGGATGAGCGAGGGCGACTTCGCCCTGCGCGCCCCCGTGCGCTCCCCGGACGAGATCGGCTCGCTCGGTCGCGCCCTCAACGCGATGGCGGCGCGCCTCCGGGAGAAGCTCCAGGACCTCGAGCAGGAGCAGGCGAAGGCGACGGCGATTCTCGACGGCATGGTCGAGGGCGTCATCGCCGTCGACCACCGCGACACGATCCTCTTCATGAACGAGCGGGCGCGCGCGATCTTCGGGCTCGGCGCGGTCCGGGGCGAGCGGAAGCCGTTCCTCGAGGTCATCCGGAACGCGGACCTCCACGCGATCTTCCGCGAGAGCCGCGCGGCGGGCGAGGGAGCCGTGTCGCGCCACGAGCTGCGCCTGGCGAGCCCGCTCGAGCGCCGGCTGCAGGTGAACGCCCTTCCGCTCCGTCTCGCGGCGGACGAGGTCGGGGTCGTCATGGTGCTCCACGACATCACCGAGCTGCGCCGGCTCGAGCAGGTCCGCACGGAGTTCGTCGCCAACGTCTCGCACGAGCTCCGGACGCCGCTGACCGCGATCCACGGCTACCTCGAGACGCTCCTCGCCGGCGCCCTGGAGGAGGGCGCGAACGCCCGGCGGTTCCTCCAGATCGTGTTCCGGCACACCGAGCGCCTCGGCCGCTTGCTGGACGATCTGACCGACCTTTCGAACATCGAGCTCGGCCGGGTGTCGCTGACACTCGCGCCGACACGGCTCGACGAGGTCGTCGAGTCGGTGCTGGCGATCATCGGCCCGAAGGCGGAGAGCGGCCGCGTGCGGCTCGGTCGCGAGCTGCCGTCGGGGCTGCCGCCGGTGCTCGCCGATCGCGATCGCCTGGCCCAGATCCTGATCAACCTCGTGGACAACGCCGTGAAGTACACCGCCGAGGGCGGGCGCGTGATGGTCGGCGCGCGCGCCGTGGAGGGCGGGCGAGTCGAGGTGAGCGTCGCCGACACCGGCGTCGGGATCCCGCCCGCGGACCTGCCGCGGATTACCGAGCGGTTCTACCGGGCGGACAAGGCGCGCTCGCGAGAGCTCGGCGGGACGGGGCTCGGGCTCGCGATCGTCAAGCACCTGGTGCTCGCCCACGGCGGCGAGCTCGCGATCGAGAGCGAGCCGGAGCAGGGCACGACGGTCCGCTTCACGCTCCCGGCCGGCGGGACGATCGCCTAGCAGGTTCGAGGGTCGGCATGGGCGCATCGAGCCTCCGCCTGCGTTTACCCAGGATTTACCCCGCCGTCACCGTCCCGTAACCCCTGCGCCCGACACTGTCGCTCGATGAGTGTCGCGCGGGAGGTCACGCCGATGATGACGAATGGCCGCCGGGGCGCCGAGGCCGCGGTGACTCCGCCGCGTCTCGGACGGGTGCTGCTGCTGGAGGACGAGAAGGACGTGGCGGAGCTGATCCGCTACAACCTCGCCAAGGAGGGCTACGGTGTCCTCTTGACGAGGAACGGCCCCGACGCGCTCAGGCTGGCGCGCGAGGCCCACCCCGACGTGGTCCTCCTCGACATCCTGGTGCCGCAGCTCAACGGCTGGGAGGTCTGCCGCCGCCTCAAGGAGGACCCGGACCTGGCAGGGATTCCGGTGATGATGGTGACGGGCCGGGTGGAGGAGGGGGACAAGGTCCTGGGCTTCGAGCTCGGCGCCGACGACTACGTCACCAAGCCGTTCTCGCCGCGCGAGCTGATCGCACGCATCCGGGCTGTCACGCGTCGCGGCGCGCAGGCGGACACGACGGCGAAGAAGGCCCATCTGAAGGCCGGCGACCTCGAGATCGACCGCTCCCGCTTCGAGGTCCGCATACAGGGCACGCTCGTCAGGCTCACCCCCAGGGAATTCGAGCTCCTCGCCGCGCTCGTCGGCACGCCCGGGCGAGTGTTCGGGCGCGACGAGTTGCTCGACATCGTCTGGGGCCGCGACGGGTTCGTCGAGCCCAGGACCGTGGACGTCCACATGGCGCGGCTCCGCCGCAAGTTCCGCGCGGCGAAGCTCCAGGAGCCGGGCATCGAGACCGTCCGCGGCGTCGGCTACCGGTGCCAGGACGCGAAATCGTAACGGATTCGTAACACGACGCTCACCCGGTCGAAACACACCCGGGAGACGATGACACGGACACCACAAGGAGAAATCTCATGAACCGATGGCTCGCGGGCCTGCTCTGCTCCTTCCTCGCCGTGCTTGGCTCGGGCGTCCCGCTGGCCGCCTCGCAGATGCTGATGAACGGCGCCGGGGCTACGTTCCCGTATCCGATCTACTCGAAGTGGTTCGACGAGTACGCCAAGGTGGACCCGAGCGTCCGCTTCAACTATCAGTCCATCGGCAGCGGCGGCGGGATCCGACAGATCACCGCGCGCACCGTGGACTTCGGCGCCTCCGACGGCCCGATGAACGACGATCAGCTCAGGAAGGCGCCCGGCGACCTCCTCCACATCCCGACGGTCCTCGGCGCCGTCGTGGCGACGTACAACCTGCCGGGTCACTCGAAGCTCCGCTTCACCCCCGACGTTCTGGCCGACATCTTCCTCGGCAAGATCACCAAGTGGAACGACGCGAGGATCGCCGCCGCGAACCCTGGGGCGTCCCTGCCCGACCAGGCGATCCTGGTCGTCCACCGCTCCGACGGCAGCGGCACCACCTACATCTGGGTCGATTACCTCGCGAAGGTCAGCAAGGAGTGGGAGCAGAAGGTCGGCCGCGGGACCTCCGTCAACTGGCCCGTGGGGCTCGGCGGCAAGGGGAACGAGGGTGTGGCCGGCCAGATCAAGAGCACGCCCGGGGCGCTCGGCTACGTCGAGCTGGCCTACGCCATCAAGAACGCGCTCCCCGCGGCGGCGGTTCGCAACGCCGCGGGAAAGTTCGTCGAGCCGAGCATCGAGACGACGACGGCCGCGGCGGCCGGCCTGGCGACGACCATGCCCGCCGACTTCCGCGTCTCGCTCACGAACGCGCCCGGCGACAACGCGTACCCGATCGCCAGCTTCACCTGGCTCCTGGTCTACCGGGACCAGCCCGACGAGACGAAGGGGAAGGCGCTGGTGAAGTTCCTCTGGTGGATGATCCACGACGGCCAGAAGTACACGACGGACCTCCTCTACGCGCCGCTCCCGCCCCAGGTCGTCAAGCAGATCGAGGCGAGGCTCGGAGAGATCACCTACCAGGGCAAGCCGCTGCTGGCGGCACGCTAGCGGGATGATCGCGGGGGCGGCGCGGGGCGACCGGCTGTTCCGAGGATTGGCCCGCGGCGCCGCCCTCGCGCTGATCCTCCTCGTCGCCGCGATGGTCGTCGAGATGGGCCGCGCCGCGACGCCGTCGTTCAGGGCGTTCGGCTGGCGCTTCCTCGTGACCTCGACGTGGGATCCGGTCGCGGAGAATTTCGGGGCGCTACCGTTCGTCTACGGCACGCTCGTCTCGTCCCTCATCGCGCTGGTGATCGCCGTGCCCCTGGGCCTCGGCGCGGCGATCTTCCTGGCCGAGCTGGCGCCCGTCCCGATCCGCCATCAGCCGGGAAGTGATCCTGGCCGTGCCGAACGCCCAGCGGGAGGCGGCGCTCGGGCTCGGCGCCACGCGCTGGGAGACGACCCGGATCGCCGTCCTCCGCTACGGCCGGTCCGGGCTGATCGGCGCCGTGCTCCTCGGCCTCGGGCGCGCGCTCGGCGAGACGATGGCGGTGACGATGGTGATCGGCAACCGCGCCGAGATCGCCGTGTCGTTGTTCGCCCCGGGCTACACGATGGCGAGCGTCATCGCCAACGAGTTCACCGAGGCGACGTCCGACCTGTACCTGGGCGCCCTCATCGAGGTCGGGCTGCTCCTGTTCGCCGTCACCGTGGCCGTGAACGCCCTCGCGCGTGTCCTCGTCTGGAGCGTCGGTGGCGCGGTCCGGGAGGTGCGCGAGTGACGGCGCGCCGCCGCAGGTGGGTCAACGTCGTGATGGCCGCGCTGACCGCGCTGGCCGCGCTCGGCACGATCCTGCCGCTGCTGTTCATCTTCGGCTTCCTCGTCTACCAGGGAGCCTCGGCGATCAACCTCGACTTCTTCACCCGCCTGCCGAAACCCGTAGGCGAGCCAGGCGGCGGGATGGCGAACGCGATCGCCGGGAGCCTGATCCTGATCGCGCTCGCCTCGGCGCTCGGCCTGCCCCTCGGGATCCTGGGCGGCGTGTACCTCGCCGAGTCGCGGGAGCGGCGGTTGCCGTGGCTGATCCGCTTCGTCGCGGACGTACTGAACGGCGTCCCCTCGATCGTCATCGGGATCTTCGCGTACACGGTCGTCGTCCTTTCCATGCGGCGCTTCTCGGCGCTGGCGGGCGGCGTCGCGCTGGCGGTGATCATGCTCCCGATCGTGCTCCGCACGACGGAGGAGATGATGCGGCTCGTCCCCGCCTCGCTCCGCGAGGCGGCGCTAGCGCTCGGCCTGCCGGAATGGAAGGTCATCGTGCGCGTGGTGCTCCCGACGGCGCGCGCGGGGATCATCACGGGCGTGATGGTGGCGATCGCCCGCGTGGCGGGGGAGACGGCGCCGCTGCTCTTCACGGCCTTCGGCAACCGCTTCTGGCACCAGCGCCTCGATCAGCCGATCGCCGCGCTGCCGCTCCAGATCTTCGCCTACGCGATCTCGCCCTTCGACGACTGGCACCGCCAGGCCTGGGCGGGGGCCTTGGTGCTGATCACGCTGGTCTTCCTGGTCAGCCTCGCGGCGCGGATCGCGACGCGCGGCCGTTACAGCGCGGTGAGGTGAGGGCGTGGCGGACGGGATCCGCGTCAAGGACCTCAACGCCTGGTTTGGCGACGTCCACGTGCTGCACGGCATCGGGCTCGCGATCGCGCCCAAGGCGGTCACGGCGATCATCGGGCCGTCGGGCTGCGGGAAGTCCACGTTCATCCGGTGCCTCAACCGTATGCACGAGGTCGTGCCGGGTGCTCGGGTGAGCGGCACCGTGCTCGTGGAGGGCGAGGACCTCTACGCGCCGGGGGTCGATCCGGTCGAGGTGCGCCGCAAGATCGGGATGGTCTTCCAGAAGGCGAACCCGTTCCCGACCATGTCCGTCTTCGACAACGTCGCCGCGGGGCTCCGGCTGGCGGGGGTGCGCAACCGGGCCATGCTGAACGACGCCGTCGAGCGCGCGCTCACGCACGCGGCGCTCTGGGACGAGGTGAAGGACCGGCTCGACCGGCCGGGGTCGAGCCTCTCCGGCGGCCAGCAGCAGCGCCTCTGCATCGCCCGGGCGCTGGCCGTGGGGCCCGAGGTGCTCCTGATGGACGAACCGTGCTCGGCGCTCGATCCCATCGCGACGGCGAAGATCGAGGAGCTGATCCTCGAGCTCCGCAAGGACCTGACGATCGTGATCGTCACGCACAACATGCAGCAGGCCGCCCGGGTCTCGGAGGCGACCGGCTTCTTCCTTCTCGGGGAGTTGGTGGAGTTCGGGGTGACCCGCGCGCTCTTCACCAACCCGCGCGACACGCGGACCGAAGATTACATCACCGGGCGGTTCGGGTAGGATCGGAGGCGTCATGCCGCGACACTTCCACGAAGAGCTGGACGCGCTCAAGCAGACGCTGCTGGCGATGGGCGGGCTGGTCGAGGACCAGATCCGCCGGGTCATGCGTGCCCTGATCGATCGGGACGGCGACCTCGCCCAGGAGGTCATCGAGCGCGACCGGCAGGTGAACGCCTACGACGTCGAGATCGACGAGAAGTGCGTGGAGCTGCTGGCGCTCCACCAGCCGACCGCGGGCGACCTCCGCTTCCTCACGACGACGCTGAAGATCGTCACGGACCTCGAGCGGATCGGCGACCAGGCGGTGAACATCGCCCAGCGCGCCCTCGAGCTGAACCGCGAGCCCCAGCTCAAGCCGTACGTGGACCTGCCGCGGATGGCCGAGCGAGCCCAGCGGATGGTCAAAGAGAGCCTCGACGCCTTCGTGAGCCGGGACACCGAGCTGGCGCGCCGGGTCTGCGGCGAGGACGCGGACGTGGACGCGCTGAAGGAGCAGGTCTTCCGGGAGCTCCTGACGTTCATGATGGAGGACCCCCGCACCATCCCGCGCGCGATCCGGCTCATCCTGATCTCGCGCTTCCTCGAGCGCGTGGCCGACCACGCGACGAACATCGCCGAGATGGTCATCTACATGGTCGAGTCCAAGATGGTGAGGCACACGCTCGCCTGAGCGCGTCCCGAGGCACCGCGCTGCGGCTCGACGGCGACCGTGCGACGAGTCGCGTCCTCGGCGCGTCTAAAGAAGGAGGAGACCCGTCTGCCTATGAGCGCAGCAGTGACCCGGCACTATCTCGTCGCCTGTGATTTCGACCAGACCTTGAGCTTCAACGACTCCGGCAGGGTGCTGAGCGAGCTGCTCGGCGTGTCAGCCTTTGAGCACAAGGTCGCGGGGCTCGCCGAGATCCACCTCGTGCAGCAGGGCGCCGAGCTCGCCTACCTGCTCCGCCACGACCCTGAGTTCCGCCGTGTGCGTCAGGAGCATCTGGTCCAAGCGGGCCAACGGGTGCGCCTGAAGAAGGACATCAAGCACTTTGTCGAGTTCCTGGAGCGCGGCGCCGAGGGGGTCCGCTTTTCGTTCTTCGTGGTCTCCGCGGCGCCGAAAGCCGTCGTTCAGGCCGCGCTCGAGGGTGTTGTTCCCCCGGACCACATTTACGGGACGGAGTTCGACTACGACCCGTCCTCGGGCGAGATCTGCGCGATCGCGAAGGCTCCGGCCGGCTATGGCAAGGTGGCAATCGTCGAGGAGCTCGAGGCCACACTCCAGACCAGTCCGCATCGCACGATCTACGTCGGCGACGGCAACTCGGACGTCCACGTCATGCTGCGCGTCAACAACCGCGGAGGCTTCACCATCGCGGTCTCGGAGGCGAAGTACATCGCGCGGATCGCCAAACGGACGGTCGTGAGCGACAACGCGCTGAGCGTCCTGGTGCCCATCCTCGAGGACGTCATGGGCTGGGACGCCGTCCGCATCCGGGAGCTGTTCGAGTCGTACGGGCTGGTCGTCCAGGAGTGGGACAAGGCGCGCACGGACTGGGTGACCATCCGCGAGGACTCCACGGGCTGAGGCGAGGGGCGGATGGGCGACCCACGGCTCGCGCGAGCTGTGTTAGCCTTGCTCCATGTCGCTGGCCGACCCCGGGCTTGACGCGGATGCGATCGAGGAGCTCTACGCGCGCGGGGTCACCGACGGCCTGCCCGTGGTGCCGCCGACCCGTGGGCGCGTCGAGCGCACGATCGCCGCGTCGGGCCGCGGGCCCGACGAGCTGATCGGGCTCGTCCCGCCGAACTACGGCCGCGCCACCGTCGAGAAGATCGCGGTCAACGCCGTCATGGCCGGCTGCCGGCCCGAGTATCTGCCCGTCGTGCTCGCCGCCGTGGAGGCGGTGTGCGACGACGCGTTCGATCTCCACGGCGTCTCGGCGACGACGAACGCCCCCGCCCCGCTCGTGATCGTCAACGGCCCCCTCCGCGGCGAGCTCGACATCAACTGCGGCGCTGGCGTCTTCGGCTCCGGCTGGCGCGCCAACGCGACCATCGGACGCGCGCTCCGGCTCGTCTGCGTGAACGTCGGCGGCGCCCGGCCGGGCGAGGTCAGCATGTCCACGCTCGCTCACCCGGGCCGCTACACTTACTGCATCGGCGAGCGCGAGGAGGCGAGTCCCTGGGAGTCGCTCGCCGTCGAACACGGGTTCGCCCCGGGGGACTCGACGGTCGCCGTCCTCGCCGCCGACGCGCCCCTCGGCGTCTACGATCAGCGGTCCCGGACGCCGGAGGACCTGCTGGCGACGCTCGCGGCGAGCCTGGCCGTCGTCGCCCACCACAAGATGACGCACTGGGGGGACACGCTGCTCGTCCTCTCGCCCGAGCACGTGAGGATCCCGGGTGACGCGGGCTGGACGAAGGCCGAGGTTCGCCGCTGGCTCTGGGAGCGGCTCCAGCGCCCGGTCCGCGAGTTGCTCCCGGGCCGGGACGGGGGCGAGGGGCTCCCCGAGCACGTGCTCCGGAAATTCCCCGACCCCGCGCGCGACGACTCGCCGATCGCGAAATTCCGGTCGCCCGACAACATCAAGATCCTCGTGGCCGGTGGGACGGCGGGCCGGTTCTCGGCCATCGTCCCCGGCTGGACCTTCTCGAAGGGCTCGGCGCTCGTGTTTCGGCCCATTCGCACGCCGTAATCGGGAGGAAGACCCATGAGCGAGTATCTGGACCCGACCGCGCCGGTCGCCGTGCCACGGAAGACCGCGCGCCGCCCGTCGAGCCTCGACGGCCTGGTCGTCACGCTGCTCGACATCTCGAAGGCGAAGGGCGACCACCTCCTCGACCGGATCGAGGAGCTCCTGCGCGAGCGCGCGCGCCCGAAGGCGATCGTGAGGAAGAAGAAGCCGACCTTTGCGCGCCCGGCGCCCGAGCCCCTGCGCGCGGAGATCGTCGGCGGGACCGGCGTCCTGATCGAGGCGCTCGCCGACTGAGGGTCGTGCACCACGTGCAGTGTGCACGACGGCGTGTTCTTCGAGGACCACGGTATCCCGACCGCGACGGTGGTCTCGACCGAGTTCGTCCGCGCGGCCCGCGCCCAGGCCGAGGCGCTCGGAGCGCACGACTATCGGACGGTCGTCGTCCCGCACCCGATCCAGCCGCTGACGCGTGACGAAGTGAGGGCGCTGGCCGACAAGGCGTTCGACGAGATCGTGAGGAGGCTCACGGCGTGACGACCACGGACAAACGCTGGTACCTGTTCGACGTCAATCCCTCCACGCCGCCGGCCTTCGAGGTGGCGTCGGGCGAGGCGTTCACCCTCGAGGTGCGCGGGGCATTTTCAGACATCGCAGACATCAGCACGGTCCCGACGCCGTTCACGCCGGCGTGCGACGGCCACCCGCTCGCGCCCATCGCCGGACCCGTGCGCATTCGCGGCGCCCGGCCCGGCGACGCCGTCGTCGTCGACCTGCTCGAGATCACGCCGCACGGCGAGGGCAAGACGGCGATCCTCCGAGACTTCGGCGTGCTCCGGCGGGAGTTCGGGGAGCCGTGGGCGCTCGCGTGTCCCGTGAAGGACGGCCGCGCCTGGTTCGGCGGCCGCATCCCGATCGCGCTCAACCCGAATCTGGGAACGGTCTCCACGATGCCGACGGAGGGCTACAAGCCCGCGTACGCCGGGCCCTACGGCGGGGACTTCGACCAGAAGGACGTGCGCGCCGGGAGCCGCGTCCACCTGCCGGTGATGGTGGACGGCGCGCTGCTGTTCTTCGCCGACCCGCACGCCGCGATCAGCGACGGGATCATCACGGGCACGGGCGTCGAGTGCGACGCCACGGTCCGCGCCCGCGTGGAGCTCGAGAAGGGACGGAAGCTCGACCGCCCGATCCTCGAGGTGGACGACACCGTGCAGGTCCTCGGCTTCGGCCCGACGGTCGAGCTCGCCACCGAGGACGCCGCGCGTGGCGCCGTCGAATGGTTCGTCGGGCGCACGGGCATGGACCGCCGCGAGGCGTACATGCTGCTCTCGATCGTCGGCGAGCTGCGGATCGGCACCTCGCCGCGCCCCGTCATGGCGGCGCGGCTCATCATCCCGCGGTACGTGATCGACGCCGCGGCCCGGGCGTGAGCCCCATGCTGGTCGGCGCCTTCGCGTGCGCGCACACGCCCCAGCTCCTGGCCCGACCCGAGACCGAGGACCGCGAGCTCGTGCTGCGCGTGCACGCCGCGTTCGCGCGGGTCAAGCGGCGGCTCGAGGCGCTCCGGCCGGACGCGATCGCCATGATCGCGGGGGACCACATCGAGGCGTTCTTCCTGAGCGCGGTGCCCGCGCTCGCCGTCTACGTGGGGACGGAGTGCGCGGGGACGTTCGGGCGCTACCGGTACCGGTTCCCGATCCACGAGCCGCTCGCCCGCGCCCTCGTCGAGGCGGGGATCGAGCGGGGGTTCGATCTCGTCTACACGCAGGACGCGCCGCTCGACTACGCCTTCTACGTGCCGCTCCACTTCACGATGCCGGAGCCGTCCGTCCCCCTCGTCCCACTCCACGTCAACGTCTACCTGCCGCCCCAGCCGACGCCCAAGCGCTGCTACGAGTGGGGACGGGCCCTCGGCGAGATTCTGGGATCGCGCTCGGAGCGGGTGGTCCTCATGGCCTCGGGCGGCATGTCCCACTTCCCGGGGACGGACCGCTACGCGTCGCCGGAGTTCGACTACGACCGGCGGCTGCTGGACCTCTTGAGCGCGGGGCGGAGCCGAGAGCTGGCCGCGGTCACGGCCGAGGAGCTGGACCGTGCCGGCAACATCGAGCTGCGGACGTGGATCACGTTGCTCGGCGCGGTCGGCGACGCGAAGGCCGACGTCTACTGCTACGAGCCGTCGTGGCATCACGGCAACGCGGTCGTGGAGTGGCCGCTAGCAGTAACCTAGATGGTCCACTACCGGTTCCCGCCCGCCTCGGCCTATCGCCTGAACCGCTGCCTCTTCGCGCTGAAGTCGGACGACGCGTTTCGCTCGCGGTTCCGGGCGGACGCGCGCGCGGCGATGCGCGAGATGGGGCTCGACGACGCGGATGCGGCGGCGCTCCTCCGCGGCGAGCGCGACGCGCTCGTCGCGCGGGGCGCGCATCCCTACCTCGTCTTCATGGCGGACCTCAGGCTCCGGATGGAGCGGGAGGCGGTGACGTTCGAGTACTTCTAGCCCGGACCCGGCTTGGGGTCCCGCGAGGAGGACACCCGTGGCGACGACCCTGACCGAGAGCGACGTGGTCAAGATGATCTCGAGCCTCAGCAACTGGGGCCGCTGGGGGCAGGACGACGAGCTGGGGACGATCAACCTCATCACGCCGGAGAAGCGGAAGCGCGCGGCGGCGCTCGTGAAGGACGGCGTCCCGGTGAGCTGCGCGCGGCCGATCGCGACCAACGCGATCGGCGCCGACACGACGTTCCAACCCCTGCGCTTCATGGTCGACTCGGGCGAGGGGCGCGATCACGACTCGCCCGCGCGACTCCTGGAGCGGCGCGGCGCCTCCGAGTTCATCGGCATGGTCTTCCACGGCTACACGATCACCCACGTCGACACGCCGGCGCACTATTTCTGGCAGGGGAAGATCTACAACGGGCGCTCGGCCAACCTGATCACCTCGCGCGAGGGCGCGCGCGTCGAGTCGGTGGACCTGCTGCGCGACGGCGTCGTGAGCCGTGGCGTGCTCCTCGACGTCGCGGCGCTCCGGGGACGCTGGCTCGGGTCGGGCGAGGGCGTGATGCCGGAGGACCTCGAGGCCGCGGAGCGGGCGCAGAACCTTCGCGTCGAGGCGGGCGACATTCTGCTGATCCGGACCGGGTACTACGCGCGGCGGCTCGCCGAGGGACCGCGCCATCCCCTGAAGGACGGCTCGCCTGCGACGCACGTCGCGTGCATGCCGTGGCTCCGCGAGCGTGACGTCGCCATGCTCGGCAGCGACACCCACAACGACGTGAGTCCCGCCACCCATCCCGGTCTCGGCAACGTCGTGCACATCGTCGGGCTCGTCGGTCTGGGGCTCTGGCTCATCGACAACGCCAACCTCGAGGAGCTGGCGAAGGCGTGCGCGGCGCGGCGACGGTGGGAGTTCATGCTGACGATCGCGCCGCTCAGGCTCGAGGGCGTGACCGGCTCGCCCGTGAACCCGATCGCGCTCTTCTGACTGGCCGCGGTACAGTTCACGCGATGCCACCGACGAACCGGTCGGCGGCCTGAGCGTCCAGCCTAGGAGAACTTCGGCAGCACCTTCGTGCCGAGGAGACGGATCGAGCGCAGCACTTGTTCCTGGCCCATGCCGGGCCACTGCAGGCGGAAGATCAGCGTCGTCACGCCCAGCCGATCGCGGTAGCGGGCGATCTCGTCCGCGACCCGGGCCGGGTCGCCGATCAGGAAGCGGTCGCGCGCCAGCTCCGCGAAGCTCGCGTCGAAGCTCTCGCCGGCCGGGAGCGCCTTGTCCTGCTCCCAGCGGCGGTACGCGCGGTACTTGGCGTCGAGGAACGCCGCGGCTTCCGCGAGCGCCGTGGACGACTCCGGCGCGACATAGCACTCCTTGATGAGCGGCGTCTCGGTCGCCGCGGGGCGACGGAGCTCGGCTCGCGTCCGCCTGAAGAGGGCGAGCTGACGCTCGAGCGTCGGGAGCGTGGCGTGGGGGTTCATCAGCCAGGTGTCCCCGAGGCGCGCCGCGCGCCGGACGCCGGCGTCGGCGTTCGCCGCGAGCCAGACGGGTGGGCGCGGCTGCTGCAGCGGGCGCATCGAAATCCGCACCTCCCGCAGGCGGAAGTGCGTGCCGTGGTAGGTGACGGGCTCGCCGTTCCACAGCCGCTCGATCACCTCGAGGCCCTCCACCAGGCGGCCGACACGCTCCTTCGGATTCAGGCCCATCGCCTCGTTCTCGACGTCGCGATAGCCGAGGCCGACGCCGAAGACGAAGCGCCCCGCCGTGATCACGTCGAGCGTCGCGAGCTGCTCGGCGATCTCGACGGGATGGTGGAGCGGCAGGAGCAGGCACCCCGTCCCGAGCGTCATGCCGGGGGCCTCGGCGGCGACGCGGGCGAGCGTCGGGATCGGCTGGAAGTAGGTGAACGGGTCGGAGAGATAGTGCTGGCTCGCCCAGACCGAGGTGAACCCCACGGCACGCGCGAGCCGGACCTGCTCGACGTGCTCCTGGAAGCGGGCCGCTTGCGAGTCCTCCGGCAGGTGCTGGACCGAGAGCCCGATGCCGAACTTCATGCCCGCGGCTCCCGCGCCCCCACGGGGTCAGGCGAGCCCACGAACGAAGTCGCCGAGCTGGCGAAGGTTGCGGACCTCGAAGACACCGTCGCAGTAGGGCGCGTACGCGGCGACGATCGAGTCCGTCGTGTTCCACTCCCGCCGTCGCTCCGGATTCAACCAGTACACCCGGCGCGCGCGTTCCTTGATCGCGCGAAGGGCGTCGAGCCCCGGGCGGCGGTAGTTGTTGCGCGCATCGCCGGTCACGAGGACCGTGGTCCGCGGTCCCAGGGCGCCGCGTCCGTAGACGTCCCAGAACGTGCCGAACACGCTCCCGTAGTCGCTGTGGCCGTCCGCCCGCACGACGCTGGCGCGCGCCAGGAGGTGGCGGACGTCCAGGCGGTGCGCGCTCTCCTCGAGCAGCGCGGTCACCTCGTCGATCCCGTCGACGAACGCGAAGGACCGGATTCGCGGGAACTCGTCGCTCATCGCGTAGAGGAGCGACAGGGTGAACTGGGCGAATTCCGCGACCGAGCCGGAGACATCGCACAGCAGATAGAGATCCGGCTTGGACACTCGCGGATACCTGAAGGCGGGCTCGAGCGGCACGCCGCCAGCGGACAGCGAGCGGCGGATGGTCCGGCGCGCGTCGAGCCGGCCGTGCCGGCGGAGGCGGCGCCGGTGCGCGACCCGGGCGGCGAGCTTCCGTGCGAGCGGTCGGATCGCATTCCGCATCTCCCGGAGCTCGGTCGGGCTGGCGCCGAGGAAGTCGACGTCCTCGATCGGCGGCTCGGCGGCGGCGAATCCCTTGAGCTCGAGCAGGCGGTGGCGGATCTCGTCGGCGATCAACCGGCGGAACGCCTCGATGCGGTGGCGGTGCTCGTCCTGAAGCAGGCGGTCGCCGAGGCGCCGCGCGTCGGCGCCTGTCCCGCCCCCGTCGCGCATGGCCCGTTGCATGAGGTTGGACAGGTCGAGCTGCCGGAGGACCCGGTAGAGGTAGTACTGCACGGATCCGTCTCGCTGGACGTCGAGCCCCCCGAACCGCTGGACGGCCAGCGCGGCGATCGCCCGCAAGGCGCCCGCGTCGTTTCGTCGCAGCGCTTCGAGGAGAGCCGCGAGCAGATCCTCCGAGCCGCCTTCGCCGACGGCGGCCTCGGTGAGGTCGGCGGGGAGCGGGGGGGACAGCGTCGCAGGCGCGCCGGCCGGCCGGGACACCTCGGCTCGGCGCGGGACGAAGGAGATGTCGAACAGGGCCGCGAAGGGCGCGCGATGCTCCGCCCGCTTCACGAGCACGGCCGCCAGAGCCGCCTTGAGCTCGGCGCGGCTCCCCAGGTCGATGTGTCGAAGCGCGTGCGCAGCGTCGAGCGCCTCGACCATCGAGATCGGAATCGCCGCGTTTCGCAGACGATGGATGAACTCGATCAAGGCGGTCAGCATCGCGCCGCGCAGGTCCTCCAGGTTGGGGTAGAGTCTAACGCGTGAGCCGATTCAGGCCAACCGTCGCGCCCCCGGGCCGGCTCGCCCGTCTCAGCCTGGTTCTCGACACGCGAGACGCGCCGAGCCGGCTGCGCGAGGTGGCGAGGATGTGCGACCGCGCGGGGGTCGACGCCCTCTGGGTCGCCGACCGCGCTCCCCGGCTCGACGCGTGGACGGCCCTCGTCCTCGCGGCGCTCGACACGTCTCGGGCCAGGTTGGGGGCGATGCTGGAGCCGACGTTCAGGCCCCCGACGGTGCTGGCGGCGATGGCGCGGACCCTCGATGCCGCGGCGGGAGGGCGCCTCGAGCTCGGCCTCGCGAGCGATCGCGTGGAAGGCACGGAGGAGTACGCCCGAGCCCTCCGCGACCTTCTCGCCGGAGGGCCGCCGCTGTCGATCGCGATCGCGGGACCGCGGGAGATCGGCGTGGCCGTGCGCTTGGCCGACGACGTCGTGATTCCGGCGTCCGCGCTCGGGGACGTCCGCGGACTGATCGGGGCGATTCGCGCGGGCTGCGAGGCGGCGGGCCGGGATCCCGCCAGCCTCGGGATCGCCGTGGACGTCCCGGTGTCGATCGGGCGCACCTCCGCCGAGGCCCACGCCCGGGCGAGTCACGACCCGCGCTTCCCCGACATCGGCCATCCCGCCACACGCGGGATCTTCGGGACGCTCGAGCAGTGCCAGGACCGCGCCATCGAGCTCGCGCACCTGGGCGTCACCGACCTCCGGTGCCTCCTGCCGAACACTCCCGACGTGCACGATGCGATCGCGCAGCTCACGGCCGTGGTGGTGGGCACGGTCGACGTGCTGACCCCGAACTCGCCCCGCTCGAAGGCGCCCGATCCGCCCGAGGGGTGGGGGGGCCGACCGGTCCGGCGCTGAGCCAACGACGGGATTTTTGTTATTGACATGAGCTCGCGGCAGTCCGTATATCGAGCATGCCCGACACCTGGCCGCGACGGGGAGGTTCTGCGATGACCAAGTACGTCACCCGCTTCGGATCGCTCGAGCACTACGCAAAGGGCGGCGTGGAGATCATCGACGACGATCCCAAGCGTTACACCTTCTCCAACATGTTCGAGGTGGCCGCGCGGTCGAAGCCCTACGAAAAGGTGGCGGTCGGGAAGAACATGCAGTACGTGCTCGAAGTCCTCAGGGCCGAGGGGACCTCCGAATGGCGCGCGGCCGCGCACGACGAGTTCGCCCTCGTCATGGACGGCGAGGTCGAGGTCCGGCTGCTCAAGCTCGCCGATCCCTCGGTGGTTCCGCCGGGCAAGGAAGGGTCCATTCGCCTCCGCGCCGAGCCGACGGGGCGGAAGATGGGACTCGTCCGGGCCCGCCGTGGGCATCTGACGCTGCTCCCCGCGGGGGCCGCCTACCAGTTCCATGCCGATCGGCCCGGCGTGATTCTGCTGCAGACGATCGCCGGGGACGACACGCAGTATCGCTGGGCCGAGATCTGCCAGACGATGTGAGGGGCGTCGGGGCGCACGGCCGTCACGCCGCACGCACAAGGAGAGACGCGCGATGAGCGTCCAGACTCTTGACGTCAAGTCGAGTGGGCCGAACGAGCACGGGTATCGGAGCTTTTCCCTCGGGGAGGTCACCTTCAGCCGCGACGAGTACTTCGTCTACGTCAAGTGGCCGACGGGCCGGCACGTCATGTCCGCCGACGCGTTCCTCCGGAGCCTCCAGCGCGATGTGGCGTGGGAGTTCTTCTACGGCATCGTGAACTTCGACGGCGTCATCGGGACGGTCAACCACTACGGCACGGTCGACCTCTTCGCCGGCCGGTACAACGACGCCTACCGGAAGGCCGAGCTGGACCACGTCGAGAACTTTCCCACGCCGCGCATCAAGGGGACGTTCGCCGCCATGCTCGACGACTGGACGAGCGCGACCTTCGACCCCTTCGCCAGCCCTCACGAGACCGGGACGGCGTTCGGCCCGAAGGCCGGCAGCAACACCGCGGCCGTCACGCGGCGGCGGGTCACCGCGAAGCGGATGGTGGGTGTGCCGGGGGACGAGCCGCTCCGATCCGACGCCACCGGGCATCCGATCAACCGCCACTTCCTCGACGTGCCGCAGGACGAGCCCACGATCCTCGCCGAGCCGGGGTTCGAGGGACAGGTGTGCGCCTTCAGCCTGTTCGCGTATCTGTCCCGCTCGAACGTGACGTGGAACCCCTCGGTCGTCTCCGTGTGCAAGAACAGCCTCTACTGTCCGACCACCGAGGAGTACATCCTTCCCATCATCCACGGAAACGACCGGGTGGAGTGGTTCGTGCAACTCAGCGACGAGATCTACTGGGACGTCGAGGACCGCGACACGGGCGCCGTTCGCGCGAAGGTGGTGATGAAGCCCGGGGATGTCGCGGCGATGCCGGCGGACATCCGCCACCAGGGCTACTCACCCAAGCGCGCGATGCTGCTCGTGTGGGAGAACGGGTCGCCCGATATTCCGGCGCTCATCGCGTCGGGGAAGGCGCCGACGAACCCGGTGAGCTTCTGAGCTGATCGGGATGCCCCGCCAGACCCAGGGAAAGGACGCCATGCCGGACGCGACGGCGAGCGACGCGGAGCGGTTGGTGCCGCGCACAGGAACACGACGGCGGTTCATCAAGGGTGGCGCGGCCGCGGTCGCCGGTCTGGGCGCGCTGCGTGCCGGGCCCGCGCGCGGCGCAGAGCGCGAGATCAAGATCGGCTACGTCAGCCCGCGGACGGGCCCGCTCGCCGGCTTCGGCGAGGCCGACGAGTTCATCCTCGCTGGCCTCGAGCAGGCGTTCAAGGACGGAGTCGCGATCGGCGGCAAGCGACATCCGATCAAACTCCTGGTCAAGGACAGCCAGTCGAACCCGAACCGCGCCGCCGAGGTGGCGTCCGACCTCATCCTGAACGGGAAGATCGACCTGATGCTCGTGGCGTCGACGCCCGAGACGACGAATCCGGTGGCGGACCAGTGCGAGCTGAACGAGATGCCGTGCGTCTCGTCGATCGCGCCGTGGCAGCCGTGGTTCTTCGGGCGCGGCGGCGACCCCGCGAAGGGGTTCAAGTGGACCTACCACTTCTTCTGGGGCCTCGAGGACATCATCGGCGTCTTCACCGATCTGTGGCAAACGGTGCCGACCAACAAGAAGGTCGGGGCGCTGTGGCCCAACGATGGCGACGGGCGCGCCTGGGGCGACCCCGAGCGCGGCTTCGCCCCGGCGCTCAAGAAGCTCGGCTTCGAGATGGTGGATCCGGGCTTCTTCAAGCCGCTCCTCGACGATTTCTCCGCGCAGATCACGGCGTTCAAGAACGCCAAGGTCGAGATCGTGACGGGCGTGCTGATTCCGCCCGACTTCACGACCTTTTGGACCCAGGCGCGCCAGCAGGGCTTCCGGCCGAAGGCGGTGACCGTCGGCAAGGCGCTGCTCTTTCCACGCTCGGTCGAGGCCCTCGGCGCCATCGGCGAGGGGCTCACCACCGAGGTGTGGTGGTCGCCGAACCATCCCTTCAAGTCATCGCTGACCGGGGCCTCCGCGCGCGACCTCGCCGCCGCGTACACGAACGCGACGAAGAAGCAGTGGACGCAGCCCATGGGCTTCATCCATGCGCTGTTCGAGGTCGCCTTCGACGCCCTCTCGCGCTCGGGCAAGGCGGGCGACCGCGAGGCGCTCCGTGAAGCCATCAAGGCGACCACCAAGAAGACGATCGTGGGCGACATCAGCTGGGCGAAGGGACCGGTCGGGAACGTGGCCAAGACGCCGCTGGTCGGCGGGCAGTGGGGGAAAGGCAAACAGTTCGCCTACGACCTGACCATCGTCAACAACAAGCGGGCGCCCTTCATCCCGACGAGCGGCACGCTGCGGGGGATGGTGTAGCCGGTGACGGGCGGCGCCGCGGCGGCGAAGCCGCTGCTCCGGCTCGAGGGCGTCTCCAAGGCGTACGGCGCGCTGCTGGTGACCGACGACCTCACGTTCGAGGTCGGCGACGGTGAGAGGCTCGGCGTCGGCGTGATCGGACCGAACGGCGCCGGCAAGACGACCCTGTTCAACCTCATCACGGGGGACGTGACACCGGACCGGGGCCGGATCTACTTCGGCGGGGCCGACATCACGGCGCGGCGGCCCTACGATCGCTGCGCCGCCGGGATCGCGCGCACCTATCAGATCCCGCTGCCGTTCGTCGGGATGACCGTGTTCGAGAACGTCCTGGTCGGGGCCACCTTCGGTCGAGGTCAGTCGGAGCGCGATTCGCACGATGTGAGCATCGCGGTCATGCGGCGCACCGGGCTCGCCCGGAAGGCCAACACCTTCGCGGCATCCCTGACGCTGCTCGAGCGCAAGCGCCTGGAGCTGGCGCGGGCGCTCGCGACGGGCCCCCGCCTCCTCCTTCTCGACGAGATCGCGGGCGGGCTGACGGAGCACGAAGTGGCGGAGCTGGTCGCCACCATCCGGGAGATCCGCGCCGAGGGCGTGACGATCGTCTGGATCGAGCACATCGTCCACGCGCTGATGACGGCGGTCGATCGGCTGCTCGTCATCCACCTCGGGCGCCGTCTGGCCGACGGGAACCCGAGGGAAGTCATGACGAGCTCCGAGGTGCGCAAAGTCTACATGGGGATCGACGTCACATGAGCCCGTGGAGGCGGGCGCGGTGAGCCTGCTGTCGGTCCATGAGCTCACCGCCTTCTACGGCGACTTCCAGGCGCTCTTCGGCGTCACGCTCGACGTGGAGCCGGGCGAGGTCGTGGCCATCATCGGCGCGAACGGCGCCGGCAAATCGACCTTCCTACGGAGCGTGGTCGGGCTCTGCGCCAGCGCGGCGAAGGCGGCGCTTTTCGACGGCCGGCCCATCGGCGGCCGGCCGACCCACGAGATCGTCACGCTGGGCATCGCGCTCGTGCCAGAGGGTCGGCGCATCTTCCCCAGCCTGACGGTGGAGGAGAATCTCTTGATCGGGGGACATCGCGCGCGCCCGGGCCCATGGTCGCTGGCGCGCGTGTACGACCTGTTCCCGATGTTGTACGAGCGCCGGGCGATGAGCGGCCCGGCGCTCTCCGGTGGCCAGCAGCAGATGCTGGCGATCGGCCGAGCGCTGATGGCCAACCCGCGGCTGCTGCTGCTCGACGAGGTGTCGCTCGGTCTCGCGCCGATCGTCGTCAACGACGTCTACACGAGGCTGTCCACGATCGTCGGCGAGGGAACGACCACACTGTTCGTGGAGCAGGATGTCGGCCGGGCCCTCAGCGTGTGCCACCGCGTGTACTGCTTTCAGGAGGGCCGGATCGCGCTCGCAGGCTCGCCGCGCGATCTCACGCGTGCGCAGATTGCCGCCGCCTATTTTGGAGTCTGAGCCATGGACTGGATGAACGCCGTGATCCAGGGGGTGCTGCTCGGCGGACTGTACGCCCTCTTCGCGGCCGGGCTCTCTCTGGTCTTCGGCATCATGCGGGTCGTCAACCTGGCGCATGGGGACTTCATCATCCTGGCGGCGTTCCTCAGCGTCGTCGTGGTCGGCGTGACGGGTCTCGGCCCCTTCCTGAGCCTCGTGATCGTGGTGCCGCTGATGGGCGGGCTCGGCTATGCTGTGCAACGCGGGCTGCTGGCCCGGACGCTGGATCGGGGCGTCCTGCCACCCCTGCTCGTCACGTTCGGTCTCTCGGTCATCATCCAGAACCTCCTGCTGCAGATCTTCTCGGCGGACGACCGGCGCCTGGACGCGGGTGGCATCTCCACCGCCAGCATCGGCATCGCCGGGCAGCTCGCCATCGGGTGGTTTCCTGTGGTCGTCTTCCTCGCCGGTGTGCTGGCGATCGCGGGGCTACAAATTCTCTTCACGCGGACGGCGCTCGGCCGCGCGTTCCGGGCGACGGCCGACGACCAGGAGACCGTGCGTCTCATGGGTATCGACAACCGTCACACCTACGGGCTGGCGGTCGCGATCGCGTTCGGGATCGTCGCCCTCGCCGGAGTGTGCCTCGGGATCCGGACGACGTTCTCTCCGGACATCGGTCCGGGCCGCCTCCTCGTCGCGTTCGAGACGGTCGTCATCGGTGGTCTCGGATCGCTGTGGGGAACGCTGATGGGCGGCGTCATTCTCGGGATTGCGCACACGATCGGTGCCAAGCTCGATCCCGCCTACCGCGAGCTGACCGGGCATCTCGTGTTCCTGCTGGTGCTGCTCGCGCGGCCGCAGGGGCTGTTCGCGAAGCCAGTGAGAGAGACGTGACGGCCGCCGGCTACACGATCGAGCGCGGGACGACGGCGAGTCGTCTGGGGGCGCGAGCGGGTGCGGTGCTGGTCGCGGCCCTCGTCGCGCTGCCGTTCTGGGGCAGTTCCGGCGACATGCGCCTCATGGTCGAGTTCCTGTCGATGCTCACGCTGGCGCAGATGTGGAATCTCCTCGCGGGCTACGGCGGCCTCGTGTCGGTCGGTCAGCAGGCTTACGTCGGGCTCGGCGGCTACGCGTTGATCGTCCTCGCGGACTTCCTCGACGTCAATCCGTTCGTCTCGGTCTTTCTCGCAGGGTTCGTGACGGCGGCATTCGCCCTGCCCACGGCGGCCGTGGTCTTCCGCTTCCAGGGTGGCTACTTCGCCGTCGGGACGTGGGTCGTGGCAGAGGTCTACTACCTGCTGGTCGCCAACAGCTCGGCGCTCGGCGGCGGCCTCGGCCGCTCGCTGCAGGCGATCCGAGGCATCGCCCGCGCCGAGCGGGAGCGGTTGACCTACTGGGTCGCGCTGGTGGTGGGGGTCGGAGCTGTCGCGCTCGTCTACGTCCTCCTCCGCTCTCGGCGTGGACTCGCGCTGACGGCGATCCGCGACAGCGCGCGAGCGTCCGAGAGCCTCGGCATCAACGTGTTTCGCAGCAAGCTGTTCGTCTACGTCGTGGCGGCGTTCGGCTGCGGCGTCGCCGGCGCCTTGATCTACCTCAACCTGCTCCGGATCCTGCCGACCGCGGCGTTCTCGGTGAACTGGACTGCCTCGATGATCTTCGTCGTCGTCATCGGCGGGATCGGGACGCTCGAGGGGCCCCTCGTCGGCACGACCGTGTACTTTGTCTTGCGCGAGTTCCTGGCCGACTACGGCGCCTGGTACCTCATCGTTCTCGGCGCCGTGGCGATCCTCGTCATGCTGTGGGCGCCCCAGGGGCTGTGGGGGCTCGTGACGGCGCGCTACGGCCTGCGCTTCTTCCCGGTGCAGCGGCGTGTGCGGTTCACCAACGAGGCGACCCGGAGCGACGCACGCAGGTCGGGCGGGGGCGACCGCGCACCGCTGGGAAGCCAAGCGTGAGCCCCATGGACGCGCAGCGGGGGATGTCCCGGTTCCAGTCCCCGGCGGACGTCAAGCAGCGGCTCGCCGCCGTGGACTATCTGGCGGACGAGGACGTGGCCGTGACGGTGTACCTCGCCGATCGGCTGGCGAAGCCCATTCTGTGCGAAGGGGCGGCGGGCGTGGGGAAGACGGCGCTGGGGAAGGCGCTCGCGGAGACGACCGGGCACACGCTGATACGCCTGCAGTGCTACGAGGGGCTCGACGAAGCCAAGGCTCTCTACGAGTGGAACTACAAGAAGCAGCTCCTTCGCATTCAGGCGGACTCGGGTCAGCGAGACTGGCACAAGGTCGAGCAGGACATCTTCACGGAGGACTTTCTGCTCCCCCGGCCACTGCTCGCGGCGATCCGCTCGCCCGAGCCCGTGGTCCTGCTGATCGACGAGGTGGACCGGGTCGAGGTGGAGACGGAGGCCTTGCTCCTCGAGGTATTGTCCGAGTGGCAGGTGTCGATCCCGGAGCTCGGCACGATCGCCGCCACCCGGCCGCCGCTCGTGGTGTTGACGTCGAACAACACGCGCGAGCTGTCCGAGGCGCTGAAGCGGCGGTGCCTGTTCCTCCACATGGGCTATCCGGACATCGAGCGGGAGACGCGGATCATCAGGGCGCGGATCCCCGAGATCGACGCGGCGCTGGCCGAGCAGGTGGCACGCGTGGTCCGCTCGATCCGGTCGCTCGAGCTCAAAAAGCCTCCGTCGGTGTCGGAGACGCTGGACTGGGCGCGCACCCTGCTCCTGCTCGGCGTGGATCGCGTCGATGCCGACGTGACGCGGAAGACGCTCTCGCTGCTGCTCAAGTATCAGCAGGACATCGACAAGGTCAGCCACTCACCGCTCTGAGCGAACAAGGAGGCCCCGCATGGAATGGCTCTTCGCGACGACTCCGTCCTGGGCGATCACCGTGGTTCGGGTGGTGCTGGGCGTGATCTTCTTCGCCCACGGTGCGCAGAAGGTCCTCGGGTGGTTCGGCGGCTACGGCCTCAAGGGCACGACGCGATTCCTGACCTCGATCGGTCTTCCACTGCCGGTCGCCTACGCGGTCTGCTTCTTCGAGTTCCTCGGCGGTATCGGCCTCATTCTCGGGCTCCTCACGCGGCTGGCCGCCCTCGCGGTGATCATCGTGATGATCGGGGCGATCGCCAAGGTGCATGCGAAGAACGGCTTCTTCCTCAACTGGGAGCTCGGCCCCGGCAAGGGCCACGGCTACGAGGTGAACCTCGCCCTCATCGCGATGGCGCTCGCGTGCCTGCTCGCTGGGGGAGGGTCCGTCGCGCTCGACGCCGTGCTCGGGCGCTAGGCGCTACCCCGGGAGCCGCCACACGCGCCCCTGCGGGGGCTCGTCGGTCAGCGTGAACTGCGGCAGGGCCAGGTGGTCGGCCAGATCCTGGAAGACCACGCGTACGCGCCTGCCGATCGCTACCTCGGCGTCGGCCTCGGGCGTGAGGTCGGGCCGGAGGAGGTTCCCGATGATCCGCAGCGACTCGTCGGGCGTCGGCTGGCCACGCTGCTCGTCGAGCTCGACGAGCACGACCGCGTAGGGCGTGAGCTCGCGGAAGCCCGGCTGGATCGCGTGGTGGACGATCTCGTAGGAGTAGATCGTTCCGCGCCCGGAGACCTCCCGCCAGCTCCACCCGAGCGCCATGCACCAGGGACAGGCGTGCGTCGGCGGGTAGCGCAGGAGGCCGCACGCGGCGCACTTCCGAACGACGAGCCGGTGGGCCCGCGCGTGCGCGTAGAACTCCTTCCACTCCGTGTCGTTGTCGGGGATGATCAGGGACATCCCGCGGTACTGGACCGGCTGGGGCACGGGGCTACCTCCTCAGGATCAGGGCGCTGCCGAGGGGCGGCATCGCCCAGCCGAGGTTCATCGCGATCTCGGCGTCCTTCACCTGACGGCAGCCGCCCGGGGCGTAGTCGTAGGTGTGGACGCCCTCGGCCGCCTTCGGGCAGTAGTCGTCCACGGTTCCCCGGAGCTGGCGGACATTCTCAATCACCATCGACATTCCGTGCGTGTAGCCCTCGCAGAGGTGGCCGCCCGAGGTGTTGTTGGGGCGCCGGCCGCCTAATTCAATGACGCCGCTCCCGACGTACTGGCCCCCCTCTCCCTTCTTACAGAATCCGTATTCTTCCAGCTGCAGCATGGTCGTGAAGGTGAATGCATCGTAGGAGCCGGTCAGGTCCACGTCGTCGGGCCCGATGCCCGCCTGGCCGAAGACGATGTCCTTGGCGTAGTAGCCCGCGACGCGGGTGATCGGGCCGTGCGCCCAGTGGAAGTCCAGGCGCGGCTTCGACACGCGCCCGGCGACGCCCATGATGTGGACGGGCCGGGGGCGGCAGGCGCGCGCGCGCTCGGCCGAGGTCACGATGACGCAGGTCGCGTTGTCGGTCTCGAGGCAGCAGTCGAGGAGGTGGAGCGGCGTCACGATCCAGCGCGAGCCGACGACGTCCGCAACCGTCACGCGCTCCTTGAGGAGCGCCTTGGGATTTTGCGACGCGTGCTTGCTGTGCGCGGCCTTCACGTGCGCGACCTGCTCCGAGGTCGTCCCGTACTCGTACATGTGGCGGAGGAAGGTGGGCGCGAAGTTCTGGCCCGCGCTCCGCATCCCGAAGGGCACCTGGGCGAGGTCGAGCCCACGGACGGGCTGGGCCGCGCGCGCGCCGGTGCCGCCGATGCGGAACTCGCTGTAGCCATTCATCGAGCGGTAGATCGCGACCGTCTGGCACATGCCGGCCTCGATCGCGCCCATCGCGAGGCCGATGAGCGCCTCGGTCGACGAGCCGCCGCCCATCACGTCCATGTAGAAGTTCAGGCGGATCCCGAGGTCCGGCGCGACGTGGTTCGCGAGGGTCGAGTCGCCCCCCTGGTAGTCCAGCATCCCGTCGATGTCGCGGGCCGTGAGGCCCGCGTCGAGGATGGCGTGACGGACCGCCTCGACGGCCATCGCGCGCGTCGTGCGGTTGGAGGCGCGCGAGTACTCCGTCTCGCCGACGCCGACGATGCAGTACTTGTCCCGGAGGGTCTTCATCGCACCTCCTTGTCGAGCCAGCTCGCGACCTCACCGGCGATCAGCTCCCAGCCCGGCTCGAGCAGCACCATGTGGGCGTGCCCGTCGTAGACGCGGAGCTCCGCCCGGTATTTCTGCGCGATCTTCCGGACCATCCTGGCGGGCGTGATGCGGTCCTCTCGGCCCGCGACGACGAGCATCGGGCACCGCACCCGCGCGGCGTCCACCGGGACGCCGGCGACGGCGACGTCGAACGCCATGCGCCCGGACTCGGGGACGAGCCGCTCGAAGGCGGTCCGGCGCTCGGCGACCGGGATCCGCCCGAACAGCAGCGCGTCGGCCTCGGCCGGCGTCGGGTGGATCGGGCGGCCGAGCAGGAACTCGTGGAGATGCACGAGCGAGACGCGGAGCAGCTCGAGGGTGCAGAGGGGGAAGATCCCGCGCGGGGCCGCCGGCGTGAGCGCCACGACGGCCGGCGGGTCGCCGAGCTCGGCGAGCTTCTGCGCGAGCAGGCCGCCCATCGAGTGGCCGACGATGATCGGGTCGCCGATCGACGCGGCGACCGCGCGGGCGTCGGCGAGGTAGTCGGCGAACGGCACGCGACCGATGTCGTCCACGGGCTTCGAGCCGTGATGGCCGCGCAGGTTGAGGGCGTAGCCGGTGTAGCCGCGCCCGGCGAAGAAGCTGAGGTAGTGGTCCCACATCCAGCTCCCGCCCCACATGCCGTGGAGGAACAGGATCGGCCGCGCGCGCGCGGGGGCCCCCGACGTCACGCGCTCCACCTCGAGGCCGGCGATCTCCATCGGCATCCCGCGCGATTCTAGCAGGCCCGCTGGTCGCGGTCAGGCGGCCAGGATTGCGTCACGATCACGCCCGGGCGCTGCGCGGTGGCTCGGACCGGACGAGGAGGATGACCGCGAGGACGTTCAGGAGCGCCGAGAACGTCCACGTGAGGTCGTAGCTCCCGGTCGCGTCATAGATCGCGCCCGCGATGAACGGACCCCAGCCGGCCATCGCGCCGGCCAGCGCGAAGAGGAATCCGACGATCGCGCCCGCCTGGCCGCGGCCGAAGAAGTCGCCGACGATCGCGGGGAAGAGCGTGGAGATCGCGCCGTACGAGTACCCGAAGACGAGCGCGTCGCCGAAGAGCAGGGGGAGGCCGCGGCCGGCGAGGAGGAAGCCGAGGAAGCCGACGGCCTGGAGCGCCATCGCGACCCCGACGGCCGGCTTGCGCCCGATCCGGTCCGAGACCGCGCCCATGACGAGACGGCCCGCGACGGCGCCGATGCCGACGGTCGAGACGACCCAGGCGCCGGTCAGCGCCGAGTGCCCGAGGTCGCGCGTGAACGGGATGAGGTGGACGAGCGGGATGAAGACCGGGATCCACGTCGCCGTGAACGTGGCGCCCAGCATCCAGAACGCGGGTGTCCGGATCGCGCGCGTCAAGGGCCCGACGCCGTCGTCGGCGCCGGCCGCGGGGACGGGGGGACGGCGCGCCCCGTCGGGGGAGAGGCCGAGGCTCTCGGGGTCGCGCCGCATCACCTGAGCCACGAGGTTCACGAGGACGAAGATCCCGACGCCGAAGACGACGTATGCCGTCCGCCAGCCGACCGCGGTCACCAGGAGCTGGGCCAGCGGCGGCAGCGCGAAGGTGCCGACGCTCGCGCCGCTCGAGGCGAGGCCGACGGCGAGACCGCGCCGGGCGACGAACCACTTCACGACCGTCGTGTTGCACGGCACGTACGCCGTGCCCATGCCGAGCGCAGCCACGAGGCCGTAGAGAACGTATGGCTGCCACAACTCGGCGACGAGCGACATGCCGGCGAGCGCCACGCCCAGGAAAAGCCCGCCGGCGGCGATCACGACCCGCGGGCCCCAGAGGTCGGTGAGCCGCCCGGCGGGGAAGCCGACGACGCAGTAGGCGACGGCGTAGACGGAAAACGCGCCAGAGAGGCTCGCGCGGCTCCAGCCGAACTCCCGGAGGAGCGCGTCGAAGAAGACCCCGAACGAGTACTGGGCGCCGTAGGCGACGAAGAGGACGAGGAACGCGCCAGCGACGACGATCCAGCCGTAGAAGACGCGCACGGTCAGGCGCGGCCGTTCTTGCCGTTGAGCTTCGGGAGCACCTCCGCGAGGAACTTGCCCGTGTACGAGCCGGGCGTCTGAGCCACCGCCTCCGGCGTCCCCTCGGCGACGATCTCACCGCCCTCGTCGCCCCCCTCCGGGCCGAGGTCGACGACGTAGTCCGCGGACTTGATGACGTCGAGATGGTGCTCGACGACGAGGATCGTGTTGCCGGCGTCCACGAGGCGATTGAGCACGCCCAGAAGCTTCTTGATGTCGTCGAGGTGGAGCCCGGTCGTCGGCTCGTCCATGATGTACAACATCTCACTCGCCGCGCGCGCACCGAGCTCGGCGGCGATCTTGAGACGCTGCGCCTCGCCCCCCGAGAGGGTCGTGGCGGGCTGGCCCAGGCGCAGGTAGCCGAGGCCGACGTCCTGGAGCACGCGGAGCCGCCGGGCGAGCCCCGCCTGGGCCGCGAAGAACTCGACGGCGTCGTCCACGGTCATGTGGAGCACGTCGCTGATGGTGCGCCCGCGGTGCTTCACGGCGATGACGTCGGGCCGGTATCGCCGCCCCTCGCACTCCTGGCAGGTCACGTACACGTCCTCGAAGAAGTACATCTCGAGCTTCTGGAAGCCGTCGCCCTGGCACGACTCGCACCGCCCGCCCGGCACATTGAACGAGAACGCGCCGGCGTCGAGGCCGAGCGCCCGGGCCCGGGGGAGGGCGGCGTAGAGCTTCCGGATCTCGTCGAACGCCTTGACGTAGGTCACGGGGTTCGAGCGCGGCGTCCGGCCGATCGGCTCCTGGTCGATCAGGCGGACCCCCTTCACGTACTCGAGGCCGGTGAGGGCGTCGTAGACGCCGGGCGGCGTGAACTCGGTCTTGAACGCGCGCGCGACGGCGCGGTAGAGCGTGTCGTGGACGAGCGTGGACTTGCCGGAGCCCGACACGCCGCTGACGACCGTGAGCGTGTGGAGCGGAATCCTGACCGTCACGTCCTTGAGGTTGTGCTCGCGCGCGCCCACGAGGACGAGGTGGCGCCGGCCGGCGCGGCGCACGGGCGGGATCGGGATCGACTCGCGTCCGGTGACGTAACGCGCGGTGAGCGAGCGCGTCGCCCGCTGGAACTCCGCCTGCGGGCCGGCGAAGACGATCTCGCCGCCCCGCTCGCCCGAGCCCGGCCCGAGCTCGACGACGTGATCCGCGGCGGCGATGAACTCGCGGTCGTGCTCGACCACGACGACGGTGTTTCCCGCCCGGGCGAGCTCGCGACAGAGCTCCACGAGGCGCATCGTGTCGCGCGGGTGCAGGCCGATCGACGGTTCGTCGAGCACGTAGAGCGTGCCGACGAGCTGTGAGCCGAGCTGATTGGCCAGATTGATCCGCTGGGCTTCTCCCCCCGACAAGGTGCGCGTCTGACGCGCGAGGGTGAGGTAGCCGAGCCCGACCCGCAGCAGGAATCCGAGCTTGGCGTTGAGCTGGCGCAGGATCTCACGGGCGACGACCGCCTCCCAGGCCGTGAGTGCGAGGTCCCCGAGCAGACGCGCCGCCGCGTCGACGGTGAGCGCGGTGAACTCGGCGATCGTGAGGCCGCCGACCCGCACGGCGAGCGCGGCGGGCTTGAGCCGCGCGCCGCGGCAGGTCGGGCACGGGGACTGGCTCCGGTAGCGCGACAGAAAGACGCGCACGTGGAGCTTGTAACGGTACGACTCGACCTCCTCGAAGAACCCCTGGATGCCGGGGAAGCTCCCGTCGCCCTCGTAGACGAGCGCGCGCGCCTTGGCGGGAAGCGTCTCCCAGGGCGCGTCGGTGTCGAGCTGGTGCCGGCGCGCGGCCTTCAGCAGCTGGCGCTGATACCACTTGCCCGAGGGATGCGTCCAGGGCTCGACGGCGCCGTCGGCCAGGCTCTTGCTCCGATCGGGGACGACGCGCGCCTCGTCGTACCGCAAAATGTTGCCGAAGCCCTTGCACTCGGGGCAGGCGCCGAGCGGGTGGTTGAACGAGAAGAGGAGCGGCTGCGGCCGCTCGAGCGCCGACCCGCAGCCGCCGCAGCGGAAGTCCTCGGCGAAGGCGCGCGTGGGCCCGTCGAGCACCTCGACCTCGACCTGCCCGCCACCCTCCCGCAGCGCCGCCTCGACCGACTCGGCGATCCGTGTGCGGTGAGCGGACTCGAGCACGACGCGGTCCAGGACCACCGAGATCGTCCGGGGCTCGGAGAGGTCCACGGGCGGCGGCGATGCCAGGTCGTGGATCGTGCCGTTCACGCGCACGCGCGCGAACCCGCGCCGGTTCAGGCTCGTCCACAGCTCCGCGGGCGGGAGCCCTCCGGGCACGGCGAGCCCGAACATGATCAGCGCCCGCGCGCCGGGGTGCTCGCTGAGGAGCGAGCTGACGATCGTCTCGGGCGAGTGCGAGGCCGCGGCCGCGCCACACGCGGGGCAGTGGACGCGCCCGATCTTCGCGTAGAGCAGTCGTAGATAGTCGTAGACCTCGGTGGCGGTCCCGACCGTCGAGCGCGCCGTCCGCACCGGATTCTTCTGCTCGAGGGCGACGGCGGGCCGGATCTGCTCGATCCCGTCGACGTCGGGGCGGTCCACCCGGTCGAGGAACATGCGCGCGTAGGTGGACAGCGACTCGATGTACCGCCACTGCCCCTCGGCGAAGAGCGTGTCGAACGCCAGCGACGACTTCCCTGAGCCGGACACACCGGTCACGACCGTGAGCCGGTCGTGTGGAATCTCGAGCGAGATGTTCTTGAGGTTGTTCTGCCGGGCTCCGCGGATCCGGAGCCCAGAGGGCTGGGCCATTCGAGCGGTCCTCCTGAGGTGGGTAGTCTAGCGGAACCCGACACCACGCGCCAGCGCGCCGGGTCATGGTTGACAGCCGCGCGCGCACCGGGTACACTGCGTCCGATTGTTGATAATGATTACTAAAAATGTCGCTGCGCTCGCGCTCGACGCCACGCTCCACGCCCGGGGCCTCCGGCTGACGCGACAGCGCCGGATCATCCTCGAGGTCGTCCGCGCCACCGACGCGCACCCGACCGCGGCGCTCGTCTACCGGCGCGTGCGACGGCGGTTGCCGCGCGTGAGCCTGGCGACGGTCTATCGAAATCTCCGAACGCTCGCCGCCGAGGGGGTCCTGACGGAGCGCGCCGATCCCTCCGGTGTGCGCTTCGACGGCAACACGGCGTCGCACGACCACTTCACGTGTGTCGCCTGCGGCCGCATCTACGACGTGCCGGCCCGCGCGGACCGGGCGGTGCGGGCCCGCGTCGCCTCACGCACCGGCTTCGAGGTGTTGAATCACCGCACCGAGTTCTACGGCCGGTGCGGCGCGTGCCGCCGGCCAGGCGGTCGATCTCCCGTCACGGGACAAAGGAGGAAATGAATCATGGCAGGCAAGAGCCTCAAGGGCACCAAGAGTCACACGAACCTGAAGGAGGCGTTCGCCGGCGAGTCGCAGGCGAACCGGCGCTACCTCTACTTCGCGCGCGTCGCCGACATCGAAGGGTTCCCCGACATGGCGGGCCTCTTCAAGGACACGGCGGACGCCGAGACCGGCCACGCCTTCGGGCACCTCGACTTCCTGAAAGAGGTCGGCGATCCGGTCACGGACGAGCCGATCGGCAAGACCGAGAAGAACCTCAGGTCCGCGGTCGCCGGCGAGACGTACGAGTACACCCAGATGTACCCGGGCATGGCCAAGACCGCGCGGGAGGAAGGCTTCGCCGAGCTCGCGGAGTGGTTCGAGACGCTCGCCAAGGCGGAAAAGTCGCACGCGGGCCGGTTCAACAAAGGCCTCAAGCAGATCGCTGGCAAGGAGCCGGCGGAGGCGATCTAGCGCTCGCGCTCGACTGGCGGCGCGCGGGCGCGCCAGGGATCGCGGGACCACGCGGCACGCGCCCGCTGCCCCGATGCGGCTGGGCTCCATCTGGGGACGCGGGGTCCGTGGCCAGTTGGCGGGAACGGGTCCCTTCGATCCCTGGCGTGCCCCCACGCCGCCAGCCGGCACAGCGCCACATCGACGCTGATGGCATCTCTCGATCTCAATTCGCCGGAGTTCTGGGACCGGTCGGCCGTCGACACGGAGCTCCGGCGCGTCTACGATATCTGCGGCGGCTGCCGCCGCTGCCTGCCGCTCTGCCCGTCGTTCAAGGTCCTCTTCGACCGGCTGGACGTGGACGCCGTCGACGGCGATGTCGAGAAGCTGCCGGCGCGCGACGTCAAGGAAGTCGTGGACCTCTGCTACCAGTGCAAGCTCTGCTTCAACCACTGCCCGTACACGCCGCCGCACCGGTGGGAGGTCGACTTCCCGCGGCTGATGCTGCGGGCGCGCGCGGCGGACGCACGCGCCAACGGCGTGAGTCTTCAAGACAGGATGCTCGGCAACACGGAGCTCGTCGGCAAGCTCGGACGCCTCGCCGCGCCGCTCTCGAACTGGCTGAACGAGCTGGCGGTCCATCGGGCGTTCATGCACGCCGTCGCCGGCATCCACAAGGGCCGCACCCTGCCGAAGTTTCACCGCCAGACCTTCAGTCAGTGGTTCAAGTCGCGCGACCAGCGCGGGGGAGCCGGGGGGGGCTCCTCCGCGCGGAACGCGATGACCGCGGATCGGGCGAGCGCGGCGGGCGTGGCGCCAGCCCGGGCGCCAGGGGATCGCGCAAGCGCCGCGGGCGTGGCGCCAGCCCGGGTGACAGGCGATCGCGCAAGCGCGGCGGGCGTGGCGCCAGCCCGGGTGCCCGCGGCTCTCAAAGTCGCCCTGTTTCATACGTGCACGGTGGAATACAACGAGCCGGCGACGGGGCGCGCGGCCGTGCGCGTGCTCGAGCGGAACCGCGTGGACGTGAGCGTGCCGGCGCAGCGCTGCTGCGGGATGCCCTACCTCGACGGTGGCGCGGTCGACCAGGCCCGGGCCCTCATCCGGGACAACGTCAGGAGCCTCGCGGCCGCGGTGCGCGAGGGGCGGACGATCGTGGTGCCCGGCCCTACGTGCAGCTACATGCTCAAGCAGGAGTACCCGTGGCTCGACGGCGGTGACGACGCCAAGCTCGTCGCCCGCAACACGCGTGACCTCTTCGAGTACCTGGCCGCGCTCCACGCCGAGGGGAAGCTCGACACGCGTTTCACGCAGCCGGTCGGCGCGGTGACCTACCACGTGCCGTGCCATCTCCGCGCGCAGAACATCGGGCACAAATCCGCGGACGTCCTGCGTCTGATCCCGGGCGCCACGGTCGACGTGGTGGAGAAATGCTCGGCGGTGGACGGGACCTGGGGCTTCAAGACGCAGTACCACGAGCTCTCCCTGAAGCTGGCCAAGCCCCTGTTCGACGCGATCACGCGCGCCGACGCCCCCGTGACCGCGACCGATTGCCCGCTCGCGGCGCTTCAGATCGAGCAGGGGACCGGCCGGCAGGCGAAGCACCCGATCCGGGTCCTCGCCGCGGCGTACGGTCTCGAGGAGTGATCCGTGAGGCAGCTCGAGACGTCCGAGATCCTGAACCTCGTCGAGTACGAGAAGGTGCGCGACGCGCGGCGGCGCGAGCTCATCGAGCTCAAGAAGCGCCGCCGTGTCTCCGTGGGCCGCTATCTCACGTTCGTCTTCGAGAACCGGGAGACCGTCTGGTTCCAGATCCAGGAGATGGTCCGCGCCGAGCGCATCGTGGACGAGGCGAAGATCGCGGAGGAGGTCGGGGTCTACAACACGCTCCTGCCCGGGCCGGGTGAGCTCGCGGCGACGATGCTCATCGAGATCAGCGAGGCGTTGCAGATCAAGCCCGTCCTGGACAAGCTCCTCGGCATCGACACGCGCGACTACGTGAGGCTGACGGTCGGGCCGCACGTCGTCGTGGGCGACTTCGAGACCGGCCACTCCGACGAGGAGCGCGGGAAGCTCGCCGCCGTCCACTTCGCGCGCTTCAAGCTCCCGCCCGAGGCGCGACGGACCTTTCGCGACGCCGAGGTGACCCTGGTCGTCGAGCACCCCAACGAGCGTGCGCGGACGGTACTCTCGGACGCGACGAAGCGCGCCTTGCTGCACGACCTGCTCTAGCGATGTCGCCGGAGCGTGGTCGTTGGAGCGGGGGCGTTGTCGCGGGGCCGCGAGGACAGAACACTCCGTGGGTGGCCTGAGAAAGGCGCCGTATAGCTCCGCTCTGCTGGCGGTCGCGCTTGCCGTTGCTGGGTGCGGGCCGGAACGCCTGTCGCCGAGCGCCGAGCGTGGGCGCCAGG
>QHSA01000170.1 GCA_003220315.1 Candidatus Rokuibacteriota bacterium
GGGAGCACGTTGCCGTTGGCGGTCACGTAGCTCAAGGTCCACGGTCGCTGGCACCCGGCCCATGGCCGCAGGCTCGGCGCTCCCCCCTGGAGGCTCACGAGCGGCGTGGTCAGCCCCGAGGCGCTGAGCGCGAGGCCGAGCTCGCGCGCCAGCCCCTCGGCCTGATCGAGCAACTCCTGTTCTTGCCGCTGGAGCCGGCCGTGCAGCGCGTTTTCCGCGGTGGCGAGTCCGAGCCCGTTGAACACGAGCCGCTGCACGTAGACGTCATGGACGCCGAGGTCCGCCGCCAGTCGGACGAAGGCCAGGAGCTCGTGGAGGTTGGCCCGCGAGGCCGTGAACCACAGCGAGACACGCGGCGCCGATCGGCGCTGCTCCCGTTCGAGTTCGACGAGCCGTCGTACGTTCGCCAGCACGCGATCGAACTGGTCGACGCCGCGGAGCCTCCGATACGTCTGCCGCGTCGCCGCGTCCAGCGAGACCCGGTACTCGTCGAGCCCGCTCTCGATCAGTCTGAGGGCGCGCCCGGCCGTGAGGCTGATGGCGTCCGAGTTGAAGAGCACGGTCACCGCACGGGATTTCAGGTACGCGACGATCGCGAAGATCTCCGCGTTGAGGAGCGGCTCGCCGATCCCGTGCAGCACCACCCGCTCGAGGAGCGGGAACTGCTCCGCGATCGCTCGGACCTGCTCCAGCGTGAGGTCGGCCGGCGGCTCGAGGCTCCGGAAGGTGCGGAGGCACGTCTGGCATTTCGAATCGCACCGATTGGTCGTCTCGAGATAGAGCGACCGCGGCAGCGTGGGGACCACGGGCGGGCGGCTGGGGGTGGCCATGGCGCCTTGTCTCAGCGTGCCGAGACGACCGTGGTGCAGGCGCTGGCCGTCTTCGGGAGATCCTCGCGCTTCGTCCGCTCCCAGTCGAGGGCGATCCGGTCGCTGCGGGCGAAGGGACAGTACGGGTCGGGGGCGTCGAGCCGACCCGTCAGCGCGCGCCGGCCCGCGCAGCCGCCGCGGCAGGGACAGTCCCGGCAGGCTGCCGGCACCCGGCGCGCCTCGACGAACTCCGCGGTCTCAACGATGGCGCCACCGAGGCGGGCGAGATCCGCCAGCGTGAGACTGCTCTCGGGCCAGTACGTGCACGGCAGCACGCGGCCGTCGGGCGCGACACGGACGGTGGAGCGGCCGCACCCCGGTCCCGCGAAGTCGGGCATCTCGAGGGTCGCCGCCAGCACCGGCTCGGTGGTGGCGACGAGGCGCGTTGCCGCCGAGAGGAGCCGGAAGCCTCGCCAGAACTGCTCGTAGGTCAGCGTGAAGCGGTCGGTCTTCGCGGGCTGATAGATATTGACGCGGAGGTGGGCGCCGAAGCCGGCAGCCAGGCGCGCGAGGTCGGCGAGCCGGTCGTAGTTGACGCTCATCATGACCGATGTCACCGTGACCGGCACGCCGAGCTCCACGCAGCGCCCGAGAGCGCCCATGACCGTCCGCCAGTTGCCGGCCCCCCGAAAGGCATCGTGGTCGCGCTCGGTGGGAAAGTCCAGCGAGACCTCGACACTGTGGAAGCGCTTGAGCGCGGCGTCGTCGAGCGCCTGGATGCTCAGGCCGTTGGAGGTGATGCTCGTCTTGAGCGCGCGCGCGCACAGATAGTCGAGGATCGCTTCGTATTCGGCGTGGAGTCCGTTCTCGCCGACGCCGAGGTTCACCGAGCGCGCCGGCAGGCTCTCACAGACCTGCTGGACGTCCCGGAGCGTCAGGCGCTGCACCACCATGTCCGGCCGATAGCAGTGCGGGCACCTGAGATTGCACTCGTTCGTGAGACCGATGCCGACGGAAAAGGCCATGGCGCTAGCGTCTCCACGCGTACCGCACGGTCGTGAGGAGGAGATGATAGCCCGCGAGCAGGCTGCCCTTGAGCGTCCCGGCAACCTTCGAGCGGCCCAGGCGCTGGCGACAGCTCACCGGTACCTCGACGATCCGATACCCGCGCCGTGCCGCCTTGACTACCATCTCCACGGGCCAGCCGTAGGTCTTGTGCTCCATGCCGAGGTCGCGAAGAGCGCGGGCGGGAATCGCGCGGAACGGGCCGATGTCGGTCAGGCTCAGACCGTAGAGCGCGCGCACGAGCGCCGTCACGACGCGGTTGCCCAACCGCTGCTGGAGCGTGAGCGTGCCCCGCGAGGCGCCGCGCCGCACGCGCGCGCCGAGGACCAGATCGGCCTCGCCCGCGAGCACCGGGCCCAACACCAGCGGCAATTCGGCCGGGTCCTCGTTGCGGTCCCCGTCGAGGAAGACGAGGATGTCCGTGTCACCGGCCGCCAGTGCGCCGGCCAGGCAGGCGGCGCCGTAGCCACGGGTCGGCTCCCGGACAACCCGGGCGCCGGCGGCGGCGGCGATCTCCGCGGTGCGGTCGGTGCTGCCGTTGTCCACGACGATGATCTCGTCGACGAGGTCGCGCGGCACCTCACGGACGACGCCGCCGATCGCCGCCTCTTCGTTCAACGCCGGGATCACCACGCTAATCCGCAAGTCGCCTCCGCGTGCGCCCGAGTATCCCTGCGGCGAGAGGCTCGGTTGTCAAAAACGTGTGAAATCATCGGGCGGCCCTCTGTCCGTATCCGATGACTGAGGAGTCCATCAATACGACGGGCCGCGGGCGATTTCAAGACAGTCCGCACCGTTTTGACACCCCCGGGTGCGTCCACGGTTCGCAGGCCAGCCCGGGTAGCTCTACAGCGGATTCTGCCAGCGACGCCCTTGCGGCGCTCCGCGCGGTCGTCCAGGGGCGTTGACCGGCGACCGCACGGAGCGGGAGGGCGCGCCGTGGTATGGTCCCGCGTCAGCGAACAGGCGACGATCTCCCTCGCGCGGAACCGCCGCCGCTGGTTCTGAATTCTAAGCTTACAGAGGGAGGAACGGCGATGCGGCGACGAATTGTGGCCTTCACGGTCGCGGCGCTCCTCACGGGCGCTGCCGGAGTCTCGGCGCAGATCTATGCCCCCCAGAGCGTCGAGCGCTACTTCCGCCTCGAGTGGGAGGCGACGCGGGGAAGGAAGGGGCCGGCGGTCGAGGGTTACGTCTACAACACGGGTCCGCGGAACGCGGAGCACATGCGCCTTCAGATCGAGCGCCTCGACGTCTCCGGCAAGGTCGTTGCCAGCTCGACGGTGTGGGTGCTCGGCGGGGTCCCGATGGATGGCCGGGCCTACTTCCGCGCGTCCGTGTCCGACGCGGCCAGCTACCGCGTGCAGGTGCTCTCATTCGACTGGGCCGGCGGTAGTTGTGGCGGCGGCGGGATGTGAGCCAGTCGGCCGACCGGAGCGACTCGCTCCGCCCCAGAGAGAGTCGCGGCCGGACACGGGCCCCTGACGTCCGCGCCCGTCTGCGCTAGAATCGGCGCCTGGCATGGACACTCCGCCTCGACCCGACGCGACGGTGGGAGCGGCGGCGCGCTACCGCACGCTGCTCGAGATCAACAACGCCGTCATCTCGAACCTCACGCAGGACGCGCTCTTCCACGCGATCGCCCAGGCGCTCCGCCGCGTCGTGGCCTTTGACCGGACCGCCGTCTTCCTGCACGATCCCGAGCGCGACGTCCTGCGGCTGTTCGTCCTCGAATCGTCGCTGTCGACGTCGTACTTCACGGTCGGCCTCGAGATGCCGTCCGGCGAGAGCCACGTCGGCCGGGTGTTCAAGACCCAGCGGTCCCTCCTCCGGCACGACCTTGCGAAGGAGCGTCAGTACCCGATGGAGGACCGCGCCCTCGAGGACGGCGTTCGGTCCTACGTGATCGTGCCGCTCGTCGTCCGGTCCACCGCGATCGGAACGCTCGCGGTCGCGAGCGTGAAGCCCAACCAGTACTCGGAGGCCGACGCCGAATTCCTCCGGGACGCCGCGGGCCAGATCGCGCTCGCCCTCGAGAATATGAAGGCGTACCAGGAGATCGCCGCGCTCAAGGCACGGCTCGAGCACGAGAACGTGTACCTGCAGGAAGAGATCCATCGCGAGCACAACTTCGTCGAGATGGTCGGATCGAGCCTGGCGCTCCTCGCCGCGCTCCGCAAAGTCGACCAGGTCGCGCCCGCCGACACGACCGTGCTCGTCTCCGGCGAGACGGGCACCGGCAAGGAGCTCGTCGCGCGCGCGATCCACGATCGGAGCACCCGCCGCGGCCGGCCGCTCGTGAAGGTGAACTGCAGCGCCATCGCCGCGGGCCTCGTCGAGAGCGAGCTCTTCGGCCATGTGAAAGGCGCGTTCACGGGCGCCATCGACCGGCGTGTCGGCCGCTTCGAGCTGGCCGACGGCGGAACGCTCTTCCTCGACGAGGTCGGCGAGCTGCCGCTCGAGACCCAGGTGAAGCTGCTGCGGGTCCTCCAGGAGCGCGAGTTCGAGCCGGTCGGAAGCAGCCGGTCGCTGCGCGTGGATGTGCGCGTGATCGCCGCGACCAACCGCGACCTGGCCGAGGCCGTCCGGGCCGGCCGCTTCCGTGCGGACCTCTTCTATCGGCTCAACGTCTTCCCGATCGAGGTACCGCCGCTACGCGAGCGCCGGACCGACATCCCGCAGCTCGCGACGTTCTTCGTGTCCCGCTTCGCCAGGAAGTTTGGCAAGCGTGTCGAGGCGGTCTCCAAAGAGACCCTGGATCGCCTGATGGCCTACCCGTGGCCGGGGAACATCCGCGAGCTTCAGAACGTCATCGAGCGCGCGGTCGTGCTCTCGAGTGGACCGAGTCTCGAGCTGGGATCCGAGCTCCTGCCCGCCGGCGCCCCGCTCGACGCGGACGGGGCGCGCGCCCGACCCGAGTCGGCAAGCCCCGCCCCGCCCGCGCCGGCGTCGCTCGGGCTCGATGCCGCGCTGGAAGCGGTCGAGCGAAGTCACATTCTTGCCGCCCTCGAGGCGGCAAAGTGCACTCCAGACAAGGATCCCTCTCCGCCTGCGAACGGCACGTGACTTGCGACAGGTCAGTGTTGAGTCACGCCAGATGCTCAAGATCGAATCGATCAGGACGGCGAATGGATGCCCGCGGCTCAAGGTCGCGGGGCGAGTGATCGGCCCCTGGGTGGCCGAGCTCCGACTCGCGTGCGAGCGGGCGCTCGTCGACGGAAGAGGGCTGGCGCTCGACCTCTCGGAGGTCGCCTTCGTGGATCCCACCGGGCTCGAGCTGCTCTGCATGCTCTCCCAGCGGGGCGTGGCGCTCGACTGCTCGGCGTTCGTCGCCGAGCAGCTCCGGGCCCGGGGATGCCGGTGAGCGAGGAGACGCGGCTCGTCGAGCGGCTCCAGGGTGGCGACGCCTCGGCGCTCGAGGCGCTGATGAGCGAGTACGCCACGCGCGTCTATCGGCTCGCCTTCGGCATCACACGGGATCAGGGCGACGCGGAGGAGGTTGTCCAGGACGTCTTCCTGACGGTCGCGACGAAGTGCGCCACCTTCGCGGGACGCTCGGCCCTGGGGAGCTGGATCTACCGGATCACGACGAACTCCGCCCTCAACAAGCGCCGCGGCAAGCGGCACGAGCTCGAGACCTCGCTCGAAGGGCACCTGCCGGCGTTCAAGGAGGACGGCCACCGCGAGGGCGACCGCTCGTTCCTGCTGGCGGACTGGTCGCAGAATCCGGAGCGTGAGCTTCTCGCGGGTGAGGCGCGCCAGACGCTGGAACGGGCGCTCGACGCGCTGCCCGAGCGCTACCGGGCGGTGCTGACCCTCAGGGACGTCGAAGAGCTCTCGAACGAGGAGGTCGCCGAGTTGATCGGTGAGTCGGTCGGATCCGTGAAATCCCGGCTCCATCGGGCGCGCATGGCCCTCCGCGAGGAGCTGACCCGATCGCTCGTGTCCGGTTGGCAAGGGTCGCCGGCAGGCGCACCGGCCGCGCGCCCGGCCGTGTCTTAGACGTGTGGGCGTGCGGGTCCTCATCCTCGGCGGCGGTTTCGGCGGCGTCTATACGGCGCTGACCCTCGAGAAGCTTCTCAAGCGCGAGCTCCGGGAAGGCCGCGTCGAGCTCGGGCTCGTCAGCCGCGACAATTACATCGTCTTCCAGCCGATGCTGCCGGAGGTGATCTCGGGGAGTATCGGGATCCTCGACACGATCACGCCGATCCGGCGCCTCTGCCCGAGCACGAACCTCTACACGCGCGGCGTGGAGAAGATCGAGCTCAACCGGAAACGGGTGTCCGCAGCCGCGGGCTTCGGCTCGCGCCAGTGCGCGCTCGAGTACGACCACCTCGTGATCGCGCTCGGCAACGTCACGAGCTTCGCGGGCCAGCCGGGGCTCGCCGAGCACGCGCTGCCGTTCAAGTACCTCGGCGATGCGCTGGCGCTCCGGAACCGCATCATCCACACCCTCGAGGAAGCCGACATCGAGCGCGACCCGGCCGTCCGCCAGGCCCTCCTGACGTTCGTCGTGGCCGGCGGCGGGTTCTCGGGGGTCGAGGCGGTCGCCGAGCTGAACGACTTCGTACGGACGGCGGCGAGAGCCTTCCGCAACGTCATGCGGGAGGAGATCCGCGTCATCCTCCTCCACGCCCAGGGGCTCATCCTCCCCGAGCTGCCGAAGTCGCTCGCCGAGTTCGCCCAGCGGCTCCTCGTGAAGCGCGGCGTGGAGATCAGGCTCAACACGCGGCTTCACGGCGCGACGGCGGACGCCGCGCTCCTGGTCGGTGGCGAGCGCATCCCGACGCGGACGCTCGTGAGCACGGTGCCCTCGGCGCCGAACCCGCTCGTGGCCGAGCTCCAGGTGAAGAAGGAGAAGGGCCGGATCGTCGTCGACCGGCACCTGCAGCTGCCCGACCATCCTGACGTCTGGGCCGTGGGCGACTGTGCGTGGGTCGTGGACGCGAAGAGCGGCGAGCCCTGCCCGCCGACCGCCCAGCACGCGACGCGCCAGGCCAAGTGCGCCGCGGAGAACATCGCCGCGGCGATCCGGGGCGGGGCGAAGCGGGACTTCTCGTTCAAGGCGCTCGGAAAGATGGGCTCGCTCGGCCACCACTCGGCGGTCGCCGAGGTCTTCGGAATGAAGCTCTCCGGATTCCTCGCGTGGTGGCTCTGGCGGACGATCTATCTGATGAAGCTCCCGGGGCTCGACCGCAAGATCCGGGTCGCGACCGACTGGACGCTCGACCTGATCCTGCCCCCCGACATCACCCAGCTCAAGACCGAGCATCCCGAGGGCATTCGCCGCGCGCACTTCGAGCCGGACGAGATCATCTTCCGCGAGGGGGACCGGGGCGACGTGCTCTATGTCCTGGTGGACGGCGAGGTGGAGGTGACGAAGCGCGTGCCCGGCCAGGGCGACGTCGTGCTCCGCCGGCTGCGCCCGGGCGAGTGCTTCGGCGAGATTGCGCTCGTCAGCGAGCAGGCACGGTCGGCGACGGTCCGGAGCCTGACGGGCGTCAACGTGCTGGCGGTAGACCGCGACGCCTTCCAGGCCCTCTTCTCGAATCTGCCACCGCTGCGCGGGTTCTTCGAGCAGCTGATCGAGGCGCGGCTCGGGGGCCCTGGGGACCCGATGGCGTAATCTAGAGGTGGAGAGGCACGATCGCATGACCCGGGAAGAGGCCAGGCTCAAGGAAGCAGAAGAACGGACCGCCCACTGGAAGCGCTGGGGACCCTACCTCGCCGAGCGCCAGTGGGGCACGGTGCGCGAGGACTACAGCCCCCACGGCACCGCCTGGGACTCCTTCCCCCACGACCACGCGCGCTCGCGCGCCTACCGGTGGGGCGAGGACGGGCTCGGTGGGATCACCGACAACCACGGCCGGCTCTGCTTCGCCCTGGCCCTCTGGAACGGTCGAGACCCGCTCCTGAAGGAGCGGCTGTTCGGGCTGACCGGAAGCGAGGGCAACCACGGCGAGGACGTGAAGGAGTACTACTTCTATCTCGACTCGACGCCGACGCACTCCTACATGAAGTTCCTCTACAAGTACCCGCAGGCGGAGTTTCCGTACTCGAGACTCGTCGAGGAGAACCGGCGGCGGGACCGGCGCGCGCCCGAGTTCGAGCTGATGGACACGGGCGTCTTCGAGGGGGACCGCTACTTCGACGTGCTGGTCGAGTACGCGAAGGCGGCGCCCGACGACCTCCTGATCCGGATCACCGCGACGAATCGCGGCCCCGAGGCCGCAGAGCTGCACCTCCTCCCGACGGTGTGGTTTCGCAACACCTGGTCCTGGGATGCCTCCGCCACGCGCCCCGTCCTTCGCGCCGGCCGCGCGGTCGCGGACCACGCGCTCATCGAGACCGAGCACGAGGCGCTCGGCCCACGCTGGCTCTACTGCGAGGGGGCGCCCGAGCTCCTCTTCACCGAGAACGAGACGAACGGCGAGCGGCTCTGGGGCGAGGCGAACCCGAGCCCGTACGTGAAGGACGGCATCAACGCTTGCGTCGTCGATGGGGAACAAGACGCGGTCAACCCCGCGGCCGTCGGCACGAAGGCGGCGGCGCGCTACCGGATGACCCTGGCCGCCGGGCAGAGCGTCGCGGTGCGCCTGCGACTCGCTAACACGCCGATCCCAGGGCGCACATTCGGCAAGGACTTCGACGTCGTATTCGCCCAGCGCCTGGGCGAGGCGGACGAGTTCTACGCGACGGTGATCCCGAAGCAGCTCTCGGACGATGCCAAGAGCGTCATGCGCCAGGCGTTCGCGGGGCTGCTCTGGTCCAAGCAGTTCTACCACTATTACGTCCGGCGCTGGCTCGAGGGCGATCCCGCGTGCCCGCCGCCCCCTCCAGAGCGCTTGCAGGGGCGGAACCACGAGTGGCTCCACCTCTACAACGAGGACGTCATCTCGATGCCGGACAAGTGGGAGTACCCGTGGTACGCGGCGTGGGACCTCGCGTTCCACATGATTCCGCTCGCGCTGATCGACCCCGACTTCGCCAAGACACAGCTCGTCCTGTTCTTGCGCGAGTGGTACATGCATCCGAACGGCCAGATCCCGGCGTACGAGTGGGCGTTCGGGGACGTGAACCCGCCGGTCCACGCGTGGGCGGCGCTCAGGGTGTACCGGATCGAGCGGCGGCTCCGGGGCCGGGGGGACCGGGCGTTTCTGGAGCGGGTGTTCCACAAGCTGCTCCTGAACTTCACGTGGTGGGTGAACCGGAAGGACGCCGAGGGGAAGAACGTCTTCCAGGGGGGCTTTCTCGGCCTGGACAACATCGGCGTGTTCGACCGGTCCGCACCGCTCCCGACGGGGGGGCACATCGAGCAGTCGGACGGGACGTCGTGGATGGGGATGTACTGTCTGAGCATGCTGGCGATCGCGCTCGAGCTGGCGAAGGAGGACCCGGCGTACGAGGACGTGGCGTCGAAGTTCTTCGAGCACTTCGTCTACATCGCCCACGCCATGCACGACCTCGGCGGCGAAGGCATCAACCTCTGGGACGAGGGCGACGGCTTCTACTACGACGTGCTCCACACCGACGGTGACAACAGTCCGCTCAAGGTGCGCTCGATGGTGGGGCTCATCCCGCTCTTCGCGGTCGAGACGCTCGAGCCGGAGATCGTGGAGAAGCTCCACGGCTTCAAGCGACGGATGCAGTGGTTCATCGACAACCACCCGGAGTTCCGCGAGCATGTCGAGGTGGCCACGAAGCCGGGCGTGGGGCCGCGCCGGCTGCTCTCGATCGTGTCCCAGGCGCAGTTCCCGCGCGTGTTGCGGTTCATGCTCGACGAGGCGGAGTTCCTCTCACCCCACGGGATCCGTGCCGTGTCGCGCTACCACAAGGATCATCCCTACGTGCTCGACGTGAACGGCATGGAGCACCGCGTGGACTACGAGCCGGCCGAGTCCACGAGCGGGCTCTTCGGCGGCAACTCGAACTGGCGGGGCCCCGTGTGGTTCCCCGTGAACTACCTCCTCATCGAGTCGTTGCAGAAGTTCCACTACTTCTACGGCGACACTCTCAAGGTCGAGTGCCCGACCGGGTCCGGGGTACGGCTGAACCTCTGGCAGGTCGCCGGCGAGCTCTCGCGGCGGCTCACCCGGATCTTTCTGCGCGGCAAGGACGGGCGCCGGCCGGTCTTCGGCGGGACGGAAACGCTCCAGCGGGACCCCCACTGGCGCGACCTGGTTCTCTTCTACGAATACTTCCACGGCGACAACGGCGCCGGCGTGGGCGCGAGCCACCAGACGGGCTGGACGGGCCTCGTCGCCAAGCTCCTGCAGCAGAGCGGCGAGTAACCCGAATCGCGGGCGGCGGCCCGGGTGTCTAAAGGGCATGACTCGAGGCTACTCGGCGGTCGTCCTGGCGGGCGGCGACGGGACGCGGCTCCGCTCCCTCACGTGGCAGCTCGCGGGAGACGACAGGCCAAAGCAATTTTGCCACCTCCTCAGCGCGGAGACCCTTCTCGCCGCGACGCGCCGCCGCGCCCGCCGCCTCATCGCGCCCGGGAGCCTCTTCACCGTGGTGACACGCAAGCACGAGCGCTTCTACCGCCCGGAGCTCGCCGATGCCGCCCCGGGCACGGTCGTCGTCCAGCCCGAGAGCCGCGGCACAGCGCCGGCGATCCTCTACGCGTTGCACCGGGTCGCGCTCGTCGCGCCGGAGCGCCCCGTCGTCCTCCTTCCGAGTGACCATTACGTCTCCGACGACGACGCCTTCATGGCGCGCGTCGAGGGCGCGCTCGAGGCCGCGCAGACGCGGCCCGACCGGGTGATCCTCCTCGGGATCGAGCCCATTCGCCCCGAGACCGAGTACGGCTGGATCGAGCCCTCGGAGCTGCTCCTCGGGCCGTCGCCCTGGCCCCTCTACGGAGTGCGGCGCTTCTGGGAGAAGCCGTCGGCGCCCCTGGCCGAGCGACTGGCGCAGGCCGGATGCCTCTGGAACAGCTTCGTGATCGTCGCCCACCCGGGGACGCTCGGACGGCTCATCCGCGGCGCGATGCCGCAGCTCGTGGAAGCGTTCGCGCCGCTCGTGTCACGGCTCGGCACCCCGTGGGAGGCGGAGGCGGCGCGCGCCGTGTACGTGGCCCTGCCCACCACCGACTTCTCGAAGCAGGTCCTCCAGGCGAGGCCGGCCGATCTCGCCGTGCTCCCGGTCAGCGGCGTCGAGTGGACTGATCTCGGCGATCCGGCGCGCGTCCTGGCGACGCGGGAGCGAGCGCGGTGGCAGCTCGCCTCGGCGTGAGCGGCCGGAGCGGCGTCCCGACAGCCATGACGTGCCGGGAGGCGATCGAGAAGCTGGCCGAGTATCTCGACGGCGAGCTGATTCCGGGGGCGCTCGGGCGGCTCGAGGCGCATCTCGAGGTCTGTGCCCCCTGCCGCGCCTACCTCGCGACGTACCGGAAGACGACGGAGCTCACGGCGAAGGTCGGCCGCGTGGAGATGCCGCATAGTCTCAGGCGCCGTCTCCGTTCGCTCCTCAGCGACGAGATCCACCGCGCCCCGTAGCCCGCCGCCGCGGGCCCACCCGCTCGAGAGTTTTCGTTCGACATCGCTCCGCCCCTTGGAGTATCGTCCCCGCCATGGCGAAACCAGCGTTCTCCCTCGAGGGGAAGATTGCGATCGTCACGGGCGGCGGGACCGGCATCGGCAAGTCCATCGCGATCGAGTTCGCCAGGGCGGGGGCCGACGTCGCCATCTGCTCGCGCAAGCTCGAGCACCTGGAGCCGGTCGTGAAGGCCATCCGCGACCTCGGCCGCCGCTCCTTCGCGATGGTCGTGGACGTGCGGCAGGAAGATCAGGTCAAGGCCATGGTCGAGCGGACCGCGCAGGAGCTCGGCCGACTCGACGTCATGGTGAACAACGCCGGCGCCTCGTTCCGGGCGAAGCCCGAGGACATCTCGATCAACGGCTGGAACACGGTCGTCGGCATCAACCTGAACGGCGTGTTCCTCGGCTGCAAGTGGGCCGGCAAGCAGATGATGACCCAGGGCGGAGGCGTCATCGTCAACATCGCGTCGATCGCCGGCGTCTACGGCTCGACGATGATGTCGCACTACGGCGCGGCCAAGGCCGCCGTCATCATGCTCACGCGTGAGCTGGGCACGGCGTGGGCGCGCAAGGGCGTCCGGGTGAACTGCATCGCGCCGGGGCCCGTCGAGACCGAGGGCTACCTCGAGGTGCTGACGAAGACCGACCCCGAGGCGGAGAAGACCTATAAAGCGGTCGCCGCGCGCGTCGGCATGGGCCGCTGGGGCCGCGTCGAGGAGATCGCATACCCGTGCATCTTCCTCGCCTCCGACGCGTCCTCGTGGATGACCGGAGAGACGATCGTCGTGGACGGCGGGCCCGCGCCACGGGAGATGGAAGGCTAGACTCCCCGCAGGCGGTCCTGTAGGATTATCGCTTGCGTCTTGTCGCGGTGACCCGACTGCTGCGGTGACCGTAGCTCAATTGGTTAGAGCACTGGACTGTGGCTCCAGGGGTTGTGGGTTCGATTCCCATCGGTCACCCCACACGAGAATATGTGCGGCACGATGCGCCCGTAGCTCAGTTGGATAGAGCGTTGGCCTCCGAAGCCAAAGGCCGCAGGTTCGACTCCTGCCGGGCGCACCACTTGGCGTCATTTGCGCGAGGAGAGTTCGCGGGCCGTTAGCTCAGTTGGTAGAGCAGCTGACTCTTAATCAGCGGGTCCACGGTTCGAGTCCGTGACGGCCCACCAGGGCCGGCGGAGAATCTGACTGATGATATTCGTGTCGAGGACGAAGCGCGCCACTCAGGCGTCGATGGGACGCAGGCGCATGCGCGTGCCACGCAGCATGGCGTCGAAGTCCTCCCACCACTGCTGGCCGCGATCATCGGGCTGGGCCGCGAACCTCGCGAGCCACCGCCGGAGCGCCTGGTTCTTCCGGCTGGCACCACGCCCTCGAAGGCGCTGAGTCCCTGGTCTGCGTGCCACTGGTGCTCCTCCCTCACAGCTTAACTGCAATCACCGATATCAAACGCGCTCAAGTTTGAGGTGGATCTGATTTAGTCGATACAAGCGACGAGAGCGCGAAGATCAGCGTCACCGTCAAGAGCTAGGTCGCCGGAGAGGCTCGCCGGTCGGCACGCGCCGATCGGCGACGATCGCGCTTACTTGACGTAGGCCTCCGCGATCTGGCCGACGAGCACAGCCCACGGCATGTCGAGAGCGCCGTAAACGGGGCCGGCCAGCGGACTGGCGTTGTCCTTGAGGATCTCGACCATCAGCGTAGCGTAGTCGGAGAGAATCACGCCGGCCTGCTGCATGCGGAGCAGGCCCGCTTGACGCTTAGTCTCGCTGAACGTGCCCGAGGCATCGACAGCAACGTAGGCGTCATAGCCCTTGCCGAGCGCGGTGATCGCCGGGAAGGCGGCGCAAACCTCGAGCGAAATGCCGGCAAAGATCAGCTTCTTGCGTCCGGTCGCCTCGATGGCGGCCGCGACTTTCGGATCGTCCCACGCGTTGACCGAGGAGCGATCGATGATGTGCTCTCCTCCCACCACTTCCACGAGTTCGGGGAAGGTCGGCCCCCACATGCTGTCGCGGGCCGTGGTGGTGACGACGGTTGGGATCCGTAGCACCTTGGCGGCCTTGGCCAGGGCGACAACGTTATGTTTGAGTTCCCCGGTCTCGTAATCCCGGACGCCGGTCATCAGGCCGACCTGATGGTCGACCAGAACGAGCGCGGAATTGTCCGTGGTCAGGGGGGTGTAGGGCTTGCTCTGATC
>QHSA01000149.1 GCA_003220315.1 Candidatus Rokuibacteriota bacterium
CAAGGAGCGTCTTGACCTCGTCGAACGAGAACGGATCGATTGGCGCCCGGTCTTCGCGCAGCTTGCTGACGGCGCGCGCGGGGTTCCGCGTGAGCCACCCGCGCAGGACCGCGCGATCGAGGACCTGGCGCAACACGTCGAGGATGATGTTCGCCCGGCGGTTCGAGAGCTTCCTACCGTGAATTCCTTCGTGGTCTTTGACCGCATTCACGTCGGCGAGCCGCCGATTCGCGACGTCGAACGACTGCGAGCGCTCGCGACGGCATGATGCCTTACGTGCCCTTCTCGAGCTTCTCCAGCCAGTACGTCATGCCCATCTCGCCGTACATCGCCGTCGCTGTGGTCAGCTGCTCTTTCGCCTGCTCGGGTTGACCTATCCGTCCGTAGAGCCTGCCGAGGCCGAGGTGGCAGTGGGCCACAAGCGGGCGCATCTCGAGCTCGGAAGCCAGGGTCATCGCGGCACCGTAGTGCGCCGTGGCCGTCGCCGCGTCGGGGCGGACTTGATGCGAGGCGATGTCGCCGAGGAGGCGAAGAGCCCACGCCTCATTGCCGCGTTCACCGCGCCCGCGAGCGAGGCTCACGGCGCGGTCGGCGCAGCCGCGGGCATTCTCGAGCTGGTCGGCGAGCAGATACGCCTCGCCGAGCTGTCCGACACTGAGCGAGTGGTGATACCCAATCCCTGCGCGTTCATAGGCGGCCAGCGCCCGCTGCAGGCAGGAGAGGCCTTCCGCAATGCGTCCCGACCACGCGTACACGTGCCCCAGCGCGGCCATGGCGATCGGAGTGTGACTCGTGATGTTCCACTCGCGGCACTGGGCGACCGCGCGCTCGAGCAGTCGGACGGCCTGGCTTAGTTCGCCTCTGACACTCTTCAGATACGCGAGATCGAGACATCCCACAACGACGCTGAACGGGTGATCGAGCGCTTCGGCGATCCGGATCGCCTCTTGTCCGTGAGCGTTTCCCTCGTCGAAGACGCCGCGTTCGGCGAGAGCGCGCGCCAACTGGGCATGAGACCAGACGGCGGGAGACGTCAGGAGGCCGAACCGCTCACGGGTCCGGTGGTCGTGGAGCGATTGCATCAGTTTGCGGGAGAGATGTTCGGTCCCGCGATAGTCGGCCGAGAGGTGGGAGGCGGCGGCAAGGTAGAACTGAGCCGCGATCTGGAGTGGAACATCGCCGAGACGCTCGGCGATGGCCCCGACCGTCTGCGCAGACGTGCGCACCTCTGTGACGTGACCGCCCGTGTGCACGTGATGGCCACTCATGTAGGCCGACACCCATCCGAGTCGTCGCGGATCGTCAAGCGTTCTGGCCAACGCTTCGGCTTCCCGGAGATACCCCAAGACTCTCGCGAGCTCGCCCAGCGGGAAGAGCGCCTGACGAAGGTCGAGACGAAGGTCGATCGCGCGCTCGACCTTCTGGCGCGTGTCGGGCAATGGGTGCAAGGCCGCCAGTGCCTGCTCGAACCAGCTCACCGCCTCCCGGTAGGCCGAATGCGCGAGAGCCTTGGCGCCGGCCTGCCGGAGGTACGTGACCGCCTTCGCCCACACCTCGCCCCGGAAGGCATGGTGAGCCAAGCGCTCGACCTGCTCGGCCAGCCGATCGGGATAGAACGCCTCGATGGCCTCCACAATCCGGGCATGGAGTGCGCGCCGACGGTCGTGGAGCACGCTCGCGTAGGCGACCTCGTGGGTGAGGGCGTGCTTGAAGGTGTACTCGGGATCCGGGAAGACGCTCGTCTCGTAGAGGAACTCGGCAGCCTGGAGGTTGGTGAGCCCGCGGCGAAGGCTTTCCTCAGGCACGTCGGCGATGGCTTGCAGGAGCGTGAACGGCGCCTCCTTCCCGATGACGGAGGCAGCCTGAAGCAGCGGCTTGTCCTCGGGTGGCAGTCGGTCGATACGGGCCGCAAGGATCGCCTGAATCGTCGCCGGGATCTGCCACGCCTCCGGCGCCTTCGTGATCCGATAGGCCCCGCGATCGCCGACGAGCATCCTGGTCTCCACCAAGGTCTGCACGGTCTCTTCCAGGAAGAAGGGGTTGCCCTGGGTCCGCTCAATCAACACGCGCTTGAGGGTCTCGAGGCTCTCGTCCTGGCCCAGGAGGGCGGTGAGCAATTCTTCGGCGCCGTCGGGCGGGAACGGATCGATCCTGAGCTGGGTGTAGTAGGTCTTGCTTCCCCAGGCGTGCTGGTACTCGGGACGGTAGCTGACGACGAGCAGGATTCGCGCGGTCGGGAGGCTCTCGATCAGGCCGTCGAGCAACGCCTGGCTCTCGGAATCAGTCCAGTGGAGATCCTCGAAGAGCAAGAGGAGCGGTTGGACCCGACTTTCCCGGAGGAGGAGCCGCTTGACCGCCTCCAGGGTCCGCTGCCGGCGTTGCGGAGGGTCGAGGGCGCCCCACGCGGCGTCGTCGACGGGGACATCCAGCAGCGCCAGGAGTGGCGTCAAGAGCGGCTCCAGCGTCCGGTCCAGCGTCACAAGTTTGCCCGCGACTCGTTCGCGAATCTCCCGATGGTCGTCGCGCTCCGGGATGCTTAGATATGCCTTCAGCAGCTCGATGACGGGCAGGTACGGCGTCGCCTTCCCATAGGAGACCGAGCCGCTTTGGAGCACGAGCCAGCCGTGGGTGCGCGGCGACCGCGTGAACTCCCAGATGAGGCGAGATTTCCCCACGCCGGCCTCGCCCACGATGGCGACCGCTTGCCCGTGTCCTGCACCGGCGCGCTCGAGCGATCGGCGGAGCACCTCGATCTCGGCGTCCCGGCCGATGAACCGTGTGAGCCCGCGCCGCGCGGCGGCCTGCAGTCGCGTGCGGGCCGGACCGATGCCGGACAGCTCGTAGACCTCAACCGGCTCGGTGCGACCTTTCACCGGCACCGGACCAAGGGACTTCACGGCGACGAACCCTTCGACCAGGTCGAGCGTCGCGGGCGCGATCAGCACCGTGCCCGGGCGCGCGGCCTGTTCCATGCGCGCGGCGAGATGCGTCGTCTCACCGACCGCCGTGTAGTCCATGTGCAGGTCATTGCCGATCGCGCGGACCACGACCTCGCCGGAGTTGAGCCCGACGCGGATCTGCACCGTCACGCCGTGCGCGCGTCGCGCCTCCTCGGCGTACCGAGTGACGGATTCCTGCATCCGGAGCGCGGCATAGCAGGCGCGGACGGCGTGGTCTTCGTGCGCGATCGGCGCGCCGAACAGCGCCATGATCCCGTCACCCATCACCTGGTTCACCGTACCCTCGTAGCGGTGCACGGCGTCCATCATATGCGCGAGGACCGGGTCCAGGATCTTGCGCGCTTCCTCGGGATCGCGGTCGGTGAGCAGCTCCATCGAGCCCTTGAGATCGGCGAACAGGACGGTCACCTGCTTCCGTTCGCCTTCGAGCGCCGCCTTCGCGGTGAGAATTCGCTCGGCCAGATGTTTCGGCGTGTACGCCTCGGGAGACGCGGACGGCGACACCATCGCAGCGCCGGAGGGCGTGACTCGCTCGCCGCATTCCAGACAGAACTTCGCGGATGGGGGCAGCTCAGCGCGGCAGTTCGAGCAGCTGACCACGAGGCGGGCACCGCACTCCAGGCAAAACTTCGCCTGCGCCGGGTTCTCGTGCCGACACGCCGGACACTGCATCAATCGTCCTCGCGTGGTCGATGCATTCGGTCGGAACCCTGTCGAGGGTACCCGAGTACTCGGAAAACAGGAAGCACTGCATCGACGATGGCGCCCGGTGTCGCGAGCGGACGGCGGTATCAAGGGCAAGCTCGCTCCTCATCGCCCAGAAGCTGTTTCACGACGAGCCCAGGCGAAAGGTGCTGGTGCTGCTGTCGGACATGATTGAAGACACCCCCGAGTACAACTTCGAGAAGATCGCCTGGAGTCCGTCCGCCTGCCGGCGAGCCCGGCGAGGGTGGTGGACAGACACAGCGCCGCCGCCGACGCCACGAGCACGCCGAGCTTGCTGATCCCAGGGTTCGCAGCGAAGAACAACGTGGCGAGCTGCGTCGTGTCCCCCAACTCGGCGAGGAACACGCTCACGAAGACCGCAACGTAGGCTCTCATCGATACCCTCATTGCTGGTGACAGGACTGAGACGGCGGCCAATGCAGAAGGACGTGGGCATACCGGCTCGGCTGCATGTCCGCGCCGCTCCGCCGGAAGTAGCCCTCCCAGAAGCGGGCGATGTCTTCTGCGAGCGCGGCGGACTTGGCAGACGCGCCCGACACATACACACACACGCCGAGAAGCTTGGGGATGAGCGCCTTCGCCTCGAGCTCGGCGAGGAGCTTCTCGACGGCGGACGGACTCCAGGCGATCTTCTCGAAGTTGTACTCGGGGGTGTCTTCAATCATGTCCGACAGCAGCACCAGCACCTTTCGCCTGGGCTCGTCGTGAAACAGCTTCTGGGCGATGAGGAGCGAGCTGAAGATGTCGGTGTAGGGGCTCGAGTAACGCTTCCCCATGACGCCCGCGACTTCTGTCTTGACCTTCGCCTTCAGGTCGAGGACCCGCGTCTCAACCTCTTTCACTCGACGCTTGTATGTCAAGACGTTGTCCCGCCACCCGCTGAACTCGGGTTTGGCCGGCAAGATAACCTGGACGAGGGGACGGAACTCGGTGAGGGTCTTGTCGTGGATGGGGGCCATCAGGAGTCGGTCCCCTGCGGAGAGTGACGGCAGGATCAGCGTCTCGATCTCGCGCTGGTAGCGCGCGCGCTCGCCACTCTGTATGCTCCCAGAGAAGTCCAGAAAGATGATGACCGCTGTCCCGGTCGACGTCGCGGCAGCGCTCGGCGACGAGAGCGCCTGCGTCAGGAGAAGAACCGCAGGGGTGATCGCCCGGTAGAGCGCGCCGGGCACTACTGATCCGGCTTGCCGGGAAGCGATGATCCTCGACGGTTGCCTCGCGCACGACTGGGGGACGGCGCACTCAGCTCAGCTCGGCATTCTATGGCGACCGCCACTTGGTTGATCATCGGATCGGTTGACAAGGCCGTCAACGACGGCTGGCACGACGGCGCCAGTCTGAATCGCGTCCGAAGCTCGTCGACCGAGAGCCGCTGGACGTCCATGAACTCCGCGGTCGTCATCAACAGGGTCACACCGAGCAGAATCTGCCCGAGACGCACTCTCACGGCCTGAGTGTACGAAATCGCGGCTGAAGATCCCCTGAAGGGAGCCTGAATTTTCCTTCAGGTTGCGCCGCGCCCTCGACCGCGCGCTAGGATAAGACCGCGATGCGACTCCTGCTGATCGAGGACGACCGGAAAGCCGCCAGGCTCCTGGCCAAGGGACTTCAGGAGGAGGGCTTCGTCGTCGACGTTGCCCCCACCGGCGAGGACGGCGAGGAGAAGGCCGCCGTGAACGAGTACGACCTGATCGTCCTCGACTGGCTCCTGCCTGGGAAGGACGGGCTCGCGGTCTGCCGCGCCCTTCGCGCGGGCGCCACCTCCATCCCGATCCTGATGCTGACCGCGCGCGACAGCGTCGCCGACCGCGTCAGCGGTCTCAGCACCGGTGCGGATGATTACCTCACCAAGCCCTTCGCCTTCGCCGAGTTGCTCGCGCGCATCAGGGCCCTGCTCCGTCGGTCCCGCGTCGCCCAGCCCGCCGTGCTGCGGGTGGCCGACCTGACCCTCGACCCGGCGACCCGCCGGGTCACCCGCGGCGACGGCCCGGTCATGCTCACCCCAAGGGAGTACGCGATTCTCGAAGCGCTGATGCGGAACGCCGGCGAGGTCGTGAGCCGAACGCGCCTCACCGAGCGGGTCTGGGACGACGCCTCGGAGGTGCTCGACAACCTCCTCGACGTCCACGTGAGCCACCTCCGCAACAAGATCGATCACGGGGCGAGCGTGCCGCTCATCCACACGATTCGCGGGGTCGGCTATCGGCTGGGGCAACCCGACTCAGCGGAGCCATGAGACCGCTCAGCTTCAAGACCCGGCTCTGGCTCGGACACGTCGCGGTCCTGGCCGTGATGCTCGCGGTCGCGGCGTTCGGCGCCGACTGGGCGCTCCGCGGCGTGGTCCTCGGGCACATTATCGACGACGCGATCCTGTCACTGGCCTCGACGGAGGCGGCGGCGCTTCAGGCCGACCCCGGACCATCCATCCGGGTCCACGAGATCGCGCCCAGCGCGGGCCCGCCCTCGTTCGTGCGCCTGGACAAGTTCGTTCAGATCATCGACGGGGACGGGCGCGTCGTGGCGCGGAGCGCCACGCTCGGCACGGCCCGTCTACCGACGCCGGCTGCGCTTCTCGCCCGGTTGCGCGACGGTGAGACGGTGTTCGGGACCGTGACCGACTTCGGCGAGGAACCGATCCGGATGGTGTCTCTCCCGGTTGACGCCGGTCGGGTCCGCTACGCCATTCAGGTGGCGATGTCGCTGGACGACGCGCATGCCGTGTTGCGGTTTGGTCGATGGCTCTTCCTCGGAATGTCACTGGTCATCCTCGCCGGGATCGGGCTGACCGGCGCCCTGCTCGCCCGCCGCGCCCTCCGGCCAATCGACGCCATGGTGACCCGGGCCCGACGCATCGGCGAGGCGAACCTCGTCGAGCGCCTGCCGCACCCGGGGCCGCGGGACGAGATCGGCCGGCTCGTCGAGACGCTCAACGACATGCTCGATCGGCTCGAGCAGGGCTTCGAGATCCAACGTCGCTTCACCGCCGACGCCTCGCACGAGCTCCGCTCACCCCTCTCACGTCTCCGGGCAGAGCTGGAGGTGACGCTCCGCCGACCGCGGCCGGCTGGCGAGTACGAGGAGACCCTGCGCTCGTGCCTCGACGAGGTCCAGCGCGTCCAGTCGCTGATCGAGGAGCTCCTCGGGCTCGCGCGCATCGACGCCCGCCAGGAGCCCGAGCCGGCCAAGCCGATTCCCGTGAGCGAGATCGTCGAGGCGGCCGTCGCGGCCGTGCGGGCCGAGGCGGAGCGGCGCGGCGTGACGGTCGCGGTCGAGCGTCCACCGGAGCTTCTCGTGAACGCGGCGCCGGGCGCCGCCAAGGTGGCGCTCGCCAACATCCTCGACAATGCCGTGAAGTTCTCGCCGACCGGTGGCAAAGTGAGGATCGTCGTCACGGCGGGTCGGGAGGACGTGGTCATCGCCGTCTCCGACACCGGACCGGGCGTCTCGCCACAGGAGGTGGCACGGCTGTTCGAGCGCTTCTACCGGGGCAAAGCCTCGCGCTCGATGGACGTGCCAGGCTTCGGCCTTGGCCTTGCGATCTCGCAGGCACTCGTCGAGCGCCAGGGCGGGCGGATTTCCGTGGAGGCGCGGACGGAGAAGGGCGCGACGTTCTCCGTACACTTCTCGCGTGCCTGACCTGGGTCGGCCACGATGACCGGAGCTGCCCGAAAGCGTACAGTGACTGTCGAAGGTGACACCATGTGGCACGCGCCGATTCGACTCGACACGCCGAGCCGATTCCGCGGCGCCACTCGCCCCGCAATTTCCGGATATTGAGGCGCTGGACTCGACGCGATCCTCCCTGGCACCCCGCCTGCAAGCCCTCCATCTGCTAGCGGGGAAGACCCCTCCCGATACGTGGCACACCCGTCGTGAGACGGGGCCGCATCGTCACGGGTCAGGCACGGCGCCTGACGGCCGGACTGCCGAAGGAGGGCACACTCGCCCCCGGGAATCGGGTCTCCCGCGAACGGAGGCCACACATGCGTTCCGGAACGGGTTCGAGTGTTCGCCGCGCTCTCGTTCTCCTCCTTGGCGGACTGGCCATCGGCGTGCCGCTCCTCGCCACGCCGATGGTCGCGCGCTCCGAGCCGCTGCAGTTCACTACGGAGTTTCGATTCGAGGATTGCGCGTTCAAGACGACAGGGGCAAATCCCCACTTCATTCTCACACCGGGCTATCGATTGGTCTTGGAGGGGGCGGAGCGTCGAGCATTGATCCGCCTTGTGATCACCGTTCTTGCCGAAACCGAAACCGTCCTTCTCCCGGGTCTCGGCCAGGTGGACGCCAGAGTCGTCGAGGAAAGGGAATGGGTGGACGGCGTCCTGGTCGAGGTGTCGAGAAACCTCTTCGCGATATGCGACAAGACCAACGACGTGTTCTATTTTGGAGAGGCGGTCGATATCTTCAATCCGGATGGAACAGTAAGTCACGAGGGGTCATGGCGGGCGGGCGAGCCAGATGCCAGTGGTCTGGCGAAGCCTGGCATGATCATGCCCGGAACTTTCCTTTTGGGGTCGAGATACGTCCAGGAACAAGCGGATGGCATTGCCATGGACCGCGCAGAGCACGTGAAGACGGGGCTTGAAGTCACCACGAAAGCTGGCACGTTTCTCAAGTGTGTGCAGGTCGTTGAGACCACCCTCCTCGATCCACGTGCGAAAAGCGTCAAGGTCTACTGTCCTGGAGTTGGGCTCGTCGACGACGATGGGGTGACACTCGTCGAATTCTCGACGACCACCCTCCCCTGAGGCGTCGGTAGCGTTCTCCCCTCGGTAGCGTCCGCCGCTCCGAGCGTCCGGGGCTGGGCACTCGGAGCGGCCGCCTACCGGGAGCGGTCACGCTGCCCGCGCGCTTGAGGCAATCAACCCATCGGTGCGATCCGGAAGAACGCCGCGTCACGCGCCAGGCGTGGGCCGTCTGATCACCAGGGTCCGACCGCGAGCCCGTGGAGGACCATGCGGATCCCGACCAGGGCCAACGCGACGGCGAGCATGCGCCGGATCGTGACGGGGCGCGTCCGGACCGACACCCGGGCGCCGAGCTGGGCGCCGGCGAGGATGCCAGCGCCCATCAGGGCGGTTGTCGTGAGGTCCACGTGCCCGAGGGCGAAGAACGTGCCGGCGCCGACGAGCGTGGAGATCGAGAGGACGAAGTGCGAGGTCGCCGTGGCGACGTGCACCGGCAAGCTCAGCACGACGATGAGAAACGGCACGTGGATGATCCCGCCGCCGATCCCGAAGACGCTCGAGAGGATCCCGACGAGAAGGCTGACGACCACACCCTTCCAGGCGTCCACGTGGTAGACGTGAGCCGCGCCGCTCGTGTCCACGATCCGCCGGGCGCCGGCCCGCGCCGAGGGCGCCGCGGTGATCCCCGAGAAGAGGAGCACCGCGATCAGAACGAGGAGGACGCCGAACGCAAGGCTGAACTCGTTCGAAGACATCGCGCGCGTGAGGTACGCGCCGCCGATGGCGCCGGGAATGGTGGCGGCCGCGAACTTCCAGCCGAGCTGGAGATCCACCCGGCGCTGGCGCAGGTAGGCGAAGCTACCGGAGGCGGCGTTGAGGAACACCAGCGAGAGCGAGGTGCCGACGGCGTCCGCGGGCGGGAAGTGGTACCCGATGAGCAGCAGCGGGACCAGGAGGAAGCCACCCCCCGCGCCGATCAGCGTCCCGAACGCACCGACAACGAACCCCAGGAAAACGAGCGCGGCGCCGAGGAGGATCGTGACCTCCGGAGGCATCGCCAGAGGATAGCGTGAGGTGGCATGACTGGTCGTGAGAATATGTCGCCGATGCGTCCCTACTGGTCGCCGTACCTCGCGGGCGTCGCGCTCGGGTTGACCCTGCTCGCCACCTATCTCCTGATGGGCTTCGGCCTCGGTGCGTCGGGCGCCTTCGCCCAGGTCGCCGCGCGTCTCGAGGGGGCCGTCGCGCCTGGGCGAGCCCACGCGAACCCGTACCTCGTGGGCTACCTGGACGCAGGCCGCCTGTGGGCCCAGTGGATCGTGGTCGAGATGGTCGGCGTGATCGTCGGCGCCGTCCTGGGCGCCTGGACAGCGGGCCGCTTCGCCTGGCGGCTCGAGAAGGGGCCGCGCATCGGCGCGGGCCGCCGGCTTCTCTTCGCCTTCATCGGCGGAGCGACAGTGGGGTTCGCGAGCCGGGTCGCTCAGGGGTGCACGAGCGGCGTCGCGCTCTCCGGCGGCGCCGTGCTGGCGCCGGGCGCCTGGGCGTTCCTCGCGACGTTCATGGCCGGCGGGTTCGTCACCGCGTGGATCGTGCGGAGGGCGTGGCGATGAGCTGGCCGCTCGATCTCGAGGGCGCGGGCGGGCTCGCGATCGGGCTCCTCGCGGGTGTGGCCTTCGGCTTCATCCTCGAGCGCGGCGGTCTGGGTGATCCGAAGAAGCTCACGGGCCTCTTCTATCTCGAAGACTTCACGATGCTCAAGGTCATGTTCGCCGCGATCGCCGTGGCTGCCGCGGGCATCGGCGCGCTTTCGCTGCTCGGCGTGCTGGACCTCTCGCGAATCGCCGTCCAGCCGACCTATCTCTGGCCGCAGGCCGTGGGCGGCTTGATCCTCGGCGTCGGGTTCGCGCTCGGCGGCTACTGACCCGGCTCCTCGGCCGTGGGTGCGGCCTCGGGTCGGCTGGACGCGCTCTTCTTCATGCTGGGTCTGATCGCGGGCGTCATCGTCTTCGCCGAGATCTATACGGCGATCGCGGCGTTCGTCTGGAGCGGCTCCCTCGAGAGCGCGACCCTCGCCGAGCTGCTCGGGCTTCCGTTCTGGCTGCTGGCCGCGCTGGTGGTGGTGATGGCCCTCGGGACCTTCTGGCTCGTCAGGCGGCTCGAGCTCAAGGCGGGGCGGTAGGCCGGGGAGGCGCCATGCCGCTGACACCGCACGTCGAGCACCACTTCACCGCGAGCGCGATCGTCAGGGACATTGTCATCGGCATGTCCGACGGTCTCACAGTGCCGTTCGCGCTGGCGGCGGGAGTCTCGGGCGCCGTGGATTCGACGGCGCTCGTCGTCACCGCCGGCGTCGCCGAGATTGCCGCCGGCGCCATCGCCATGGGCCTGGGGGGCTACCTGGCCGGCAAGAGTGACCTCGAGCACTACATCAGGGAGCGCGCGCGGGAGGAGATCGAGATCGCGGAGAAGCCCGAGGTCGAGGCCGAGGAGGTCAGGGAGCTGCTCCAATCGCACGGTCTCACCGCCGAGGAGAGCGCGCCCGTCGTCGAGGCCCTCCGCAGGCGCCCGGAGGCGTGGCGCGACTTCATGATGCGCTTCGAGCTCGGGCTCGAGAAACCCGACCCCGCCCGCGCGCGGACGAGCGCCGTCGTCATCGGCGGGGCATACGTCGCGGGCGGGTTGATCCCGCTCACCCCCTACATGCTCGCGGCGAGCGCGCGAAGCGCCCTGCCGTGGTCGGTCCTCGTGACGCTGACGGCGCTGGCCGTCTTCGGCTGGGGCAAGGGCAACTTCGCGGGCACGACGCCGCTCAGGAGCGCGCTCCAGACCGTGCTCATCGGCGGCCTCGCGGCCGGTGCCGCCTTCCTCATCGCGCGCCTCATCGCCTAGCGCCCGCGCTCCTCGCGGCGCGTGAAGAGAAGCTCCGTCACACCCTGCTCCGTCTTGCGCTCGCGGACGTCGCCGAAGCGCGTGATGAGGTCGAGCATGCGGCGGTTGTCGGAGAGGACATAGGCGCGGAACCGCCGAATCCCGCGCGCGGCCGAGGAATCGAGCACCTCGCGGACGAGGATCGTGCCGAGCCCTCGGCCCTGCCAGCCGTCCTCGACGACGAACGCGACCTCGACCGTGTCCGGCTCGTCGGTCGGCTCGTAGCGTCCGACCCCGATGATCTCGACGCCGTCGGCGCCGTCGTGCTCGGCGACGAGCGCGAGCCGCCGGCGGTAGTCCACCGTGGCCAGGACCTGTGCCCAATCGGGCGGCAACCGCTTCATGACCGTGAAGAAGCGGTGGTAGGCGGTATCGCGGCTGAGCCGGCCGTAGAGCTCCTGGAGCCGCGGCGCGTCCTCCGGACGGATCGGACGGATGTGGATATAGGAGCCGTCCCTGAGCTTGACGTCTTGGACGAGCTCCCGCGGGTACTCGGCTGGCGTGGTCACGCGAATGATTCTAATCTGCTGTTCCAGCGATTGTCGGGGGCCCCCCAACGGGGGAGATCCCATCGACCCAACCCGTCTTGATGTAGACTCCTGGCCGGTGGCGACGCCGGCATCGGGACGACAGCTCTTCCTCGACGGCCTCCGGGGGCTGGCCCTGATCTTCATGGTGCTGAACCACACGGGCCGGTGGTGGATCGAGCGCCCGCTGGGGTGGCCGCGGTATCACCTGGTGTACCTCACGGTGACGCTCGCGGCACCGATCTTCCTGTTCCTCGTCGGCTTCTGCCTGCCGCTCTCCTATCTCAACTCGACCCTCACGCGCGGCGAGCGCTACGTGTCGGTCGCGTGGAAGTACGTCCGGCGCGGCGCCCGCCTCGTCGTCGCGGGCTGGTTCCTGAATCTGCTCGTGTTTCCCGACGAGCCGCTGTTCGCCGGCGGGGTGCTCCAGACGATCGGCCTCTCGATCGTCGGCCTGACGCTGCTGTTGCCGCTGCTCCGCCGGCGCGCCGCGGGGTGGGCGCTCCTGGCGGCGGCGCTCGGCGTCTACGCGAGCTTCGCCCTCGCGCACCCGTTCCTCCGCCGCTGGCTGACTCGCCATCCCGTCGTCGCCGCCGTGTGGTTTTCCGATTTTCCGCTCTGGCCGTGGCTCGCCGTGGCACTCCTCGGCGTGGTGCTCGGGTGGGTGTGGGCCGAGGGCCAGCGGCGCGGCGACGACGATCGACGGTACTTCGGGATGATGAGCCTCGCCGGCGTGCTGTGCCTCGCGGCGTTCCTCGCCCTCGAGCTCGCCGTCGGGCCGACGCCGCACTTCTACTCGGGGCGTGATCTCGTTCTCAACCAGCACTGGAACCCCGGCCCCGTCACGTGCCTCTGGATCCTCGGCATCGTGTTTTCGCTGCTGCCGGCCATGTACGACCTCATGAAGGTGCGGCGGGTCCAGGTGCCCTGGCTGGTCGTTCTCGGCCAGAACGCGCTGATGCTCTACTTCGTCCACCAGGTGATCGTCCTGACCTTCCTCCGGCAACGCTTCGGCGTGCTCTTCCACTCCTGGTGGGCCTACGTGCTGGCCAACGCGCTCCTGATCGCGGCGCTCGTCGTCCTCGCACAGGTCTGGCCCCCGTTCAAGCGGCGGGCGCTGGCGCTCGTGCGTGGAAGCGTGCAGCGGCGAACGTCGGCCGCCGAGCGCCGCCAGGAAGCCCTCTAGGGTGCTCATCGGACGCGCCGGTTCGCTTGGTCAGGACACGGGACTCGGTGACGTCAGAGCCCCAGGAGCGCTATGGGGCACGTCTTGCACGTCTGACAGGGTCGTATTACAATTCGACAATGAAAACCCTCACCGTGCGACTCCCTGAGGGGCTCGTGGCGGAGATCGAAGCCGAGTGTCGCCAACGGCAGCGCTCGAAATCCGATGTCGTTCGAGAGCGCTTGACCCTCGCCGGTGGACGACGCTCACGGCGCGTGCCTCCTGCCGTCATCGCCGATCTCGTCGGCTCCGTGGATGGGTTACCAGCCGATCTGAGTGGGCAGAAGAAGGCATATTTGAAGAGCACGGGCTATGGCCGGAAGCGTGCTCGTTGACGCGGGCTTTCTAATCGCTCTGCTGAGCCGCCGCGACCGCCACCACCCGTGGGCGGCGGCCCAATCGCCGCGTCTGGCCCCACCCTGGAAGACCTGCGAGGCGGCTCTGTCCGAAGCGTTCCACCTTGTCGGGTCGCGCGGCCGACCCAGCCTCGCCGCGATTCTTCGCCGCGGCGCCGTGGTCGTCGCCTTCGATCTCGGCGACGAACTGGACCGGGTCCTCGCTCTCATGCAGAAGTACGCCAACGTCCCGATGAGCCTGGCCGACGCCTGCCTCGTGAGGATGAGCGAAACTCTGGCCGACCCGGTCCTTGTCACTACCGATGCCGATTTCAGCATCTATCGGCGCCACAGCCGCCAGGTTGTTCCCTGCATGACCCCCTACTGAGTACCCCGCCGCCGCGGCGAGCGCCGGTCGCACCTAGGGGGTCAACACCATTTCGAGACCTGACACTCTAATCACGTCGCGCTCGCCAGGCGTCATCTCAGTGGCTCGCGTGCGCCGCCGGGAGCATGGTCTCCACCAGGGCGCGCATCTCGTCGCTGCTCCACTCGCGCGCACCGACCGCCATGCCCGCGACCTCGCCGCCGGGACGGACCAGGAACGTCGCTGGCAGCCCGGTGACCCGCCAGGCGCGTGAGGTCCGGAGCTCGGCGTCGAGCAGGATCGGGAACGTCAGCTTCTGGTTCCGCACCCACGGCTCGATGAGCGTGCGTGGCGCCCCGCGGTCCACGGACACGCCGAGGACGACGAGGCCGCGGTCGCGGTACTCGCGCCACAGCGTCTCGAGCGTCGGCATCTCGAGCCGGCACGGCTCGCACCAGGTGGCCCAGAAGTTCACGACGACCAGCTTGTCCGCGTGGTCGGCAAGCGTCGCGGCGCGTCCGTCGAGCGTCGCGAGCCGGACGGGGGGCCCGTGCTGGCCGTCGGTGAGCTCGGTGACGCCCGCCTTCTCGAACGGGTCGAGCGGCGGGGCGGCGTGCTGCGCATGGTGGCCGCCCTCCTCGCCGGGCCGCCTCAGCGGGAGCGCCCAGAGCAGGGCGCCGAGGAGGAGGACGGCGAGCCCCGCGCGCGCGAGCGTCGGGTACCGTCGCTCGCCGATGAGACTAAGAGCGCGTCGGGGTGACCGCCGTTCGAGCGCGGGCTCCGCCCGCGCAACCCTTCCTGGGGGTGGCTCGGAGGGGGCCGTTGAGGCCCCCTTCGATGGTCTAGACGCCCAGCTTCTCACGGGTCACCGGACTCTCCCGCAGCTCCGTCGCCGAGGCCGCGAACACGATCGCTCCCTTCTCCATAATATAGCCGCGGTCGCACACGGCCAGGGCCACTCGCGCGTTCTGCTCGACGAGGAGCACCGCGACGCCGAGGCGCTTGAGCTCCGTGACCATGTCGCGAATCAGGCGGATGAACGCGGGGGCGAGCCCCTGCGTCGGCTCGTCCATCAGGATCAGCCGTGCCCCCGCCATCATCACGCGCGCGATCGCGAGCATCTGCTGCTCGCCTCCCGAGAGCGTCTTGCCCGGTTGCTCCAGCCGCTCGGAGAGGCGCGGGAAGTGATGGAACACCTCCTCGAACCGGCGACGGCGGAGCGCGGCCGAGCGGTTGGCGACGGCCGAGAGGCCCAGCTCGAGGTTCTCGCGCACCGTCAGCCCCGGGAAGATGCGCCGGCTCTCCGGCACGAGCCCGATCCCGAGGCGCGCGATCTCGTGGGGGGTGAGTCGGGTGAGGTCGTGGCCGTCGAACTCGATCGCCCCGCGCCACGGCTTGAGAAAGCCCATCGCGGTCTTCATGAGCGTGGTCTTGCCCATGCCGTTCCGACCGAGCAGCGCGACGGCCTCGCCCGAAGGGACCTCGAGCGACACGCCGAAGAGAATCGGCGTCGCCCCGTAGCCGGCGTGGACGTCGGTGATCCTGAGCACCCTAGTCTTCGGCGCCCCCGAGGTACGCCTCGATCACCCGCGGGTCGCTCCGGATCGCCTCGGGCGTGCCCTCGGCGATCTTCTCACCGAAGTGGAGGACGGCGACCCGGTCGGAGATCCCCATGACGACGGACATGTCGTGCTCGATCAGGAGGACCGTGAGGCCGCGCTGGAGCGCGATCCTCCGGATCAGCGCGGTCGCGTCCTTGGTCTCGCCCGGGGTCATCCCCGCCGTCGGCTCGTCGAGCAGGAGCAGCGTCGGCTCGGTGGCGAGCGCCAGGCAGATCTCGAGGTACCGCTGCTCGCCGTGCGACAGGTTCTGGGCCGGCTCGTCGCGCCTGGTGGCGAGGCCGAACGGCTCGAGGAGCTCCGTCACCCGCGCCTCCACATCGGCCGAGCGCCACAAGGACGCGAGGCGCCCCGACTCGGGTGCGCGCGACTGCGCGGCGACGCGCACGTTCTCGCGGACGGAGATCGCGGGGAAGATGTTCGTGATCTGGAAGGTCTTCGCGATGCCCAGCCGGTTGATCCGCTCGGGCGGCCAGCCGGCGATCTCGTGGCCGCGGAAGGTCACCCGGCCGGCGCTCGGGGCGTAGAGGCCCGAGACCACGTTGAAGAGCGTCGACTTGCCGGCGCCGTTCGGTCCGATGACCGAGAAGACCTGGCCCTCGGACACGGCGAAGCCGACGCGGCTCAGCGCCGCGAGGGCGCCGAAGCTCTTGGAGACCGAGTCGACCTCGAGGACTACGCCCCGTGCCGCCATTGCCGGAAGCCGACCAACCGCCGGACGCCGAGGAGCCCCGCGGGCATGAACAGCACGATCAGCACCAGGACGCCGCCGATGACGATGAAGTACCAGTCCACGAACGAGGACGCCTTGTCGCGGAGGATCGTGAAGAACGCGCCGCCGAGGATCGGGCCCACGAGGGTCCCGAGCCCGCCGATCATCACCGAGATGATGAACTCGCCCGACTCCGTCCAGAGCATCAGATCGGGTGTCGCGAACGCCGAGCGGATCGGGTAGATCGCGCCCGCCGTGCCCGTGAGCAGCGCGGAGATCATGCACGCCGCCATCTTGTAGCGCTGGACGTTGTAGCCGAGGAACCGCGCGCGGTCCTCGTTCTCCCGGATCGCTACCAGGACCCGGCCGAAGTGCGACGTGACGACGACGCGGCAGATCGCGTAGGCCGCGGCGAGGTAGACGAGCACGAGGTAGTACTTCCGCCGCGGCGTGTCGATCGCGACGCCGCGCCAGAGGAGGGCGTCCGGCAGACCCTGGATGCCGTCCGAGCCGCCGAAGGTCTGCGTGTAGCGGAAGAACGTGTAGACGACCTCGGCGAAGATCAGCGTCAGCAGCGCGAAGTAGATGCCCCGGCGTGCGGTGGCGAAGTAGCTCACGATCGCCGCGTAGAGCCCGACGACCACGAGCGCCGCCCCGAGGCACGCCCAGACGGAGAGGACGCCGCGCTCCAGGAGGATCGCCGTCGCGTACGCTCCGAGCCCGTAGAAGGCCGCGTGGCCGAAGGAGACGAGCCCCGTGTAGCCCATGAGGAGGTCGAGGCTCATCGCGATCGCCCCGAAGAGGAGCGCGTCGAAGGCGAGGAGCAGATAGTACGTCGGCAGCCCGGGCAGGGCCGGCAGCGTGGCGAGCGCCGCGAAGGCGGCGAGCGCCCGCCACGCCACGACCCTACTCAAGGATGCCCTCGCGGCCGAAGAAGCCGCGCGGGCGGATGATCAGCACCACGATCATGATCCCGAAGATGGCGATCGCCACGCGCTGCGGGTTCATCCAGAGCGAGAAGAGGCTCTGGGCGGTGCCGATGACGAGCGCGGCCACGACGGAGCCACCCATCGAGCCCATGCCGCCCAGGATCACGACGATGAACGCGAGCAGGATCATCTCGACGCCCATCTGGGGGTACACCGTGAACACGGGAGCCAGGAGCAGGCCGGCGAGGGCGGCGAGCGCCGCCGAGCCGGCGAAGGTGAGCGTGAAGAGGCGCGGGACGTTGACGCCGAGCCCGTCGAGCATCTCGGCGTCCTGCACGGCCGCCCGCACGAGGACCCCCGCGCGCGTCCGCGTGAAGAAGAGCCAGATCGCCAGGAGCAGCACGGACGACGCCCCGAGGAGGAAGAGGCGGTAGTTCGGGTAGATCATCCCGAGGAGCGGCGTCGAGCCCGTGACGGGCGGCAGGATGCGGCGCATGTCGCCGCCCCAGATCTGGCGCGCGCCCTCGCGGAAGACGAGCGCGAGGCCGAAGGTGAGGATGAGGCCGTACAGGGGCGCGCGCCGGTAGATGGGGCGGAGCGTCGCGACCTCGGTGACGGCGCCGAGCGCGGCGACGAGGAGGGGTGCCAGGATCAGCGCCACCCAGAACGAGTGGGTCGCCCCGACCACCGCGATCCCCGCGTACGCGCCGAGCATGTACAGCTCGCCGTGGGCGAAGTTCATCACGCCCAGCAGCCCAAAGACCACGGTCAGGCCGAGCGCCAGCAGCCCCAGCGCGGCGCCGAAGACGAGGCCGTGCAGGAGCTGCGGCAGCAGGACCGTGACCAGATAATCCAATGCGGCTAGTTCTTCTTCTTGATCTCCCAGGTGAACCCTTCCACCGGGTCTCGGCCGACCATCGGCTCACCGATCGAGTCCGTCCCGGCGATGCGCGCGATCGGGAGGTTCTTGCCGCCCTTCACCTGGTAGAGGTGCATGTCCATCACGACCTGGTGATCCTCCTTGCGGATGCACTGGCGGCCGATGTGGGTGTCGTCGCGGCACATCCCCTCGTGGGCCTCGGCGACACGGTCGGGGTCGAACGACTGCGCCTTCTCGACCGCCGCCGCCCAGAAATGCACGGCGTCGTACGCGCCGGCCGCGATGTTGGCGTCCACGCCGAACCTCTTCTTGAACCGGGCGTTGAACGCCTGCATGTTCTTGTCCGGGTTGTACGCGGAGAAGTGGTTGAGCTGGACGAAGCCCTCCATCGGCTCGGCGATCGACGCGAGATCCTGTTGCAGCAGGAAGCAGTCGATCCCCGCCAGCCTGTACTTCCTCGTCATCCCGAACGAGTGGAGCTGGGTCATCAACCGCAGCGAGTCCGTGCCGGCGAACGCGAGGAAGAGGACCTCGGGGTTGGCCGTGTTGATCGCGCCGAACCACGGGCTGAAGTCCTTGGTGTCGAGCGGCGCCCCGGCCACGCCGACGACCTCGCCGCCGAGCCGCTCGAGCGCGGTCTTGAACTGGCGGCCGTCCGACTGCCCCATGGCGTAGTCGGTGTAGAAGATGTACACGCGCTTGCCCATCCGGTCGATGATGTACTTCGCGAGCCCGTTCGCCTGCATCCGCGAGTCGGGCTGGTTCGAGAAGTAGTACTTGTGGAACTTCGTCGTCCGCATGAACTCGGCGCACGAGACCGAGTTCCAGTGGATCGTCTTGTGCTTCTTGGTGACGTCCATCACCGCCATCGTCGCGCCGCTCGAGACGACGCCGACGAGCAGCTTCACGTCGTCCTGCAGGATGAGCTTCTCCGCCTTGCGCACGGCGGGGGCCGGCTTGGTCTCGTCGTCCTCGGAGATGACCTCGATCCGGTGGCCCAGGACGCCCCCCTTCGCGTTCAGCTCCTCGACGGCCATCTGGATGCCCATCGTCTGATATTTCCCGTAACCCTCGAAGACGCCGACCTTGGAGCCGAGATCGCCGATCCTCACGACCTTCGGCTGGGAGACGGCGGGTGTCGCGACCCAGACGAGCACGGCGACCGTCGCGAGCACGACCGCACAGGTGATGCGCTTCATGAGCCCCTCCTTGCTGGGGTTGACGACTCGATGAGCGTCGAGAGGACGTGCGCGATCCGGCTGAGCGGTTCCCGCAGCCGGTCCGGCGCCGCGGCGGATCTAGCGTAGCCCGTCGCCTCGTCGAAGGCGAGGCGGATGGCGACCGAGGTCGTGTCGTCGCGCTGCGCGACGGCGAAGTCGACGAGGTTGTAGTAGCGCCAGATCGCCTCGAGGAATCGCGCGCCGATCGCCGCGCGGGCCTCGCGGGAGCGCGTCGGATCGGCCGTCTGGCGCGCGGCCTCGCGGGCCAGATCGCGGGCGCGCGCGGCGAAGAAGATCATGAGGCGGCGCTCGACCTCGGCGCCGTCGCCGCGCTCGAGGGCCGCGTGGAGCCCCGCCTCGAGCCCGGCCGGGAGCGTGGTCGCCCGCGCGCGCATGTCGGCCTGCAGCGGGCCCGTCTCGAAGAGACGGAGCGCCACGTCGAACCTGCCCGCCTGGACGGAGAACTTGATCTGCTTGAAGTTCGTCGTGATCTCGTTGTCCTTCGGAACATACGTGCCGACGTGATGGGCGGTGGCCGGGCCGAGCGTGACGAGCGCGATGGCCGCGGAGACGGAGCCGGCCGCCACCCGGGCTCCGACACGCCCGATCACGCGCGTTCTCTCCGCACCATCTGCCATGCGACGAGGCCGGCGAGCCACCAGAGGGCGACGATCGTCGCGCCGCCGAACGGGATCCACACGAGCCATTCCGCGATCGTCTTCCCCCTGTCCGGTCCGTAGTAGGGGATGAGCCCGCTCCAGAGCAGGTAGCCGAGAGGATAGCCTGCCCCGCCGACCGTGAGAAGGGCGATGATGGGCCGGCGCGAGGCGGGCGAGCCGGCGAGCGTCGCCGCGACGGTGGCCGTGGCGATGATGACGAGTCCCATGCCCTCCGCGTGCAGGTGGAAGAGGCGCAGGCCGGCGTCGAACTTCACGAGCGCCTCGTCGAGCACGCGCTCGTCCACGTCGCGCACGCCGACGAGCCCGTGCGTCCCCGGGCGCTCGAGCATCGCCTGCCGGGCCCACCGCGTCAGCTCGAGCTTGAAGCGCACCATCGAGGCGCCACCGACCTCTGCGCACACGATCAGGACTACCGCGGTCAGGAGCACCGGGACGGGCGGAAGCCGCCATTGTAGCGGGGGCCGCGAGTCCGGGCTCATCCCCGGGTGGCCTGCTGTAGGTGCGACCCGGCTCCGCCCCGCATGTCGCCGTTCACTCCATTTTTCCTCGCACGGCGAGGGCGAGGGCGAGGCCGACGAGGCCGACGATCGCGGCGCCGCCGAGGGGCGTGAGCACCCAGCGCTCCGCGAGCTCGATACCCGCGTCGCGCCCGGCTGCGAGCACGGCGGCGCCGTAGACCAGATAGCCGAGCGGAAACAGGGCGCCCACGGTGAACGCGAGGTAGAGCGCCGCGCGAGCGCGGCGCCAGGGGACCGCGCTCGCCACGAGGGTGCTCCCGAAGAAGAGGATGAGGCCGACGCCCTCGGCGTGTGTGTGGAAGAACGACAGGCCCGCCTCGACGCTGAAGACGGCACGGTCACGCACCTCGTCGTCGTACTCCGCCGAGCCCGAGAGGCCATGCACCCGCGCGTTCGCCGCGACGCGGGCCGCGGCATAGCGCTCGATCTCGGGGCGGAAGCGCGACATGGTCGCCCCGCCGGTCTCGCCCAGCGCGATGACGACGACGGCGACCAGGACGACCGCCAGGGGTGGACGCCTCAGATCCAGAGCCTCCCGGGCCGAAGTTGCGAGACATTAGCACCGGCCGCGGGGTTTGTCATGACGCGGCGCCTGTGGCAAGGTTGGCGGGTGCGAACGGGAGCCGCCTACGTCGCCGCGCTGCGGGATGGCCGCGCCGTGTACCTCGACGGCGAGCGGGTCAAAGACGTCACGAGCCACCCCGGATTCGCCGAGCCGATCCGGCACATCGCCGAGATCTACGAGCGCGCCCGCGCGGTCGAGGCCGACCCCGCGCTGACCTACGCCGATCCCGTGACGGGGACACGTCATAGCAACATGTGGCTCGTGCCGCGCTCCGCCGAGGACCTCGGCGCGCGGCGACGCGTGCACCGCTTCTGGGCGGAGCCGTCCTACGGCCTGATGGGACGCACCCCCGACCACGTGGCGTGCGTGCTCACCGCCTTCGCGGCGTGGCGGCAGCTCTTCGACCGGGGCGGCGCGCCGTTCGGCGACAACGTCGTGCGCTTCTACGAGCGCGCGCGCGGTGAGGACCTCTACCTCGCGTACGCGATCGTCCCGCCGCAGGTGGACCGCTCGCAGCCCGCGCACCGCCATCCGGAGCCGTTCCTCCATCCCGGCGTCCTCCGGGAGCGGGACGGCGGGATCGTCGTGCGCGGGGCGCAGGCGATCGCGACGTCGGCGACGCTGGCCGACTGGCTCTTCCTCTCTTACATCACGCCCCTCGTCCCGGGCGACGAGGACTACGCGATCTCGCTCGTCATGCCGATGAACGCCGAGGGACTCCGGCTCTATCCGCGCCGGCCGTACGCGACGGCGGCGACGAGCGTCTTCGACTACCCGCTCTCCTCGCGCTTCGACGAGATCGACACGACCGTCGTGTTCAACGACGTCTTCGTGCCCTGGGAGCAGGTCTTCATCTACCGGAGCGTCGACCTCGTCAACGCGCAGTTCCACGAGACGCCCGCGCACACGATGGCCAACTTCCAGTCGCTCGTCCGGTTCGGCGTCAAGCTCGAGTTCATGGCCGGCCTCGCGCTCCGGCTCGCCGAGGTGCAGACGGCGGAGGGCGACCCGAGCGTCCAGGCGACGCTCGGCGGCGAGATCGCCGCGCTCTGCGCGGCCTTCGACGCCCTCGTCCAGGCGGCCGAGCGCTCCCCGCTGATCTCCGCGGGGGTGGCGCGGCCGCACCCGCAGTACGTCTACGCGGGCATGGCCCTGCAGCGCCGGTTGATCGTCGACATGATGCGCACGCTGCGCGAGCTGGCGGGCGGCGCCTTTCAGACCGTGCCGTCCTCGGAGGCCGCCTTCACGAGCGAGGAAACGCGCGCCAACACCGAGCGGTACTACCGGTCCGCCGCCGCCGCGGCGCGCGAAAGGATCAAGCTCGTCAAGCTCGTCTGGGACTTCGTCGGCACCGAGTTCGGCGGGCGCCAGCTCCAGTACGAGATGTTCTACTCGGCGGCACAGCCCGTCGTGAACCGCCGGATGTTCCGCTCGTACGACTGGCAGGCGGCCAAGGCCCTGGTCGACCGCTGCCTCGGCGAGTACTGAAGCCGTGAATGGAGCAGCGTCGACGCTGACAGGTGGGGGGTATCGGGGAGACGCGGGGGTCGCTTCCCCGTCCCGCGTGTCGAGCGCCGGCTATGCCGGCGCAACCGGCTTTTCGGGCTCGGCCGCCGCGGGTGATCGGTGGGGGGCGTCGGGGGGAGTGGCGGTCGCTCCCCCCGACGTGGACTGATGGCGAGCCTCGGCCTCGTGAACATCGGCGCGCTGGCGACCGGCATCCTCGCGTCGCCGCGGCTCGACGCCGAGGCGATCCTGGTCGAGCACGGCCGGATCGCCGCGCTCGGCGCCGGGTCGAGGACCGGCGCCGAGGGCGCCGACGTGGTCGTGGACTGCCGGGGCACGACCGTCATCCCCGGACTCATCGACTCCCACTGCCACGTGGTGCTCGGCGACTACACGCCCCGGCAGAAGACCGTGGACTTCCTCGACTCGTACGTCCACGGCGGCATCACGTCGGTCGTCTCCGCGGGCGAGGGGGTGCACGCGCCGGGCCGGCCGCACGATTCCGTCGCCGCGAAGGCGCTCGCCATCGCGGCGGCGAAGTGCTTCGCGAACTTCCGGCCGAACGGCATGAAGGTCATCGCGGGCTCGGTCGTCCTCGAGCCGGGCCTGACGGACGACGACTTCGCCGAGATGGCCCGGCACGGCGTCCGCCACGCGAAGTACGGCTTCGGCGGCTACGCCCACCCGAAGGACGGCGAGCCCGAGATCCGGCGCGCGCAGCAGCACGGGCTCTGCGTCATGTCCCACTCGGGCGGCACCTCGATCCCGGGGTCGAGCCCGATCACCCACGACGTGCTGCTCCACCTCCGGCCCGACGTCTGCGGCCACGTCAACGGTGGGACGACATCGCTCGACGAGGCGGGGCTCGACGCGATTGTCCGCGAGACGTCGATGGCGCTGCAGGTGGTGCAGGCGGGCAACCTGCGCTCGGCGCTCTACCTCTTGCGACGCTGCCGCGAGGCCGGGGCGCTCGCGCGCCTGTGCGTCGCGAGCGACACGCCGACGGGGACCGGCGTCATGCCCATGGGCGTCGTCAAGAGCGTGTGCGAGCTCGCCTCGCTCGGCGACCTCCCGCCCGCCGAGGCGCTCGCGCTCGCCACGGGGAACAACGCCCGGATCTTCCGCCTCGCGCGCGGGACGGGCACCATCACCGTCGGCGCGCCCGCGGATCTCGTCGTCTGCGACGCGCCGGCCGCGTCGCTGGCGAAGGACGCCCTCGACGCGATCGCGCGCGGCGACATCCCCGGGATCTCCTGCGTGGTGATCGATGGACGGGTCAGCGTCGGGCGGAGCCGCAACACGCCGCTCGCCAAGCGGCTTGCGACGTTCACGGGCGTGTCGATCGACGGCGGCGGCCACGCGTAGACTTCCCGCTCGAGGAGCGCATGGAGACCATTCTCTACAAGAGCTACCTGATTCGAGTCGATTCGCAGGCGCTGCGATCGGGAGGCTGGAGGCCCAGGGCGTGGGTCGTCTCACCGCGCGGGTCACGCGGAGGGCAACAGTCCGTCTTCCCTCAGACCGAGACCCGTCCGACGCTTCAGCAAGCCAACCAGTACGCGATCGAGCTGGCGAAGAAGTGGATCGATGAGCAGAGCCGAGAGCGCTGACGCTTGACACGAACGCGCGCGGCTGACTAGAGTGCAGCGCCTTCCATGAGTGCCACGGGCTGGATCGGAAAGCCGGTGAGGCGCGTCGAGGACGCGCGCCTCCTCACCGGCCGCGGGAGGTACATCGACGATCATCCGCCCGTCGCCAACGTCCACCACGCGGCGATCGTCCGCTCGCCCCACGCCCACGCGCGCATCCGCGGCTACGACCTGACGGCCGCGCTCGCCGTCGACGGCGTGGTCGGCGCGATCACGGGCGAGGACGTCCTCCGGCACACCAAGCCGTTCGGGGTTGGTGTCACGGCGCCCGTTCACTACTACTGCGCCGCGACCGACAAGGCGCGGTTCGTCGGCGAGCCCGTCGCGGTCGTCGTCGCGAAGAGCCGCTACGTGGCCGAGGACGCGGCCGAGCTCGTGCGGGTGAGCTACGAACCGCTGCGGGCTGTCGTCGATCCCGAGCGGGCGCTCGAACCCGACGCACCCGTCCTCCACGACGCCGTCGGGACGAACCTCGCGGGCCACCGGCGCCTCGTCTATGGCGATCCCGACCGGGCCTTCCGGGAGGCCGACGTCGTCCTCGAGGAGCGCTTCCGGTTCCCGAAGTACGGCTCGACGCCGATCGAGACGTACGGCGTCATCGCAACGTGGGACGCGTTCGAGGGCGTGTGTACCGTGTGGTCCAACTTCATGGGACCGTTCATCATGCACCCGCTCACCGCGCGCGTGCTCGGGCTCCCCGAGAACCAGCTCCGCTTCATCGTGCCGCCCGACATCGGCGGCTCCTTTGGAATCAAGACGTCGATCTACCCCTACATGGCGCTGATCGCGCTGGCCGCGCGGCTCTGCGGCGTCCCGGTCAAGTGGATCGAAGACCGTCGCGAGCACCTGCTCGCCTCCTCGAGCGGCACCGACCGCGTCGCCTACCGCGAGCTCGCCGCGAAGAAGGATGGGACGATCCTCGGGATGCGCTTCCGCTGGCTTGATAATGTCGGTGGCTACATCAGGAGCCCCGAACCTGGATGTAGTTTTCGCCCGACCGGTAATTTTGTCGGCCCGTATCGCTTTCAGAATCTGGAAGTCGACGCTTCCATCGTCATGACCAACAAGAGCCTCACGGGGCCGAACCGCGGCTACGCGTGCGGCCACCTCTACTTCGAGAGCGAGGGGATGATCGACCGGCTCGCCGACAAGGTGGGACTGGATCCGGCAGAGGTGCGGCGGAGGAATCTCGTCCCGTCCGACGCGTTTCCGTATCGAACTCCGACGGGTGGTCTCTACGACTCGGGCGATTACCAGGCGGCGTTCGACAAGGCGCTCGAGCTCGCGAAGTACACCGAGCTCCGTCGCGAGCAGGCGCGGGCGCGGGCGGCCGGCCGCTATTTCGGGATCGGCTTGGCGCTCGCGGTGGACCCGTCGGTCTCCAACATGGGCTACGTCGCGACCGCGCTCGACCCGCAGTTCCGCGCCAAGCCCGAGTACCTGCCGAAGTCGGGCGCCGTCGACTCGGCGACGGTCAAGGTCGATCCGCTCGGGCGTGTCATCGCGATTCTCGGCACGACACCCCAGGGCCAGGGGCATCAGACGATCGTCTCGCAGATCGTCGCCGACGAGCTCGGGCTCACCCCCGAGGAGATCACGGTCGTGGACGAGATGGACACGTTCACGCGGGTCTGGTCCATCTCGTCGGGCACCTACTCGAGCCGCTTCGGCTCCGTGGGGACGAGCGCGGTCGTCCTCGCCGCGCGCAAGCTCAAGGGCAAGCTCGTCGAGTACGGCGCGCACCTGCTGGACGTCCCCAAGGAGCAGCTCACGTTTCGGGACGGGGCGATCCGCCCGAGGACGGGGAAGGGGCCCTCGTACTCGATCAAGGACCTCGCCGGGCGCGCCCACTGGAACACCGAGTCGCTCCCCGAGGGCATGGAGCCCGGCCTCCAGGCGACGGCGGTCTTCGGCTTCACGGTCTCGAAGGCGGTGGACGCGGAGGACCGCGTGAACTCGTCGAACACCTACGGCTTCATCGCGGAGGTGATGGCCGTCGAAGTGGACCCGGAGACGGCGACGATCAAGATCCTCCGCTACGTCACGGTTCACGACGCCGGGACGATCATCAACCCGATGATCGCGGAGGGCCAGATCTACGGCGGCGCCCTCCACGGCCTGGGCGGGGCGCTCTACGAGGAGCTCGCCTACGACGAGGACGGCCAGCTCCTCACCGGGACGTTCATGGACTACCTCGTCCCGACCGCGAGCGAGGCGCCGACGATCGACATCGCCCACGTCGTGTCGCCCTCGCCGCTTACGCCGCTCGGCTCGAAGGGGCTCGGCGAGTCGTCCTCGATGACCGTGCCGGCCGTCATCGCCAACGCGGTGAGCGACGCGCTGGCGCCGCTCGGCATCCGGATCACGGAGCTCCCGATGACGCCGACGAAGCTATGGAAAACGATTGAACAGGCGGGTCGGAGCCACGCCGCACCTCGGGCAGGCCACCCACGGCCCGAACCGAACTCGGGGACCCCGCTACGATGACGCGACGGGCATCGGCCGGACGGAGCCACGCCGTGCCCACAGCACGCCACCCACGGAGTGCGCCGGCCTCGCGGCCCCCGTTACAATGAAGCCGCCGAAGTTCGACTACCACGCCCCCGCGAGCCTCGACGAGGCGCTCGCGCTGCTCCGCCGCTACGGGGGCGACGCGAAGGTCCTCGCGGGCGGCCAGAGCCTGATGCCGCTCCTCAACTTCCGCCTGAGCCGTCCCGCGGCGCTCGTGGACCTGAACCGGATCCCGAGCCTCGCGTACATCGAGGAGCGTGACGGACAGGTCAGGTTCGGCGCGATGACGCGACAGCGGACGATCGAGTTCTCGCCCCTCGTCGCGCGGCGGGTCCCGCTGCTCAGAGAAGCGACGAAGTGGGTGGGGCACCTGCCGATCCGCACGCGCGGCACGATCGGCGGCTCGATCGCGCACGCCGACCCTTCCGCGGAGTACCCGGCGGTCCTCACCGCGCTCGACGGCGAGGTGGTGGCGCGCGGGCCGAAGGGCGAGCGCGTCGTGCGGGCGAGGGACTTCTTCGTCACGTACCTCACGACGAGCCTCGAGGCCGACGAGATCCTCGTCGAGGTCCGCCTGCCGGCGACCCCCGCGGGGGCGGGCTGGGCACTCGAGGAGTTCGCGCGGCGCCATGGCGACTTCGCGATCGTCGCGATCGCCGCGCTGGTCGTCCGGGACGGCGCACGGTGCGGAGCGGCGCGCCTCGCCACGGCCGGCGCCGGGCCGGTGCCCGTGCGGCTCCGGGCCGCCGAGGAGATCCTCGAGCGCGACGGTCTCACCGACGCGGCGATCGACGCCGCCGCCCGGCGGGCGGCGGAGCTCGTGTCGCCCGACTCCGACATCCACGCCTCGGCCGACTACCGCCGTCACCTCACGACGGTCCTCACCCGGCGGGCGCTCACGCGCGCGCGCACGGTCGCCCATGCCTGACGCCGTGACCGTCCGCCTCACGGTGAACGGCGTCGCGCGCGAGGGACGCTGCGAACCCCGCAAGCTCTTCGTGGATTTTCTGCGCGAGGACCTCGGCCTCACGGGTACGCACGTCGGCTGCGAGCACGGAGTCTGCGGCGCGTGCACGATTTTGATCGATGGCGAGGCCGCGCGGTCCTGCATCATGCTCGCGGTCCAGGCCGACGGCGCGGAGATCCTGACGATCGAGGGCCTCGCGCAGAACGGTAAGCTCCACCCGCTCCAGGAGGCGTTCCGTGAGCACCACGGTCTCCAGTGTGGGTTCTGCACGCCGGGCATGCTCATGACGGCGCTCGACCTTCTCCGGACGAACCCGTCCCCCACCGAGGCGGAGATCCGCGAGGGTATCTCCGCCGTCCTCTGCCGCTGCACCGGCTATCACGGCATCATCCGGGCCGTCGAGGCCGCCGCGCGGGCGATGCGCTAGGCGCGTTTGTCAGGTCCCTCACACCCCACTCCGCTCATCGGCGCGTCCGTCCGCCGAGTGGAGGACGCGCGCCTCCTCCAGGGGCAGGGCCGGTTCGTCGCGGACCTGACGCTCTCCCGGATGCTGCACGTCGCGTTCCTCCGGAGCCCGCACGCCCACGCCCGCCTCGTCTCGGTCGACACACGCCCTGCCCGCACGCTGCCCGGCGTCGCGGCGTGCGTCACGGGTGATGAGATCGCGACGCATGCGCGGCCGATCCGCGCCGAGTCGAAGATGGCGGGCTATCACGCGACCGAGTTCCCGCCGCTGGCGCGCGGCAAGGTCCGCTTCGTCGGCGAGGCGGTGGTCGCCGTCCTGGCCGAGAGCCGCTACGTCGCCGAGGACGCGCTGGAGGCGGTCGACGTCCGCTACGCGGCGCTCCCGGTCGTCGCCACACCAGAAACGGCGATGGCAGGGGACGCGCCGCTCGTTCACGAGGCGGCCGGGAGCAACGTCCTCCTGTCGCGCGCCTTTGTCAGGGGCGACGCCGACGCGGCGATGGCGGGTGCCGCCGTGGTCGTCGGCGACCGCTTCCGCTTCCACCGCCACGCGGGCGTGACGATGGAGAATCGGGCCTGTCTCGCCGACTGGAACACGGGCGCGGGCGAGCTGACGCTCTGGTCGTCCACGCAGGTCCCGGGTCTCCTGCGCGAGGCGCTCGCCGAGCTGCTCGACCTGCCCGCGCACCGACTCCGCGTGGTCGCGCCCGATGTGGGGGGCGGCTTCGGCGTGAAGAGCGCGCTCTACCCCGAGGAGGTCGCCGTCTGCGCCCTCGCGCGGCTCACGGGGCGGCCGGTGAAGTGGGTCGGCGACCGGCGCGAGGACCTCCTGACGAGCACGCAGGCCTGGGACGAGACGATCGACGCGGAGCTCGCCGTGGACGCGGACGGGACGATCCACGCCCTCCGCGCCCGCGTCGTCGCCGACGTCGGTGCGTACTCGATCCACCCGTGGACCGCCTCGATCGAGGTCGTCCAGGTGATCAGCTTCCTCCCCGGGCCCTACCGCGTCCCGCACTACCGGGGGGAGGCATGGGGCGTGGCGACCAACAAGGCGCCGATGGGGCCGTACCGCGGCGTCGGCCGCCCGGTCTCCACCTTCGTCACCGAAGCGCTCGTGGATCGCGCGGCGCGCCGCCTCGGGATGGATCCTGTCGCGCTCCGGCTCAGGAACCTCATCCGGCCCGACGAGCTCCCGTACCGGTCGCCGTCGGGCGTGGTGTGGGACAGCGGGAGCTTCGTCGAGTCGCTCGAGCGGGCGCGCGACGTGGTGGCGTACGAGCACGTGCGCGCCGCGCAGCGCGACCCGCGTCGGGCCGGGCGCTACGTGGGCGTCGGTGTCGCGTGCTACGTCGAGCTGACGGGCGTCGGCTCGGCGATCCCGGCGTCGCCGGGGGCCGCGATCAACACCGGGACCGAGGGCGCGACCGTCCGCGTGGACCCGAGCGGCACGGTCACGGCGAGCTTCGGTCTCGCGTGCCAAGGCCAGGGACACGAGACGACGCTCGCCCAGGTCGTGGCCGCAGAGCTCGGCGCGCGGCTCGAGGACGTGCGCGTGGTCTCCGGCGACACCGCCGCCGGGCCCGCGGGGACCGGGACGTACGCGAGCCGGAGCGCGGTCATCGGCGGCGGCGCCGCGATCCTCGCGGCGCGGGCCCTGAGGGAGAAGGCGCTCGCGATCGGGGCGCATCTGTTGGAGGTCTCCGCCGACGACCTGACGCTCGCGGACAGTCGAGCGACGGTGCGCGGCGCGCCGGACCGCGCACTCTCGCTCCGGGAGATCGCGCGTGCGGCGTACGCGGGCGCCAAGCGGCTGCCGGCGGGGATGGAGCCGGGCCTCGAGGCGACGCGGTTCTACGATCCCTACTTCGGCACGGCGTCCAACGCCACGCACATCGCCGTCGTCGAGGTGGACCCGGAGACGTGCGGGGTCGTCGTGCGCCGCTTCGTGGTCGTCGAGGACTGCGGCCGGATCATCAACCCCCTGATCGTCGAGGGCCAGGCAATCGGCGGCGTCGCTCAGGGCGTCGGCGCGGCGCTGCTCGAAGAGATCGTGTACGACGGCGACGGCCAGCTCCTCACGGGCAGCCTCATGGACTACCTCGTCCCGACGGCCGCCGAGCTCCCTCCCGTCGAGGTCGTCCACCTCGAGCGGCCGTCGCCCACGACGCTCGGGGGCTTCAAGGGGGTCGGCGAGGGAGGGACGATTGGTGCGCCCGCCGCCGTGGCCAATGCGATCGCCGATGCGTTAAAGCCGCTCGGCATCGAGCTGAGCGAGCTCCCCGTGACGCCCGACCGCCTCTTTCGTCTGCTTTCTCGCCCGCGCCAAGCGTTATAGAGCCGCCCGATCGTTCCGTCGCCGTCCTATCGCTTCTTCCGTTTGGACCGGCAGCAACCGATTGCTACGATCCGCATCTAAATACTCAACAAGAGGTCTCAGACCGCGCGTGAGGGGGACGATATGAACCGACGTGCATTCCTGGCGACCGGGGCCGCGTCCGCGGTCGTCGCCGGTCTCGCGAGACACGGCACGGCAGTGGGTGCGGCGCCTCCGGATGCGCCGAAGTGGCGCGCGTTCGAGGTGACGACTCGGGCCGAGATCGTCAATCCGACGGGCGGGGCGCGAGCGTGGCTGCCGTTCCCGCTCATGCCGGACACGGACTACCACAAGAGCCAGGGACAGAGCTGGACGGGGAACGCGACGACCACGCGCATCTACCGGGAGCCGCGGTACGGCGCTGCGATTTTCTACGCCGAGTGGCCGGCGACCGAACCGAGTCCCCTCGTCGAGGTGACGACCCGCTTCGCCACGCGCGACCGCGCCGTGGACCTCAAGGAGCCGGGCGAGGTCCGCCGCGAGGACAAGCGCGAGCTCGCCAAATACCTCGCCTCCACCCGTCTCATCCGGACCGACGGAATCGTCCGCCAGACGGCGCTCGAGATCACGAGGGGGGCGAAGACCGATCTGGACAAGGCGCGCGCGGTCTACGCGTGGATCGTCGAGAACACGTTCCGCGATCCGAAGGTGCGCGGCTGCGGCATCGGCGACATCAGCTGGATGCTCGAGGCCAGGAGCCTCGGGGGCAAGTGCGCCGACCTCAACGCTCTCTTCGTCGGGCTGACGCGCGCCGTCGGCATCCCGTCGCGCGACATCTACGGCATCCGCGTCGCCGACTCCGCAGAGTTCAAGAGCCTCGGGAAGAGCGGTGACATCAGCAAGGCGCAGCACTGCCGGGCGGAATTCTACCTCCCGACCCACGGCTGGGTCCCGGTGGATCCCGCCGACGTGCGCAAGGTCGTGCTCGAGGAGAAGGGGGGGCTGTCGCTGGGCGACGCGACCGTCCAGCGGGCGCGGGCGAAACTCTTCGGCGCCTGGGAGATGAACTACCTCGCCTACAACTACGCGCACGACGTGAAGCTGCCGAACTCGGCGGGTGATCCGATCGCGTTCTTCATGTACCCACAGGCCGAGTCGGGTGGAGAGCGGCGCGACAGCCTCGACCCCGACACGTTCCGCTACAGGCTGACCTCGCGCGAGCTTGCGATGTGATCCGCGACTGGCGCGACCCAGCCGATGGTCTTGCGCTCAGCCGGGATGCGTCGCTACGGCGATCTGCGCCGCGTGCTCCTCGGCGTGCTCGCCGACACGCCGGGCGAGAAACTCGATGGACATGACGCCGAGCGAGGGGTGGCGACCTTGGCGCGACCACTCGGCGTCGGGCAGTGTCTGGAGGAGCCGCGCGAGCTGCTCGTGCTCGGCGACGATCGTCTCCAGGAGGTCTCCGGTCTTCTCGCCGCGGACGAGGCTCGCACGCCGAAAGCCCTCCTCGTCGAAGTCGGCGAAGAGGGGAGCCTCCTCGTAGAGGAGCCGCCGGATTCGGAGCCCGTAGACGTGGACGACGACGTCGCGCAGATGGGTCAGCGTTTCCAGCGCCGACCACTCGCCTTCCCGGGGCGGCTCCGCGAACCGGCCTGACGCCGCGGCCTCCACGACGTGCCGAACGACACGGGCGGACGCTCCCATCCGCTCGAGGATCGCGCGGTGCTCGGGTGTCATCGAGAGCCGCCGCCTCAGGCGGGACCGAAGCCGACGGCGGTCTGGTCCCCCTTGACGAGCGGGCGGAAGCGGACGGGCAGGCCGACGGCAAGCTTGTCGAGGGGGATCTCGACGATCCGGCCGAGGAGCGAGACGCCTTCCTTCAGCTTCACCACCGCCACCGCGTAGGGCACGTCCGCGGTATAGGCGCGCGGCGCCACGCGGATCACGGTGTAGCTCGCGATCGTGCCCTCGCCGGCGAGCGGCACCGGCTCCCACGCGCGCTCGTAGCAAGCCGGGCACAGCTCCTTCGGCGGGATCGCGAGCGCGCCGCACTTCCCGCAGCGAACCCCGGTGAGCCGGCCCTCCCGCGCGCGCGCGAAGAAGCGCTGCAGCGTGATGACCGGTTCAGTCACGGCCGAAGAGGCTCACGAGCACCGTGGCGGTGTTGCCGCCGAGGGTGTGGGTGAGCCCGACACGCGCCTGGTCCACCTGGCGCGGGCCGGCCTCGCCGCGGAGCTGGGTGACGATCTCGGCGATCTGCGCCGCGCCCGTCGCGCCGATCGGGTGCCCTTTCGCTTTGAGACCACCCGAGGGGTTGACGGGGATCGCGCCGCCGAGGCTCGTCATGCCCTTCTCGGCCGCCAGTCCGCCGGCGCCGGGCTCGAAGAGGCCGAGTCCCTCGGTCGCGACGATCTCGGCGATCGTGAAGCAGTCGTGCAGCTCGACCACGTCCACGTCCGTCGGCGTGAGCCCCGCCTGCTTGTACGCCGCGGCGGCGGCGCGCTCGGTCGCGGGCACGCGTGAGAGGTCGCGCTTGTCGCCGAGGAGCATCCAGTCCGAGGCGGCGGCGGAGGCGAGCACCCAGACGGGCCGGCGGCTCCGGCGGGCCACCTCCTCGGAGGTGAGCACGACCGCCGCGCCGCCGTCGGTGAAGGGGCAGCAGTCGAAGAGCTTGAGCGGGTCGGCGACGTAGGCGCTCTTGAGCACCTGCTCGAGCGTGATCTCCTTCTGGAACTGTGCCTTCGGATTCAGCGTCCCGTGCTTGTGGTTCTTCACGGCGACGGCCGCCATCTGGGCCTCGGTCGTCCCGTACTTCTGCATGTGGGCACGCGCGATGAGCGCGAAGACGCCGGGGAAGGTGAGGCCGAGCGTCTGCTCCCAGACGGCGTCGGAGGCGTACGCGAAGTACTCGGTGGACTCGGGGGTCGGCACGTTGAGCACGCGCTCGCCGCCGCCGACCAGGACGACGTCGGAGACGCCGGCCGCAACCTCCATGACCGCGTGACGGAACGCGGCGTGGGACGAGGCGCACGCGGTCTCGAAGCGCGTCGTGGGGATCGCGGGGATCCCGAGGATGGACGCGGCCTGGGGTCCGGTGTGGAGCTGGTGCTCGGTCTCGCTGCCGACGACGTTGCCGTAGTAGAGGGCCTGGACCCGGCTCGCGGAGATCTCCGCGTCGGCCAGCGCGTCCGCGGCGGCTTCCGCGAAGAGCTCTGAGGACGTGCGGTCGTGTTTGCCGAACTTCGTCACGCCCACGCCGATCACCGCGACCCGTCGCATAGCGCCTCCTCGTCTGGGCCCATGCTAGCATCAACATTCATGGCTGCGCGAGCGCTCGTGTTGCTCGGGTGCGGGTGGATCGCGCGCCGCCACGCCGCCGCGGCGCGTCGCCTCGGGATCCCGCTGCTCGCGGCGAGCCGCGACGCCGCGCGGGCCCGCGCCTTTGCCCGCGAGTTCGCCGCCGCGGACGCCTTCGGCGCCTACGAGGACGCCGTGCGCGACCCGCGCGCCACCGGCGCGATCGTGTGCACGCCCCACGACCGGCACCTCCCCGACGCGCTCTTGGCACTCGGAGCGGGCCTGCACGTCCTCGTCGAGAAGCCGATCGCGCCGACCTTCGCCGAGGCCGACCGGATGATCAGCGCCGCCGCCGCCGCGGGCCGGATCCTGATGGTCGCCGAGAACGTCCACTTCATGCCCGCGTTTCACCACGTTCATCGGCTGATCGCCGGCGGCCGACTCGGCGAGCTCCGCGAGCTCCATCTCGTCGCGCGCGGCTATCGGCCTCACCGCGGCTGGCGGCTCGACGCCGCGACGTGCGGGGGCGGCGTCCTCATCGACGCCGGCATCCATCATGTCCACAACCTGCGCCGCTGGGGCGGCGAGCCGCGGCGCGTCTTCGCCCTCGCGCCGCCTCGGACCGTCGCCTTCGGGGGCGAGGACGCCGTGGACCTCCTCGCCGAGCTTCCCGGCGGCGCGGTCGGGTTCCTCGCCAATTCGCTTGGCGCCCGCGGCATGCCGCGGGTTCAATGGTCTACAGTGACGGGGACCGACGGCACGTGCTTCGCGGACCACCGCGGCCGCTGGGTGCTTCTCCGCGGCGCGCACCGCACGCGGCTGTCGCTCTTCTTCCGAGACACGCGGGGCCATGTGGCCATGCTGAGCGCGTTCGACGAGGCGATGCGGACGGACAAGGCCCCCGAGACAGACGGCGCGGCGGGCCGGCGGGACCTCGCCGTCGTCCTCGCCGCGTACCGCTCGATCGCCGAGCGTCGCCCGGTCGACGTCGAATGCTGAGCGAAGAAGCGCTGATTCTCATCGCCGTCGTGGGGGCGTGTGCCCTGCTGATCCTCGGGATCCTCGAGCTCATCTGGCCGTCCCGGCCCCGGCACCCGGTTCGACGCTCCCCACCCTCGAAAGGGCCGGCGCCGACCCTGGCGAAGCCCACGCTCGCGGCTCCCGTCAGGGTCACGCCGCCGGTCGCCGCAAAGTTCACACCCCCGGCTCCCGCCAAGGTGACGCCGCCGGTCGAGCCGCTGCCTGCGACGCGAATGCGCCGGAGCAAGGTCTCGCCCCACGCGCGCCCTCACGCGGGACAGGTCGAGCCCGTCGCCGCGCGCGAGCCGCTTCCCGAGCGCGTTCCACCCGCGCCGCTCGCTCGCCCGGCGCCGGTCACGAACGCGCCCGCGCCAATGCCATCGGCGCCGCCGCCGATGGCGCAGACCCCGCCCGTGCCCGAGAGGGTCGAGCCCGAGGTGGCTGCGCCGGAAGTGTCGGGGCCGGCGGTCAAGCCGGAGCCTCCGCCGGAGTCGGTCGCCGCCACCGTGGCGCCGGAGCCCCCGCCGGCGACGCCCTTCGAGCCTCCGCGGCGGCCCGCGCCTGGCACGACGCTCCGGATCGATCCGCTGCTGGTCGAGCGGTGCTTCTCGCTCTACCAGGACCGGCAGCACGACGAGGTGGTGTCGATCGGCGAGGAGGCGCTCGGGCGGCTCGGAGACGCGCCGCTCTCGACGCGGGAGGCGCGCGAGGCCGCGGCGCTCTGGTCCGTCGTGGCCCTCGCGAAGCAGGCGCTCGGCGACGATATCGGCGCCAGCATGGCGCTGGAGTCCGCGCTCCGCGTCGCGCCCGCGGACGAGCGCATGACGTACCGCCAACACATCGCCGCGCTCGCGCAGAGCGCCGCCCGGATCGCGCTGGCGCGCGCCGGCAACCAGGACACCGACGACCGCATCGCGGAGCTCCGCGGCGCGCTCGCGTGGACCGAGCGCGGCCTCGGCGCCGTGCCCTCTGACGAGCCGCTCTCCGAGACACGCGCGATCGCCCGTGCGGAGCTCTGGCCGACATACGAGCAGTCGGTGCACAAGCTCCTCCAGCGCCAGGAGTTCCGTGAGGCCCGACGCCTGCTCCGCGAGGCCCTCGACGACCCGGAGATCCCGGCGGCACGCGTGGCTCCGTTCGAGGAGCTCTTGTCGGGGACGTTCGGGGGTGAGATCGGTCAGCTCACGGCGCAGGCGATCCGCTCGATGCAGGAGGCGCGCGAGTCGGAGGCGCTCGCCTCGCTCCGCCGCGCCGAGGAGTTGCTCGAGACGATCCCTGACGAGGCGCTTCCGCCGAAACGCCGCGAGGAGGTCGACCAGCGCCTGTGGTGGGGCTACACTCGGCTCGGCGTCCGCCGCCTCGAGGCGGGCGACTACGAGGACGCGGTCGACCCCCTCGTGCGCGCGCTCAAGCTCCCCGACGTCAGCCCCGACCGCCAGTCGGAGACCCGCGCGGCCCTGGTGCGCGCGCTCGAGGGCGTCGCGGACCTCCGCGCCCTCTCGATCCGCCAGCTCAACGACGCCGGCGACCGCGACGGGGCTGTGCTGCGGACCGAGACGTTGCGCGAGCTCTTGCAGAGCTGCACGGAGCTCGGGCTCTCGGCCGAGGAGCTGTCGGCCGTGTTCGCCCAGATCCGGCGACTGTGCGAGGAGCTCGGCATAGAGGACCACGCCTGAGCGACCGCGCGCCTCAAGGGCGCCGTCTCGGACAGGCTCGGGCCCGCCCTCAGGGCTCGCCGCTCCGCCGCCGGATCTCCTCCAGCAGGGCGTCCGGCACCCGGAAGAACGACTCGACGACCGCGGGGTCGAAGTGCGCGCCGGCGCAGCGCTTGATTTCGGTCTTGGCGACGTCGAACGGCTTGGCCTTCGAGTACGGGCGGTCGAACGTCATCGCGTCGAAGGCGTCCACGACCATGAAGATCCTGGCGCCGAGTGGGATCTCCTCACCCGTGAGGCCTCGCGGGTAGCCGCTCCCGTCCCACTTCTCGTGGTGCGACCAGACGACCGGCACCGCGCCACGCAGGAAGGGGATCCGCTCGATCAGCGCCTTGCCGATCTCCGGGTGCCGCCGCATGATCGTCCACTCCTCCGCGGTGAGCGGCCCGGGCTTGAGCAGGATCGCGTCGGGGATGCCGATCTTGCCGATGTCGTGGAGGAGGACACCGTGGGCGAGGTCGGGCAGCTCCGCCTCGGGCACGCCGTACTCGTCCGCGGTCGCGAGGGCGTAGCCGTGCACGCGCCGCGAATGCGACTCGGTGCCCACGTCGCGCGTGTCGAGCGCCGAGCCCAGCGCCTCCAGCGTGGCGCGGTACGTCTCCTGGAGCTGGCTGTGCTTGGAGGCCAGGTCGCGCGTGGCCTCGACGACGCGACGCTCGAGGTTCTTGTGGTACTCGCGACGGTCGATGAGGAGCTGGCGGCGCTCCAGCGCGCGCTCGGTGGCGATCAGGAGCTCGTCCATGTTGACCGGCTTCATGATGAAGTCGTGGGCACCGAGCTTGAGGCTGGCGATCGCCGTCTTCACGTCGGCGGCGCCGGTCAGCACGATCACGGCGACGTCGTCGTCGACCGCCCGCACCTGCTGGAGGAGCTCGATGCCCGTGATGCCCGGCATCTTGAGGTCGGTCACCACGAGCGGCGGACGGCCCGCCTTGAACACCTCCACGCCCTCGCGACCGTCGTTCGCGAGCAGACAGTTGTAGCCAGCCGCGACGAAGATCTGGTGAAGGACTTCACGGACCTGACGGTCATCGTCAACAATCAGGATGTCCCGCTGCGCCATGTCATGTGACTCTCTCCGCCGGGCCCGCCGCGGCGACCTGGTTCTTCCCAGCACGCTTCGCGGCGTAGAGTGCCTCGTCGGCGGCGCGGAAAAGGTCCTCCGAGTTGGCCGCTTCGTCGTCCGGGAGGCTCGCGACGCCGAAGGATGCAGTGATGGACTTGCCGTGCGAGAACGGGAACGTGGCGACGACCTGCCGGATCCGATCCGCGTAGAGCCGGGCGCCCGCCTTCGAGGTCTCGACGAGAAGGATCGCGAACTCGTCACCGCCGTAGCGGGAGACGACATTGATCCCGCGCGAGTGCTTCATGAGGATCTGCGCGATCTCACGCAGGGTTTCGTCACCGACCGCGTGGCCGAACTCGTCGTTGACGCTCTTGAAGCCGTCGAGGTCGAGGAGCACGACCGACACGGGGTGGTTGAAGCGCCGGAAGCGCGAGATCTCCTCCTCGAGACGCAAGGAGAAGAAGCGCCGGTTGTAGAGCCCGGTCACGTCGTCGCGGAACGACGTCTCCTTGAGCCTGGCGTTCGTGACCTCGAGCTCCTTGTAGGCGGCGTCGAGGCGCGTGGCGAACGAGTTGATCTCGACCGCCTGCTGCTCGATCGTGGTGAGCATGCTGGTGAACGACTTCATGAGCGCCCCGACCTCGTCGGTCCGGGCACCGAGCGCGGTGACGTCCGGCTGCTGCGACAAGAACTCCCCCATGCGGCTGACGGCCCGACCGATGTCCCAGAGGATCCAGGCGCCGCCGACCATCGCGAGCAGCGTGAAGAACACGAGGCCCTGGAGCCCGAACAGGTTGATGCCGCTCAGCGACCTGACGTCGGCGAAGAAGTAGCGGTGCACCGCGTAGGCGAGCACAAGCACGGGGAGTACTCCGAAGAGGCCGAGCGCCAGCAGGACTCGCCGCCGCAGTCTCCGCCCTACGACCGTCACATCCAGTGACGCGTCGGTCGCCATCTATGATCATTATTCTTGTTGCTGCGACACCCTGTCAATGTCAGAATTTCAAGGGGTTTCGCGATGCCCCGGGGGGCGGACAAGAAGCTCGACTGCGTGGGGCTGTTCTGTCCCATGCCGATCCTCAAGACGCGCGAGGCCATGAAGCACTTGACTCTCGGTCAGGTCCTCGAGATGACGTCCGACGACCCGGCCTCCGAGGCAGACATGAGGAGCTGGGCGGCCCGCACGGGCCACGAACTCCTGGAGATCGAGAAGAATGGCACGGTCTTTCGCTTCTTCGTCCGCAAGACCCGGTAGCGGCCCCGCCGCGGCGGTTCCGCGCGTCTACCTGGACTACGCCGGCTTCTCCCCCGTGGACCCTCGTGTCGTCGCGGTCATGCGACCGTTCCTCGAGGGCGGCGTCGGCAACCCCGGGGCGCCCCATTCCCTGGGGCTCGAGGCGCGCGCGTCGCTCGACGGCGCGCGCGCGAAGGTGGCGCGTCTCATCGGTGGCACGCCGTCGGGAGTGATCTTCACCGCGAGCGCCACCGAGGCGAACAACCTCGCGATCAAAGGCGTCGCGGCGCGGGCCCCCGGCCGCCACATCGTGACCTCGGCGATCGAGCACGTCTCGGTGATCAACGCGTGCCGCGATCTCGAGAAGCAGGGGTTCACGGTGACCTACGTCCCGGTGGACGCCGAGGGGCGTGCGGATCCCGACGCTGTGGCGCGGTGGATCCGCGATGACACGGCGGTGGTCTCACTCATGGCGTCGAACGGCGAGATCGGCACCCTCGAACCGATCTCCGCGATCGGAAGACTCACGCGCGAGCGGGGCGTCGCCTTCCACGTCGACGCGGTCGGTGCGGCGGGGCGCGTGCCGCTCGCGGTGGACGAGGCGCACGTCGACCTGCTCACCCTCTCCTCGAACGATCTCTACGGGCCGCCGGGCGCCGGCGCCCTGTGGACGCGGGCGGGGGTCAAGCTCGCGCCCCAGATCCTCGGCGGCGGGCAGGAAGGCGGGTACCGCGCGGGGACCGAGAACCTGCCGGCGATCGTGGGGATGGGCGTCGCCGCGGATCTCGCCCGGCTCGAGGGCCCGGCGGAGGTCGTCCGGCTCCGCGAGCTGCGCGACCGGCTGATCGCCCGGGTGCTCGAGCGGCTCCCGGAGGCGCGCCTCACTGGCGCGCGCGGGGGTGGCCGACTGCCGCACCACGCGTCCTTCGTGGTGCCCGGCGTGAAGGCGGACGGCGTCCTGCTCGAGCTGGATCTCAGAGGCATCGCCGCCTCGTCCGGCTCGGCGTGCAACGCGCTCACGGGCGAGCCCTCGCACGTGCTCCGCGCGATCGGCTGCGACCGCGAGGCGCTCGAGGGCTCCCTCTGCTTCACGCTCGGACGCTGGACCACTGCGAGCGAGATCGACGTCGCCGTCGAGACGCTGCCTGCCGTGGTCGCGCGCCTGCGCCGCCTCGCGCCGCGCTGACGTGCGGCTCTTCCTGTTCGACATCGACGGCACGCTGCTGATCGCGCGCGGCGCGGGACGCGCCGCCTTCAGGCAGGCACTCGAGCGGACCTACGGGACCGCCGGCGCGCTCGACGTCTACGACCTCCGCGGCAAGACCGACCCGCGCATCGTCTGGGACGTTCTGACCGCCGCCGGAGTCCCGGGCGAGGCGATCGAGGCGCGTCTCGGCGACTGCTTCGAGGCGTATGTCCGCGAGCTCGAGACGATCTTGGGCGACGGGCATGTGGTCGAGCTCATGCCGGGAATCCGCGAGCTCGTCGGGGCACTCAGCGCGCGCCCCGACGCGGTCGTGGGCCTCCTGACCGGCAACATCGAGGCGGGCGCGCGACTCAAGCTCCGCCCGACGGGGCTCCTCCCGCACTTTCGCGTCGGCGCGTACGGCTCGGACCACGTCGACCGCCGGCGTCTGCCGCCGATCGCACGCGAGCGGGCCGCGCGTCTGGTCGGGCGCGACATCGACGGCGCGCGCGTGACGATCATCGGCGACACGCCCCACGACGTGGACTGCGCCCGCGCCTGCGGCGCAGTCGCGGTTGCCGTGGCGACGGGGCAATACCCGCCCGACGAGCTGGCAGCGTGCGCGCCCGACCTCCTGTTCCGCGACTTCTCGGACGTCGCCTACGCCCTCGCGGCCCTCACCAGCTGCGCGGGACGGCGCCACACCGAACCCGACTCAGGCCACCCACCGATGGGGCCGGTCCCGCGGCCGACTGTGGAATGAGACGCGACATGCGGAACGGAGCCGGGTCGCGCCTCGTCTCAGGCCACCCACCGATGGGGCCGGTCCCGCGGCCCCCGCTCCAATAATGCGGCTCGTCTCTGTGTGGCTCCACGTGCTGGGCATCGTCGCCTGGATCGGCGGGCTCGCGTACCAGGCCCACGTTCTCGGCCCCGCGGCCCGGCGCGGCGGGGCCGGCGTCTTCGCCGAGGCCGCCCGGCGCGGGCGGCCCATCGCGTGGACCGCGGTCGCCGTGGTCGCCCTGACGGGGTTCTACAACGTGACGCGGCTCGGGCCCCTCGAGCGCGTGATTGAGAGCGGGGCCGGGCTCCTCCTGGCGGGGAAGTTCGTGCTGGTCCTCGGGGCCGTGGCTCTCGCCGCACAGCGCGACTTCGCGCTGGTGCCGAGACTCGGTCGCGCGCTCGTCGAGGGCCAGGACCCGGCGCACGCGCTCAGGCGGATCGCGTGGGTCGACCGGCTCGTGCTGCTGCTCGCGGTCGCGATCGCCTACCTGGGTGTGGCGGTGTCGCGGGCCTGAGCACCGGCCGGAGGCCTCAAGCCAGCGAGGCGACGCCGAGGTCGCGCGCGATAGCGTTGCACTGGGCGACGAGGACGGGGGCGAGCGGGATACCGTCCTTTCGCCGCCGCCGCTCGCTCTCGAACTCCGGTTCTCCAGCGACGTAGATCCGCTCCTGCCCCTCGGCGCGCGGGGCCGTCTTCAGCGCCTCGAGCATGTCGTCCATGTCGCGCTTGAACTCCTCGATCGGCCGGAAGCGTGACGGGTCGATCGCTGCCAGGCAGTGGCCCGCGTTCTGGACTTTTCGCTCCTTCATGTCGCTTCGCTCAAAGAGGTTGCCGTAGACGGCACCGTTGAGGACCCCGGAGAGGATGTCCACCATGACGCCGAGGCCGTAGCCCTTGTGGCCGCCGAGCTCGCGCGAGCCCCCGAGGGGCGACAGGAGCCGGTGCCGGAGCGCGACCACGGGGTCGGTGGTCGGCCGGCCCCGGTCGTCGAGCGCCCAACCCTCGGGAATCGGTTTCCCCCAGCGCGAGGCGACGACGAGCTTGCCGATCGCGACGGTCGTCGTCGCCATGTCGAGCACGAACGGCGCGTGGCGGCCGGCGGGCGCGGCGAAGGAGATCGGGTTCGTGCTGAGCATGCCCTTCCGCCCGAAGGTCGGCACCGCCGCGGGCACGGGCATGTTGGTCGTCGCGAGGCCGATCATCTCGTGCTCGAGCGCCATCATCGAGTAGTTGGCGGCGGCGCCGAAATGGCTCGAGTTCCGCACGGTCGCGATGCCGATGCCGTACGCCCGCGCCTTCGCGATCGCCGTGCGCATCGCGAGCGTCGCGACGTAGTGGCCGAGGCACTGGCCCGAGTCGAAGAGCGCCATCGCGCCGTCGTCCCGGACGACCCGGGGCTCGTGCTCGAGCCGGAGATAGCCCTCGCGCCACCACTCGACGTATCGCGGCAGCATACCGATCCCGTGGGAGTCCACGCCGCGGAGGTCGGTCTGCACCATGTGGCCGGCGGTGGTCTCGGCGGCGGTGCGGCCCATCTTCATCGCGATCAGGACGTCGACGATGAAGCCGTGGAGGCGTGTGTGCGTGACGATGACCGGCGCCTCGGCCATGGCGACCTCCTCAGAGGCCCGTGATCTTGATGCCCGAGTTCTTGAGCTTGTAGCGGCGGTTGATCGTCGCCAGGACCGCCGTGATCCCTTCCAGTAGCCCCGCGTTCGAGAGCGGCCCGACGTCGATGGGCCGAAGCCCCATCGAGCGCCCGAACTCGGCGACCGTGTCCTTCGCCGCCTGGTCGTCGCCGCACAGGAGGAGGTCGCACTCGATCGGGTGGTCGGTCTCGGCGAGCTCGTGGGCGGCGATGTGGTGGAACGCGGCGACCACCTTCGCACCGGGCAGAAGCCCCTGGGCCTCTTCGGCGGACGAGCCCGCCGGAGGGGGGGTGTAGAGGCGCGGGCCGCCGAACGCGAGCGCCACGACCGTGCTGATCACGACCTTGTCGCGGCAGGCGTCGCTCACCTCGGGGAGCGTGGTCGCGAGCCCCGAGGCCGGGAGCGCCAGGACGACGACGGCGCCGAGCTTCGCCGCCTCCATGTTCGACTCGCCCATGATCGGCATCTTCCGAGTGATCTCGCGCAGCTCGGCCGCCTTCGCCTTCGCGCGCTCGCGGTCGCGGGAGCCGATGATAATCGAGTGACCCGCGAGCGCCCAGCGGCGGGCGAGCCCCGCGCCCTCCTTGCCCGTGCCGCCCAGGATCGCGATGTTCACCTGAAGAGGTCCCGCGCGGGGTCGCGTAAGAGCGGCTTCGAGCCCTCCTCGCTCGGCGTGAGCGGCACGCCCCGCACGATCGCCGCGGGGATCCGGTCGAGCTTGCCCATGACCGGCTCCGCCGCGGCGGCCAGCTCGTCCGCGACGGCGAGGATCGTCGCCTGGAGCGGGCGGCCCGCGGGGTCGCGTTCGCCGAGGTAGCTCCGAAGCGGCGACAGCCCGGCGAGCCCGATCGCGACGTTGGTGAGCCCCTCGCGCCAGGGGCGCCCGAAGGTGTCGGCGACGATCACGAAGACGTCGACGCCGGCCAGAGCGCGGATCCGGTCGCGCAGAGCGCGCGCCGACCCGTCGGGATCCTCGGGCAGGAGCGCGACGCACTCGACGTCCACGTTGGACTGGTCGACGCCGGCGTTCGCGCAGACCCAGCCGTGATGCGTTTCGGTGATGAGGACGCCCTGATCCATGCGCACGATTCGGCGCGACTCGCGGAGGATGACCTCCACGAGGCGCGGGTCTCGGCCGAGCCCGGTCGCCATGCCCAGGGCGACGGACGAGGGCGTGACGTCGGCGAGCCGGACGATTCGGCCCTCCGCCTTGGAGACGATCTTCTGGCCGACGACGAGGAGGTCGCCTCCGGCGAGCGGCGTGGACTGGCGCGCCGCCGCCTCGACGACGAGGCGCGCGATGTCGGCGCCGGGGTGCACCTCGGGGACGCCCGCGATGCCGATCACCTCGTAACGGGGCGGCCCGGAGCCGGTGCGCATCGTTCTCAGGCCACCCTCGGCGGTACCGGCCTCGCGGACCCCGCTCCAGCATCCGCCCACGCGCGGACGAGGCGCGCGCTCTCGGTGACCCCACCCTCAGCGGCGAGCGCCGCGAGATCCTCCGGCGCATCCACGTCGAGGGCGAGGCCGGCGAGCATCAGGACTCGCGGCTCAAGGCCGCGGGCGCGCGCCGCCGCGAGGTGGCTCTGGAACGAGGGCTCGCCGAACTTGAGCGGCATCGCGTCGGGTGGTGTCAGCGCCACACCGTTCGTGCCGAACCCCGAGCGTGACGGGGCGAACGCGGGCGCGCCCTCCCGCGCCCCGGCGACGAGTGCCTGAATCTCGTCGCCAGTCAGGCACGGGACGTCGCCGGGCACGGTGAGGAAAGCCCGCGCCCCGCGTCGCGCGGCCTCGGCCTGAGCGAAGGCGACCGCCGTGGTGTGGCTCGAGTTCGCCGCTTCACCGAGCGAGGCGAGTGGCTCGGCGCCGATCGCTACGGCGAGCTCGATGACCTCGGGATCGCGCGTCACGACCCAGACGCCGTCGAGGCGCGCGGCGCGGAGGGCGGCCAAGACGTCGCTCAGCATCGCGCGCGCGAGCTCGTGGCGCTCCCTGGGGCCGAGCGCGGGGACGAGGCGCTGCTTGGCGTTGACGAGGTCCTTGGCCGGCACGGCACAGATGATCATCGTAACGGGGGCCGCGAGGGCGGGGTCACTCCGTGGGTGGCCTGAGCCAGGTGCGACCCGGCTCCGTTCTGCAACACGCGTTTCATTCCACACGGGGGCCGCGAGGGCGGGGTCACTCCGTGGGTGGCCTGAGCCAGGTGCGACCCGGCTCCGTTCTGCATCTGGCCTTTCAATCTACAGGGCCCCGCGAGTCGAGGACGACGCGCGCCAGGGCAATCTCTCGGTCACGGTCCGTCATGAGGATGTCGGCGAGCACGGCCTTGACGCCTCGGCGCGCCAGCTCGGCGGCGTGCGGCGCGTCGCTCCGGTCCATGACGAGCGTCGCGAGCCATGGTGCGTATGCCGCGGCGACCCCGACGGCGGAGACGGTCAGGCCACGGGCTCGCATGAGCTCGCCGGCCGGCCCGCTCACGGCGGCGCCGCCCACGATCGGGCTTACCGCGACGACGCGGGCGCGCGCGGCGGCGAGCGCCTCCGCGATGCCGGGTACGGCAAGCACCGGACCGACGGACGTCACGGGGTTCGACGGGCAGACGACGACCAGCTCGGCTGCGCGGATCGCCTCGAGCACCCCAGGAGCCGGCCGGGCCGCGGGGGCTCCCGCGTACTCGACGTCGAGCACCTGGACCTGGGCTTTCTCGCGCACGAAATACTCCTGGAACGAGAGCCAACCGTCGGGGGTCCGGACCCGCGTGCGCACGGGCTCGTCGCTCATCGGGAGAATGCGCGCCGCCACGCTCAGGCGACGGCACAGCTCGGCCGTCACCGCCGAGAGCGGTCGACCCTCGCGGAGCGCGCGCGTCCGGTAGAGATGCGTGGCGAGGTCGCGGTCGCCCAGGTTGAACCACGTCTCGGCGCCGAGGTCGCCCATCGCCTCGAGGCAGCGGAACGTCTCGCCCGCGAGGCCCCAGCCGCGGGCCGCGTCGAGCCGACCCGCGAGCGCGTACATCACGGTGTCGAGGTCGGGGGAAACGTGGAGACCCCAGATCTCGGCGTCATCACCGGTGTTGCCGATCACGGTGAGCGAACTCCGAGGGACCGCGGCCGCGAGGCCGCGCAGGAGCTTCGCCGCGCCCGTGCCACCGGCGATCGCGGTCAGGCGCATGTCACGCGGGCCTGGCTTCCCGCAGCGTCCAGAGCGCGCTGCCGCCGCGCCACGCGTAGAGCCCCGCGCCCGCCGGGCGGGTGAGGCCGGCGGGCAGCGTGCTCTCCGGCACCGGGATGAAGCCGTAGCGGACCCACACGCGGTCGAGGCCCTGCGGCCGGGCGAACACGGTTGTGATTCCGGACGCCGTCGCGTCGTCAAGCGCCGCCGCCACGAGCTGGGCCGCGATCTCGAGCGGGTCGGTTTCCACGATCACGACGGGGCCGTGCACCATCGCGTCGCTCCCGCTCCGATCGGCCACGAGCGCGCCGACCAGACGCTCGTCGCTGCTGGCCGCCGCGAACGCGCCCCAGGCCAAGAAGATCGCGTCGGTCGCGGGCCAGGGAAGGGCGGCGAACTCGAAGAGGGGGCGGGCGTTCCCGGCGTCCGGCAGGGGGCGATAGCCGATCCCCTGCCAGACTCTCGGGAGCCTCGAGGAGGCGGGCGTCGTGGCGGGGACGCGCCCGCCCCCGGAGCGGGCAGAGGTCGGGATCTCTGCCTTCGCCCGGGTCCTACTTCTTCCCAAGCACCGCGTCCTTCAGGCTCTTGGCGAGGCGGAACTTGCAGACACGCTTCGCCGGAATCTTGAGCGGCTCGCCCGTCTGGGGGTTCCTTCCGATCCGCGCCTTGCGGTTGGCGAGGACGAGCTTGCCGAAGCCCGGCAGCACGAATCCGTTCTTGGCCTCTTTGCAGGCGAGGGAGAGCATCTCGTCGAGGACGTCCGCGATCTGTTTCTTCGACAGCGTCGTCTTCTGCGCAAGGTGCCCCAGGGTCGCGGATTTCGTCATCATCTTCGCCACAGGCAGCCTCCTCTGGAAGGGGTGTGGGTGAACGCGAAGTGAATTAATACCACAGCGCACCGCGCACGGCTACCTGCGCGTATACCGGAACTCGCCCGACGCGATCAGGCGACGGTACGAGCCGAAACGCGCCTCCGCGTCGTCGATCCGGTCGAGCGGCGACTCGGGATCCTCGCCCTCTCTATAGATCTGCACGATGGCGTAGAGCGTGTCGCGCTGCGCGGGGAGCCGCCCCGCGTCGCGGACGAGACGCCGGAGCTCGGCGGGCCCGACGAGTTGCCCGTGCTGCGCGCCGGCGGCGGTCGAGATCGACTCGTTGATCAGCGTGCCCCCCAGGTCGTTGGCGCCGGCGTCGAGCAGGAGCTGCGCGAGCTTCGGCCCCTCTTTCACCCACGACGATTGGATGTTCCGCAGCGCGGCGCCCAGCATCAGGCGCGCGAGCGCGTGCAGTTTGACGACCTCGATGCCCGTGGCGCCGGGCCGTACGCCGTCCACGAGGCGCTTGGCGTACATCGGCGCCTCCGAGTGGATCAGGGAGAGCGGGACGAACTCGGTGAACCCGCCCGTGTCCTTCTGGATGGAGCGCAACAGCGCCATGTGGCGGATCCAGTGGGCGGGCGTTTCGACGTGGCCGTACATGATCGTGGACGTCGTGCGGATGCCGAGCGCGTGCGCGGTCGTGATGACCTCGACCCACTGGTCCACGGTGATCCGGCCGCGCGAGATCCGGTCGCGGATCTCCTGGTCGAGGATCTCGGCCGACGTGCCGGGGAGGGTCCCGAGCCCCGCCGCCCGGAGCTCCGTCAGGTACTCCCGGATCGGGAGCCCCGACCTCACCGAGCCGTACAGGACCTCCTCGGGCGAGAAGGCGTGCAGATGGAGCCCGGGCAGGGCGCCCTTGATCGCGCGCGTGAGGTCGATGTAATAGCGCCCGTCGAGCTTCGGCGGCAGCCCGGCCTGGATGCAGACCTCGGTCGCGCCGAGCTCCCACGCCTCCCGCGCGCGCCGGACGACCTCGTCGAGGGGCAACAGGTACCCCTCCTCCTCGCGGTGGTCGCGGCTGAACGCGCAGAAGCCGCAGTGCTTGATGCAGACGTTGGTGAAGTTGATGTTGCGGTTGACGACGTACGTCACGACGTCGCCGACTTGCCGGCGGCGCAGCTCGTCGGCGACGAGCGTGAGGGCGTGCAGGTCGCGGCCGACCGCGCCCGTCAGCGCGATGCCGTGATCGACGGAGAGCTCGCCGCCGTCGAGGACGCCGACGAGGATGCGGCGGACGTCGCGCGACGCCCAGTCGAGGACGGCGGAGAGGCTACCAGCGGCGCCAGTGTTCATGGGACTCCCTCACGAGGCCGTCGCCGTCGACGAGCGACGCGACGCGCGCGCGCACCGCCTCGTCCAGGAACTCCGCGCGCGTCGCGAACTCGGGATAGATCGCGAGGCGCTCGCGGAGGACGAAGCCCATGCCCTCGGTGGCGCGGCGCAGCTCTGTGATCAGCGGCCACGGCTTCTCGGGATTGATGTGGTCCGGGGTGAGCGGTGAGATGCCGCCCCAGTCGTTGAGCCCCGCAGCGAGGAGGCGCGGGTAGGCGCGCGGCGAGAGGTTCGGCGGCGCCTGGATGTTCACGTCGGGCCCGAGCAGGAGCCGCGCGACGGCGAGCGTGCGGAGCATGTCCGCGAGCGGCGGCTCGGGATGATCCCGCATCGGAATGCGCGGCTTCGCGCGGAAGTTCTGGATGATGACCTCCTGAAGGTGACCGTACCGCTCGTGGAGGTCGCGGATCGCCGCGAGGGCGTCCACCCGCTCGCGCAGCGTCTCACCGATGCCGATGAGGATGCCCGTCGTGAACGGGATCGAGAGCTTGCCCGCGAGCGCGATCGTGCGGAGGCGCCGGGCCGGCGCCTTGTCGGGTGCCCGGTCGTGCGCCAGCCCGGGGCTGCCGAGCCGCTCCGCGACGGTCTCGAGCATGAGGCCCATGCTCACGCTCACCTCGCGGAGGGCGGCGAGGTCGCGCTCGACCATGAGCCCCGGGTTGACGTGGGGCAGGAGCGGTGACTCGCGCAGCGTGAGCTCGCAGACCGCGCGGAGGTAGCCGAGCGTGGTGCGGTGGCCGTGGCGGCGCAGGAACTCGCGGTGGACGGGAAAGGCCGCCTCCGGCTTGTCACCGAGCGAGAAGAGCGCTTCCTTCGCGCCGAGCCGGGCGCCCGCCTGGGCGAGCGCCAGCACCTCCTCGGGCGTCATCGTGTGGGCGCCGGGCTCGCCGGGATCGCGCCGGAAGGTGCAATAGCCGCAGTAGTCGCGGCAGAGGGTCGTCAGCGGCACGAAGACCTTGGCCGAGAAGGTGACGACGCGTCCCCGGCCGCGGTCGCGCACCTCGCCCGCGCGCGCGAGGAGCTCGTCGAGCCCCGCGTCGGGGGTCTCGATCAGCGCGCACGCGGCGGCGTGGGAGATCACTGTAGCGGGGTCCGGGAGGCCGCCACACTCCGTGGGTGGCCTGAGACGAGGCGCGACCCGGCTCTGTTCTGCCTGTCGCTCTTCATTTCACGGGTCCGGGAGGCCGCCACACTCCGTGGGTGGCCTGAGACGAGGCGCGACCCGGCTCTGTTCTGCCTGTCGCTCTTCATTTCACCGCGGAGCGCTTGAGCTTCGGCCGCACGTCGTCGGCGAAGCGCGCCATGTTGGCCAGGACCGCCCTGAGGTCGGGCACCGTCGGGTCGAAGACGAAGTGCGTCACGCCCAGCGCGGCGTACTGCTGGAGGTCGGCCGCGACCTCCGCCGCCGTGCCTTGGAGCCGCGGCCGCTCGCCCCTCGCGGCCTTGGTCCCTCGCGGCCGCACCTCCATCGGCGCGCGGAACGTGAGCGTGAACGCCTTCGGATCGCGCCCCGCGCGCTGGGCCCACGCGTGGATCTGCTTGACCTTCTGCGCGTACTCGTCTGGCAGCAGCATCGCGGGCGGCCGGAGGCCGATCGGATGCCAGGCGTCGCCGAGAGTGCCAGCGCGCTTGAGCGCGGCGTCGGTGTGACCGCCGATCCAGATCGGGATCCCACCCCGCTGCGCGGGCTTCGGCAGCGCGTGGACGTCCCGGACCCGGTAGTGCTTACCCTCGAACGTGACGGGATCGGTGGTCCAGGTCGCGCGCATGAGCCGGAGGTACTCGTCGGTCACCGCGCCGCGCTCCTCGAACGCGGGGGCCGCGAGCGCCTCGAACTCCTCCCGGAGCCACCCGACGCCCGCGCCGAGGATGAGGCGCCCGCGCGAGAGCTGGTCGATCGTCGCGAGGGTCTTGGCCGTCACGAGCGGGTTCCGATAGGGGACGACGAGGACGCTCGTCCCGAGGCGCACCCGCTTCGTCGCGTGGGCGAGGTAGCCCAGCATCGCGAGCGGCTCGAGATAATCCTGCGCGGCGCCGCCCGCCAGCTGCCCCGTCGTCGAGTACGGGTAGACGGAGCGCGCCATCGAGGCGGGGAGCACCACGTGGTCGGTCACGAAGATCGAGTCGAAGCGGAGCGACTCGGCCTGCGCCGCCATCCGGAGCACGACGTCGGGCTGGGCGAGCGGGCCGCGACCGGGAAGGGCGAAGCCGAACTCCACGACAGTCCTCCGGGAAAAGTGCACGCCTCGATCGGGACGGCGCCTATGGTATCACTAAGCGGTATGCATTTCCCCGACGCGCAGGCGGTCTCCGCGGCGCGATGATGCTCGTCGCCGTGTCGGACGCGCGCCGCGGGTGGGCGATGTGGGCCCTGCCGGCGCTCCTGTTCCTCATCGCGTTCTTCCACCGGAGCGCGCCGGGGATCATCGCGAAGGACCTCATGCACGACTTCAACACCACGGCCGCGATCGTCGGACTCCTGTCGGCGACCTACTTCTACGCGTACGCCGGCCTCATGATCCCCGCAGGGCTCTGCATCGACGCGTTCGGCGTCCGGCGCGTCGTCTCCGCCGGCGGGCTCGTCATGGGGTTCGGGACCGTCGCGATGGGGCTCGCGGCGACCCCATGGGCGCTGTTCGCCGCACGGTTCGCGGTGGGTCTCGGCGCCGCCACGACGTTCATCGGCGCCCTCAAGGTCGCCGCGACGTGGTTCCCGCCCGGACGCTTCGGCTTTCTCTCGGCCGTGACGGCGACCGTCGGTTTCATGGGCGCCCTCGCCTCGACGGCCCCCCTCGCCCTCCTCGTCGCGGTCGCGGGATGGCGCGGCGCGCTCGGCGTCGTGGGCCTCGGCACGCTCGCGGTCTCTCTCCTCTGCTTCGCGGTCGTGCGTGATGGACCTGACGAGCGCACCACGGACGCGACGCCGGCCGTGCGGGCGGTCGTGGTCGGATTGGTCCGGGTGCTGCGCAATCCGCACACGTGGCCGCCATTCCTCGCGTTCTTCTGCCTGTACTCCGCGTTCGGCAACCTGTCGCTCTGGATCGTGCCGTACTTGCGCGACGTCTACGGCCTCTCGGCGCGCGACGCCGCGCTCTACGCGACCGCCCCGTCACTGGCGCTGCTCGGCTCGGCGCCGCTCACGGGCTTCGTGTCCGACCGCGTGCTCGGGCGTCGGAAGCTGCCGTACGTCGCCCTCGCGTCGTGCTCCTTCGTGCTGTGGCTCGTGCTGATCACGACCCTCGGCGTGCTCCCGCTCGGCGGCGTGTACGCGCTCTTCTTCGCGATGGGCGCCCTCAGCGCCGCCTTCGTGCTCACGTGGCCGCTCGGCCGCGAGGTGAATCCGCCCCGACTCGCCGGCATCGCGGTCGCGGTCGTGAACCTCGGAGGCTTCCTGGGTGCCGCGCTCACGCAGGGGCCGCTCGGCGCGGTCCTGGACGCGCGCTGGACGGGGGTCGTCTCGGGCGGGGCGCGCGTCTACCCGCTCGAGGCGTACGCGGGGGCGTTCGCCGCCTGCGCGGCCCTCGCGCTGGCCGCCGCTCTCCTGAGCCTGCTCTTGCGCGAGACGCGCGGGCGTAACGTCTATGCCGACCTTCGCGGGGGTGAGTGACGTGACGCCGGAGGAGTTCGCCCAGAAGATCAGCGCGTGGGCCCGCGGGACGATGATCGAGGCCGATGGTCCGCCCGGACCTGTTCCCGCTGACCCTCCAGCTGTCGGTCAACCGTATCCGGAACGCCAGCCGTGGGACATTGACAGCCGAGGCCCAGATCGTGCATCGTGGTCGTACCACCCTTGTCGTCGAGGTCTCGGTATTCGACGGGCAGCGACGACTAATCGCAAAACTCGTGGCGACTCAACTGGCTCCGGCGGCCCCGCCGGCGACCGCGCCCGCCGGCCGCCCCGGTCGGTAGGACAGAGGGGGGCATGCGGCTCGGCTCGAAAATCTTCCTGACTTCCGCTCTCGTGATCGTCGTCCTCGCGGGCGTCGGGTTTCTGAGCCTTCGCGCGCTGGGCCGTCTCGTGTCGGTCAACCGGGAGATCGCGACGCGGACGGTCCCCGCGCTACGCCTCACCGCGTCCGCGCGCGAGGCGATCGCCCCACTCGTGCGCCTCGAGGCGCGCGCGATCGTGCTGGGCGACGCGCGGTACGCCACGGCGTGGACCGAGCGGGCGGCGCGGGTCGCCGACAACCTCGATCGTCTCGCCGAGTACGCGGTGAGCGAGCGGGAGGCGTTTTACCTCCGCGAGGCGAGCGCCGCGTTCGAGGGCTACCGGCGCGTCGTCGCCGAGGAACAGGCGCTCCTCCAGCGCGGCGAGCGGGCGCGCGCGCTGCGTCTCACCGACGCCGACGCACGGGTGCTCATCGAGGACGTCCAGGAGAACCTCGACGGGCTGATGGCCGCGACCCATACGCGGGTTCTCGCGGCACAGGCCGAGGCCGCCCGCCTCGAGTCGCGCACGTGGACCGCAGTCCTGATCGCGCTCACCGCCGCCGTCTGCCTGGCGCTGCTCGGTACCGCCGTCGTCGCCCAGCGGATGACCCGCTCGCTCGCCCTCCTGTCCTCGGCGACGGCCGAGGTCGCCGCGGGCGCGTTTCGTGAGCCCATCGTGGTCGAGAGCCGTGACGAGATCGGGGCGCTCGCGCGATCGTTCAACTCGATGGCGAGCCAGCTGCGCGAGATGGACGATATGAAGCGGGACTTCTTCGAGACCGTCTCACACGAGCTCCGGTCGCCGCTCACGTCGATCCGCGGCGCCGCCGATCTCCTCCGCGACGGCGTTCCCGGACCGCTCACGGAGAAGCAGGAACGCCTCATGGACATCATCGGGCAGAGCTCCGAGCGGCTGCTCCGGCTCGTCAATCAGATCCTCGAGACGTCGCGCCTGCGGGCGGGGCTCGTGGAGCTCGACCGTAAGCCGCTCAATCTGGCGTGGCTCGTGGACCGCGTCGTCGAGGAGATCCACCCGCAGGCCGAGGAGGCGGGCATCACCCTCGAGCGCGAGCGCCTCGGAGCGGACTTTACGTATCGCGGCGACGAGGAGCGCCTCCACCAGCTGGTCGTCAACCTCGGCGCCAACGCGATCCGCTTCACCCCGCGCGGGGGGCGCGTCGTCGTGCGACTGATCGACACCGGCCCGGAGCTCGAGCTCCAGGTCGAGGACACGGGCGTCGGCATCCCCGCCGATGCGTTGCCGCACATCTTCGAGGCCTACCGCCAGGCCCACAGCGAGCGGGGCGGCACGGGCCTGGGCCTCGCGATCGTGCGCGGCATCGTGGACGCCCACGGCGGGCGCGTGACTGCCGAGTCGCGCGAAGGAAAAGGGAGCCGCTTCACCGTGCTCCTGCCGCGCGCATGAGGATATCGGTCGTCGCCCTGCTCCTCGCCCTTCTCGCCGGTGGCTGCGCCTCCCTGCCTCCGTGGCCGTGGTGGTATGGGCCGGAGCTCGTGAAAGCCGACCGCCTCGTCGAGCAGGGCGACTACGCGGGGGCCGTGGCCGCCTACGACGCGTACCTCGCGAGACACGGCGCGGACGCGCGGGTCCGGATGAGCCGGAACACGGTGGCGTCGATTCTCGCGCTCCAGCGAGAGATCGCGCGGCTCCGCGAGGACCTCGCCAAGCGCGAGGCGGACCTGGAGCGGCTGAAGGAGCTCGACCTCCGCATCGAGCGCCGCGGAGAGAAGAAGTGAACCGCGCCGTCTCAGGCCACCCAGATCATCGAAGGGGGCCTCGACGGCCCCCTCCGAGCCTCCCCCAGGATCGGTTGCGCGGGCGAAGCCCGCGCTCGAAGGGCGATCAGTCCCACGGCCACCCACCGATCGGGCCGGCCCCGCGGACCGCCGGTGAAGGGAACGGCGGCAGGGGGAACGGAGCCGCGGCGCCCCTCGTCTCAGGCCACCCACCGATCGGGCCGGCCCCGCGGACCCCGCTACAGTGACGCGGAAGGTTCTCGTTGTCGACGACGACGCGGCGATCCTCGAGGTGCTTACGATGCGCCTCGCAGCGATGGGCTTCGACGTCACCCCGGTGGGTGAGCCGCGCCGCGCGCTGGAGGCCGCCACCGTGCAGCGATTCGATCTCGCGCTCATCGATCTGCGCATGGGACCGATGGACGGGGTCCAGCTCATGGAGGCGCTCCACGCGCAGCAGCGCCGGTTGCCGGTGCTCATCATGACCGCCCACGGCACGATCGACAACGCCGTGCAGGCGGTCAGGCGCGGCGCCTTCGACTATCTGACGAAGCCGTTCGTGCGCGACGAGCTCCGCACGAAGATCGAGCGCGCGCTCGCCACGCGACGATGGGCGCGCGACCGCGAGCGGCTCCTCACCGTCGGTCAGACGCTCGCCTCGTCCGGGATTATGGAGCGCGTGCTCGATTCGGTCGCCCAGGCCACGGTCGAGGCGACCGAGGCTGAGCGCTGCGTCGTCTTCCAGCTCGAGCGCGGACGCCTCGTGCCGATGGCGAGCGCCGGGTCGCCCCCGCCCTCGTGGGAGGCGCTCGAGGCGGCCGCGACCACCGCGATGGAGAAGGGGGTGCCGATCACCCGCTCGGCGGGCGGCGACGCCGAGGCGGGCACGATCGTCGCGGCACCGCTCGTCGTCCAGCGCGGGCCGACGGGAGCGCTCGTCATCGAGACGCCGACGCGCGTCGAGCCCACCGACGACGACCTTGAGCTGCTCGCGCTCTTCTCGTCGCAGGCGGCGATCGCGGTCCGCAACACGCACGAGCTCGAGCGCCTGAGGAGCGGCGCGCTCGCGGCGCTCGGCCGGATGGCGACGCAGGTCGCCCACGAGATCAAGAACCCGCTCGCCGGCCTGCGTCTGTACGCCCGCCACCTCGACCAGCGCCTCAGCCGGGCGGGCGACACGGAGGGTCGGGAGCTCGCGGGCAAGATCGCGGCTGGCGTGGAGCACCTCGCCGACGTGGTCGCCGAGATCACGGCATTCGGGCGCCCACCCGAGCTCCACCGCGCGCCGACGAACGTCCACGCGGTTCTCGACGAGTGCCTCGAGCTCGCCGCCGCGCGCTTCGCTGCGACCGCGATCGAAGTGGTTCGGGGGTGGGATCCGGCGTGCCCGGAGGCGCTCATGCTCGATCCGCGCGAGCTCCGGAAGGCCTTCCTCAACCTCATTGTCAACGCGTTCGAAGCCCTCGACGGCTCGGGCCGGCTCACCCTGGCGACCTCGTACGCGGCCGACTCCGGTATGATCACGGTGACGATCGAGGACACCGGGGCGGGCATGAGCGACGAGACGATCTCGCGGGCGTTCGACCTCTTCTACACGACCAAGCCCGACGGGACCGGGCTCGGCATGTCGATCGCGCGCTCGGTCGTCCAGCTCCACGGGGGCGAGCTCAGCCTCCAGAGCCGGCTCGGGCACGGCACGCGCGTGCAGGTGCGACTGCCGGTCGTGGCGCCGTGAAGACCAACACCGGCGCGGTCCTCGTCGTCGACGACGAGAAGACGATCGCCGACGGGCTCCGGCTCACGCTCGAGAGCGAGGGCTACGCGGTGCACACGACCGGAAGCGTGCGGGACGCGCTCGCCGCCTTCGCGCAGTGCGAGGCCGAGGCCGCGATCGTGGACCTGATGCTCCCGGACGGCGACGGTCTCAACCTCACGCGGGAGCTCCGGCGGCGCGACCCCTCGCTCCAGGTGATCGTGATCACCGCGTACGGCTCGGTGCGCAAGGCCATGGAGGCGACCAAAGGGGCCGGGGCGTTCCATGTCCTCGAGAAGCCGTTCGATCCGGATGAGCTCCTCGGTCTCGTGCGGAGCGCGCTCGACCACCGGAGGCTCGTCGTCGAGAACACCAACCTGCGGCGCCGCCTCGCCGACCGCGCCGCCGACAGCGAGATCCTCGGGCAGGCGCCCGGGATCCAGCGCGTCCTGGAAACGGTCGCGGCGGTCGCGGACGCCGACGCCAACGTGCTGATCATCGGCGAGAGCGGGACCGGCAAGGAGCTCGTCGCCGACGCGCTCCACGAGCGGAGCCGGCGGCGCGGCGGGCCGTGGGTGAAGATCAACTGCGCTGCGCTGCCCAAGGATCTCATCGAGTCCGAGCTGTTCGGCCACACCCGCGGTGCCTTTACGGGCGCCACCAGCGACAAGACGGGCTTGCTCGAGGAGGCGGACGGGGGCTCGCTTCTCCTCGACGAGATCACGGAGATGCCCGCGGAGCTCCAGGCGAAGCTCCTCCGCGTGCTCGAGGAGCGTGCCGTGCGCCGGGTGGGCGCCGCCAAAGCCGTCCCGGTGGACTTCCGCCTCATCTCGTCGACGAACCGGAGCCCCGAGGCGGCCCTGCGCGAGGGCCGCCTGCGCCAGGACCTGTTCTTCCGGATCAACACCGTCTCGATCGACGTCCCGCCGCTGCGCGAGCGCCGGGAGGACATCCCGATCCTGGTCCGCGCGTTCCTGGAGCGCTATCGCGCCAAGCACGGCCGGGACGTCGGGGGCATCGAGCCGGAGGCCTACCGGAGGCTGCTCTCCTACGCATGGCCCGGCAACGTCCGCGAGCTCCAGAACGCGCTCGAGCGCGCGGTGCTCGTGACTCGTGGACCGCAGATCACCCTCGAGGATCTCCCCGAGCCGTTCCAGGGCGCGGACACCGAGCCCGGGGTGGCGCCGACCGTCGCACCCTCCGAAGTGCCCGTCGGCTCGCTCGAGGAGATCGAGCGTGCCTCCATCCTGCGCGCGCTCGAGACGACGAAGTGGAACAAGCAGGCCGCGGCGGCGCTGCTCGGGCTCCGGCGCCCGACGCTCTACTCGAAGATGCGCAAGCACGGCATCCCGCAACGTCGGCCGTAGGCCGGTGACAACGGCCCCTCCGCGTCGTTAGCTCGCTCCACCCAGCGCCCGAAACGCGGGCACTTCTCACGCGCGTGCCCATTTCCTAGGCAAGCGGGCGCCCTTCCGCGCCCGCGCGCGTCGTCGAATCGCCCGATTTCCCGCGTCTTTGCCGCGAGCACCCCCGGCACGGCGGTTGCTATGGACGCGGCCGGGAGGGTCTCTGATGAAAAAGATCGAGGCGATCATCAAGCCGTTCAAGCTCGACGACGTCAAGGAAGCGCTCACCTCCATCGGCGTGATCGGCATGACCGTGTCGGAGGTGCGCGGCTTCGGCCGGCAGAAGGGCCATACCGAGCTCTACCGCGGCGGCGAATACACGGTCGATTTCCTCCCCAAGATCAAGATCGAGGTCGTCGTCCCTGACCACCTCGTCGACAAGGTCGCGGAGGTGATCGCCGGAGCGGCCAAGACCGGCAACATCGGCGACGGCAAGATCTTCGTCAATCCGGTTCAGACGGCGGTGCGCATCCGGACGGGCGAGCGCGACGAGAGCGCGCTCTAGTCCCAAAGGAGGTTGCCGTGAAGCGATTCAGCCTCGCACTGGCAATGGTGCTGGTCGTGAGCGCCACCGCGATCGTGGCGTGGGCTCAGCAGCCCGCGGGACCCCCGCCGTCGGCCGCGCCGGCCGCCGCGACGCCGGCTGCGCCCGCCGCGTCGAAAATCGACAAGGGCGACACCGCGTGGATGCTGACCTCCTCCGCCCTGGTCCTCCTGATGACCGCGCCCGGGCTCGCGCTGTTCTACGGCGGCATGGTCCGGCAGAAGAACGCGCTCGCGACGCTCATGCAGAGCTTCA
>QHSA01000150.1 GCA_003220315.1 Candidatus Rokuibacteriota bacterium
ATGATCTGCACCAAATGGGTGTACGCACTACTGGCTGCCATCGCTCTGGTGCTGGTATCTGGTTGGACCGCCGCGGAAGCCCAGCTTGCCAAGAGCGGAACCTATACCGTGTACTACGCGTGGCACGGGAAAGGCGAGCGCATCACGGCAGAAAAGGGGCAGTTCGTGTTAGGGGGCACGTCAGCACACGGTGTGCTCATCAACAAAACCGGTGAAGGGTTCCTGCACCAGGCACCGACCGATTGTGCTGCTGGGTTCAAGAGTGTCCGCGGGGTGGCCGAAGTTACGGGCTACTGTGGGAGCGTCGATAAGGACGGCGACCGAATCTTCTTGAAATGGGTGTGCTCAAACAATGCGGAGGGCTGGTGCGTCGGTGAGTTCGACTGGATCGATGGCACCGGCAAATATCAGGGTATCTCGGGTAAGAACACACTACGCTACAAGACTTTTGGCTCCAGGGCCGGTCCCGATACTACCCATGGAACGCCATTTGAGAATGAAGGCTACGGTATCTGGGAGGGCACCTGGCGCCTACCGTGACATCGGTCCTTCTTGAAGCGGGCGCTGGCGCGCTGGACGTACTCCGCGGACGTTCCTTGCGCAACCCAACGCGCTTAAGAAAATGTCGCAATGCGCGTGTGGACACTGCGCTGAAGGAGGCACCGGCTACCTTGTCCTAGCCGCGTCCAGCCCCGCTTTCGCCGTTCCCAAGCTGGCGGATCCCTTCCCCGGCTCCGCATCCCCCCCAGCCGGCTGGTGCACCGGCCTGGGGCGTCCTGGTGCCCCCCAGCAGCTAAGTGTCAGCTTGGTGCTGGCGGTGTTCGATCAGGAGCTGGCGGTGCTCCAACGCACGCTCGGCGGTGATCAGCAGCTCGTCCATGTTGATCGGCTTCACGAGGAAGGCGTACGCGCCGAGCTTCAGGCTTTCGATTCCGATTTTCGGGTCGACGCTGGCGCTGGTGACGATGACGGCTGCGTCCGGATCTTCCTCGCGGATCTCCCGTAGCAGCTTGATCCCAGCATGGCCCATCACCATCGTCCTGAGGTCGATGAAGACCAGCGGCGGCCGGGACTCGCGGAACGCCTTGAGCCCTCTCCCCCAATAGCCCGTCAGCAAGCACTTGTAGCCCGCCGAGTCAAAGATCTCGCGCACGACGTCGCGGACTGCTGGCCGGTCCTCCTCGACGGCCACGATTAGGACGGTACGTTGCGCTGGGTCAGCCTGGGGCTGCCCGTAGGCCTGCTGGCGATGGCGGCGCTCGATGAGGAGTTGGCGGCGCTCCAGCGCGCGCTCGGCGGTGATCAGCAGCTCGTACGCGTTGACCGGCTTCATGAGGAAGGCGTACGCGCCGAGCTTCAGGCTCTCGATTCTGTACGTGAAAGGTGTGTTGCCGCTCATGACGATGACGGCCGCGTCCGGATCTTCCTGGCGCACCTGACGGAGAAGCTCGATCCCGGTTATGCCCGGGTGGAGGACGTCGGTCACGACGAGCGGCGGTCGCCAGACTTGGAAGACTTCCAGACCTCGTCGCCGTCGCCGGCGAGCCGGCAGGTATAGCCCGCCGCCTCGAAGATTTGACGCAGGATGAGGCTTACTCGACGATCGTCATCGACGATCAGGACGTCGCGATGCGCCACGCTCAGCCCACCTCTCCCGCGCCTCGCCGTTCTACCATTTCCTAGCTCCGTGGGGAAGGAGTGGCGTTTGTCCTCCGCGAGGGACGACGCGCCAAACCGCGCCCGACCCGGAGAAATGCTGCGTAAGTTCCTGGTTTGTCGAGATGTGCAGAGTTAGGCTACCCTACTGGGCGTCGTTCCGGGAGGGTCGTCAGAGGAGGACGAAGGGCATGTCGCGCTCCGACCATCGCGTCGATCTCACCCGTCGTGGGCTCCTCGAGGGCGCGGCCGCGCTCGGCCTCGGCGTCGTCCTCGGGCCGTCGATCGCCCGCGCCCAGAAGTCGGCGGTCAAGCTCGCCTTCATCGGCCCCCTGACGGGCGGCACCGCCTCGAACGGCCTGGGCGGCCGGAACTCCTTCCTCCTCGCGGTTCAGGAGCGGAACGCCGATCCGCGGACGAAGTACCACTACGAGACCGAGTTCGCGGTCAAGACCCTGGGCTTCAAGACCTTCGCGCTCGTCCACGACACGACCGACTACGGCCGCGCGCACGCGAAGTGGTTCGGCGAATTCCTGGAGAAGGCGGGTGGCAAGGTCCTGTCGACGCAGGGGACCGCGAAGGACCAGAAGGACTACACGGCCGAGCTGACGCGCGCGAAGGCGGACCGGCCCGAGGTCGTCTGGTACGGTGGCCTCACGCCCGACGGCGTGCGCGTGCGGGTGCAGATGGACAAGCTCGGCGTCCGCGCGCAGTTCCAGGGCACGAGCGGCATCAAGTCCGACACCTTCAACGAGACGGCCGGTTCGTCGGCGGAAGGCACGCTCGCGTTCGTCGAGGGCGCCCCGACGGAGAAGCTGCCGGGCGGCAGGCGGTTCCTCGAGGCGTACGCGAAGGCGGCGTTCAGGGAGCCGTCGGAGGCCTACGGGCCCTTCGCCTACGTCGCCGCGAACCTCGTCATCGACGCGATCGAGGCGGTCGGCCCCGACCGCGCGAAGGTCGCGGCGCGGCTCAAGCGGACGCGGAATGCGACCACGATCATCGGCCCCGTCGAGTTCGACGAGTACGGGCAGAACACCGTCCCGCTCATCTCCAAGTACGTGAGCCAGGACGGCAAGTGGGTGCTCTGGGAGGACTCGGAGTACGCCTCCGGCAAGCGCGCGCTGCCCGGCCACAAGTTCAAGAAGATGTAGCCGGCGCGCCGGGTGCCGCCCCTCGAGCTCCTCCTCCAGCAGGCGTGGAACGGCGTGATGCTGGGGGTGATGTACGCCCTCGTCGCCGTCGGGTTCACGCTCTTCTTCGGCGTGCTCGACGTGATCCACTTCTCCCACGGCGACATCTTCATGCTCGGCGCCTTCACGGGGCTCACGGTGCTCGCGGGGCTCAGGGCCGCGGGCGTCGGCGGCGCGCTCCTGGCGCTGCCGCTCACGTTCGCCGCGTCGATCCTGGTCACCGGCGCGGTCGGCGTGCTCGCCGAGCGCGTGTGCGTGAAGCCGCTGGCCCGCGCGTCGCCGCTCATGACGCTGCTTGCGACCCTCTCGCTCGGGCTCGTGATCCGCGAGGCCGTGCTGATCTTCTATCCGCGCGGCGCCGACCCGAAGCCCTTTCCCCGGCTCCTGCCCCAGGGCGGGGTCGAGCTCGGCGGGGTCGCGATCCGCTACGAGAACCTCGCGATCCTCGGGATCGGGCTCGCCGCGATGGTCGCGGTGGACCTCGTCATCCGCCGCACGAGGATGGGTGCGGCGATCCGCGCGGTGGCGCAGGAGCCGGAGGCGGCGCAGATGATGGGGGTGAACCTCGACCGCACGGTGGACGCGACCTTCTTCCTGGGCTCCGGCCTCGCCGCCGTGGCCGGGATCCTCAGCGGGCTCTACTACAGCGAGATCCACTTCATCATGGGCGTCACCGGCGGCGTCATCGGCTTCTCCGCCGCGGCGATCGGCGGGCTCGGCAACGTCTACGGCGCGATCATCGGCGGCCTGCTCTTCGGCGTCCTCCAGACGACGGCGGCGGCCCTCATCCCCCGCGGCTCCGAGTTCCGGGACGTCGTCGCGTTCGCCGTCGTCATGGTGTTCCTCGTGTTCAAGCCGAGCGGTCTCCTCGGCGAGAAGAGCGTCGAGCGCGTGTGAGCCGCGACCTCGCGGGTGTCTGGCTGACGGAGGCGGCCGTCTTCACGCTCGTGGTCGCCGGCATCCTCGCCGAGCGCCCGTGGGCGCTCGGCGCCACCGGCGGGGCGCTCGTCGCGGCCGGCGGCCTGGTGCGGTTCGTGCCGCGGCTCGGCGCGGCGCTCGCCGGGGCGTTCGCGCGACGCCGGGCGGCCGCGCTCGCGGGTGGCGCCGTCCTGGCGCTGGCCCTTCCGCTGGCGCTCCGGTCGAGCCCGTACTGGACCTTCGTCGCGACCCTCGCCCTCCTCTACGTCACGACCGGCCAGGGGCTGAATTTCCAGATCGGGACCGCCGGCGTCATCAACCTCGCCGGCGCCGCGTTCGCCGGCCTCGGCGGCTACGCGGTCGGCCTCCTGACCGTCGCGGGGGGCTGGCCGGCGTGGCTCGCCGTGCTGGTCGGGCCATGGGCGGCCGTCCTCGTGGGCACGATTCTCTTCGTGCCGATCCTCAAGACGCGCGGGCACTATCTGGCGCTCGTCACGATCGCGTTCGTCTTCATCTTCAACATCCTCGTGAACAACCTCGAGTTCACGGGCGGCCCGCAGGGGATCAAGAACATCCCGACCCTCTCCCTCGCCGGCTACGCCTTCACGACCCGGCCGGCGCTCGCGGGCGTCGAGCTTCCGGCACACGCGAATTTCTACTACGCCGCGCTCGTCATGGCCGGGCTCACCACGTGGGTCCTCCGGCGCCTGCACGATTCGTGGCTCGGGCTCGCGCTCAACACGCTGCGCGACGACGAGATCGCGGCCCGGTGCTGCGGCGTGTCGGTCACGCGGGGGAAGCTCCTCGCGTTCTCGATCGGTAACTTCTTCATCGGGCTCGGCGGGGCCTTCTACGCCGTCGTGGTGGGCTTCGTCTCGCCGCCCGACTTCGACTTCGGCTATTCGCTCGTCATGCTCTCCGTGATCATCATCGGCGGCGTGGACTCGATCCCGGGCGTCGTGCTGGGCGCCTGCCTGCTCGTGCCCCTGCCCGAGCGCTTCCGATTCCTCCACGAGTACCGCCTGCTCCTCTACGGCGTCGTGATCGTCGTCATGCTCCTCTACCGTCCCCGCGGCCTCTGGCCCGCGCGGATCCGGCGATACCGGTGACGTCACGGCTGTTAGCTGGACGGAGCCACGCCGTACCCACGGCACGCCACCCACGGCGTTTACCGACCTCGCGGCCCCCGCTACAACAGTGAGCTTGCTGGAGGTAACGGGGCTCACGGTGCGCTTCGGGGGGCTCGTGGCCCTCGACGGCGTGGACGTCGTGGTCGCGGAGGGGGAGACGGTCGGCGTGATCGGGCCGAACGGCTCGGGGAAGACCACGCTCTTCAACGCGCTCACCGGCCTCTTGGCGCCCGCCGCGGGCGACGTGGTCTTCCTCGGCCGACGACTGACGGGTCTCGAGGCCCACGCGATCGCGCGGCTCGGGATCGCCCGGACCTTCCAGGCGAGCCGCCTGTGCCTCGACCTCTCGGCCTTCGACAACATCCTGATCGGCATGCACGCGCGCCGGCGGACGGGACTCCTCGACTCCGTGGTCCGCCGCGGGCGGCTCGTCGGCGAGATGCGCGCGGCCATCGAGCGCGCGTCCCACCTGCTCGCCCTCTTCAACCGCGACCTGCCGCGGCGCGGCTTCGAGCGGGTGGGCCAGCTCCCGCAGATCGACCGGCGGCGCGTCGAGATCTGCCGCGCGCTCGCCGCCGGGCCCCGGCTGCTCCTGCTCGACGAGCCGTCGGCCGGGATGAACCCGGAGGAGACGGCGGAGCTGATGCGTGACCTCCGCATCGTCCGCGACGAGATGCCCGGGCTCTCGGTGGTCATCATCGAGCACGACATGTTCGTCATCGAGGGCGTGAGCCAGCGCGTCGTCGCGTTCAACTACGGCCGGAAGATCGCCGAGGGGAGCTTCGCCGAGGTCGCGCGACACACGGAGGTGCGCGCGGCGTACCTCGGGACCGAGACGGCGCATGCTTGAGCTCGACGGCGTCTCGACCCGCTACGGCCCGATCACGATGCTCCGCGACGTGTCGCTCGCCCTCGAGGCGGGGCGGATCGCCTGTCTCCTCGGGCCGAACGGAAGCGGCAAGACCACGCTGATCCGGACCATCCTCGGCATCGTCCGGCCGGTCAGGGGTGTCGTGCGGCTCGGGGGCGCGCGCATCGACGGGCTCCGCACCCACGAGATCGTGAAGCTCGGCATCGGGGTCGTGCCCGAGGGGCGCCGCGTCTTCCCGAAGATGACCGTCGAGGAGAACCTCCGGATGGGCGCCTTCGTCGAGTGGACGGCCGCCGACGTCGCCGCGCGTCGCGAGTACGTGTACGGGCTCTTCCCGCGGCTCGCCGAGCGCCGGCGGCAGAAGGCGGCCACGATGTCGGGCGGCGAGCAGGCGATGCTCGCGATGGGCCGGGCGCTGATGGGCCGGCCGAAGCTCCTGCTGCTCGACGAGCCGTCCCTCGGGTTGGCACCCCTCCTGGTCGAGCAGCTCTTCGGGATCATCCGGGCGATCAACGAGGGCGGGACGACCGTCTTCCTGATCGAGCAGAACGCGCGGAAGACCCTCGAGATCGCCCACCACGGCTTCGTGCTCCAAAAGGGCGAGATCGTCGGGCACGGCAGCGCGCGGGAGCTCGCCGCGTCCGAGGTCGTCCGCCACGCGTACCTCCGGGCCTGAGCCCGCGCTAGAATCAGCCTGCCATGGCGGCCGAGCTCGCGATCCTCGAGAGGATCCAGCGGAAAGTGCTGTGGCTCGCCACGTGGATGGTCCACTGGGCGAACACCCGCCCGAACGCCGACGGGACGAAGGTCGGCGGCCACCAGGCCTCCTCGGCGTCGGTCGTCAGTCTCCTGACGGCGCTGTACTTCAAGGCCCTCCGGTCGGACGACCTCGTCGCCGTCAAGGCGCACGCCGCGCCCGCGTTCTACGCGATCCAGTACCTGCGCGGGAGACTGCCCGCGGCCGCGCTGGCGGAGCTCAGGTCGTTCGGCGGGCTCCAGGCGTACCCGAGCCGGCGAAAGAACCCGGAGGTCGTGGACATCTCCACGGGCTCGATGGGGCTCGGCGCCGTCCAGGCGACGTTCGGCGCGCTGGCGTCGCGCTACGTCGCCGACCACGGAGGCGCGGCGGCTCCGGGGCGCGTCATCGTCATGGTCGGCGACGCCGAGCTCGACGAGGGTAACGTCTGGGAGGCGCTCGCCGAGGAAGCGGTGCAGGGGCTCGGGCGCGTCCTCTGGATCGTCGACGTGAACCGCCAGGCGCTCGACCGCGTCGTTCCCGACGCGCGCACCCGCCAGCTCGGCGCGATGTTCTCGGCGTGCGGCTGGCGGGTCATCGAGCTTCGCTGGGGCCGGCGACTCCGTGCCCTCTCGAAGAGGCCCGGGGGCGCGCGCCTCGAGCGACGGCTCGAGGCCATGTCGAACGCCGAGTATCAGCGCCTGCTGCGCTTGGCCCCCGCGGCCGTGAGGAAGGCGCTCGTCACCGGTCCCGGCGGCAAGGCCGACGCGACGCTCGACCGCCTCCTCGCTCGGACGGGCGATGACGAGGTGGCGGCGCTCGTCGGCGACCTGGGCGGCCACGACCTTGCGGCGATCCTCGCGGCGCTCGACGAGGCGGAGACGGAGCGCGCGCGACCGAGCGTCATCCTCGCCCACACGCTCAAGGGCTGGGGGCTGCCCCTTGCCGGCGATCCGCTGAATCACACGATGCTCCTCACCCCCGCCCAGATCGCCGAGCTGCGCGACTCGCTCGGGATCGCGCCGGGCGCGGAGTGGGAGGGGTTCCTGCCGGGCAGCGACGAGGCCGAGTGGGTGCGGCGGCTCCCGCCGCTCTTCACGCCGCCCCCGGCCCGCGCCGTCCCCCCCATCCCCTTCGAGATCGACGAGGCGTATCCGGCCGAGAGCTCGACCCAGGAGGCGTTCGGGCGGACGCTCGGTGCGCTCGCCCGACTACCGGGCGCCGCGGCCATCGTGACCGTGTCGGCCGACGTCGCGGTGACGACGCACCTCGCGGGATGGATCAACCGGAAGGGCGTCTACTTCCCGACGCCGAAGCCCCACGCGTTCGCCGATCTGCCGCTCGCGGTCCAGTGGAAGGAGTCGCCGGCAGGCCAGCACATCGAGCTCGGGATCGCGGAGCACAACCTCTTTCTCCTGCTCGGCGCTCTCGGGCTGACGCGCGAGATGTCAGGTGTGACGTTGCTCCCCATCGGGACGCTCTACGATCCCTTCGTCCCGCGCGGCCTGGACGCCCTCTACCATGCCCTCTACTCGGGCGCGAGCTTCCTCGTGGTCGCCACGCCCTCGGGCGTGAGCCTGGCGCCGGAAGGCGGCGCCCACCAGTCGGTGATCACGCCCGGCATCGGGGTCGCGCTACCGGCGATCGCCTACTTCGAGCCGGCCTTCGCGCGGGAGGTCGAGTGGATCCTCCTCGACGCGCTCCGCGGCCTCGCCGACCGGACGGGCGCGAGCGTGTATCTGAGATTGTCGACGAAGCCGGTGGACCAGTCCCTCGCGCCGCCGCCGAGCCCCGAGTACCGCGCGTGCGTCCTCCGCGGGGGCTACCGCTTGATCGACGCCCGCGGCGAACCCGGCTGGGATCCGGAGGACAACGCGGTCCACCTCTTCGCCGCCGGCGCGATGGTCCCGGAGGCCGTCGACGCGAGCCGCCGTCTCCGCGAGCACGGCGTCCTCGCGAGCGTCTTCGTCGTCACGAGCCCCGACCACCTCTATCGGGATCTGCGCGGCCCGGCGCCCTACCTCGAGACCCTCGTGGGCGCCGACGAGGAGGGGGTGCCGGTGGTGTCGGTGCTCGACGGCCACTCCCACGCCCTCGCGTTCATCGGCGCGGCGCTCGGCGTGCCGCAGCTCGCGCTGGGCGTGGACGACTTCGGCCAGTCGGGAGCGCGCGCCGCCCTCTATCGCCACTACGGCATCGACGCCGCCGCGATCGTCCAGGCGGCGACGGTCCTCCTGGGCGGCTGACGCGCGAGCGGCTCCGACGCGCTGTCCCCGGCCTGCGCCGGCACGGTATAATCCGAGCCACCATGGCCACCCTGACCGAGTCCAGGAAGCGCGAGCTGCGGCGGGATCTCGAGGCGATCGTCGGCCGCGGCGCGGTGCTCTCCGACCCCGAGGAGCTGCTCGTCTATGAGTCCGACGGCCTCACGCTCTTCCGGGCGCTGGCGGACTTCGTCGTCTTCCCCACCTCCGCGGAGCACGTGGCCGCGGTCGTCCGGCTCGCGAACCGCGCGGAGCTGCCTTTCGTGGCGCGCGGCGCCGGGACGGGGCTCTCGGGCGGATGCCTGCCGGCGGAGGGGGGCATCGTGCTCTCGATGATGCGGATGAACCGCGTCCTCGAGGTGGACTACGACAACCAGCTCGCGGTCGTCGAGCCGGGCCTCGTGAACCTCCACCTCTCCTCCCGGGTCGGGCCGAAGGGCTACTACTACGCGCCCGATCCGTCGAGCCAGCAGGCGTGCACGATCGGCGGGAACATCGCCAACAACTCGGGCGGCCCGCACACGCTGAAGTACGGCGTCACGACGAACCATGTGCTGGGGCTCGAGGTCGTGATGCCGGACGGCGAGATCGTCTGGCTCGGCGGGAAGACCCGCGAGGCGCCCGGCTACGACCTCGCCGGCGTGTTCGTCGGCTCCGAGGGCACGTTCGGCATCGCCACGAAGGTGGTCGTGCGCATACTCAAGAAGCCGCAGGCGGTCAAGACGGTGCTGGCCGTCTTCGAGCACGTGGATGGGGCGTCCGAGGCGGTCTCGGCCATCATCGCGCGCGGGCTCGTGCCCGCCGCCGTGGAGATGATCGACCAGCTGACGATCCAGGCCGTCGAGGACGCATTCGGCTGCGGCTACCCACGCGACGCCGCCGCCGCGCTCCTCGTCGAGCTCGACGGCCTCGCCGTCGGCATGGCGGCCCAGACCGAGCGGATCGTCGCGGCGTGTCGCGACGCGGGCGCCCGCGAGATCCGTACCGCGCGCGACGAAGCCGAGCGCGCGCTCCTGTGGAAGGGGCGCAAGTCGGCGTTCGGCGCGTACGGGCGGGTGTCGCCCGCGTACATGGTGATGGACGGCGTGATCCCGCGCACGAAGCTCCCGTACGTGCTCCGCCGCGTGAACGAGATCGTCGCCGCTCACGGGCTCAGGGTCGGGAACGTCTTCCACGCGGGCGACGGCAACCTCCACCCGAACATCCTCTACGATCCGCGCCGGCCGGGCGAGGAGGCGCGCGTGGTGGCGGCGGGGGCGGAGATCATGAAGGTCTGCGCGGAGGTCGGTGGCTCGATCTCCGGCGAGCACGGCATCGGCCTCGAAAAATCGGATTTCATGCCGCTCATCTTTTCGGCGGCCGACCTCGCCCTCATGCGCCGGCTCAAGAATGCGTTCAATCCCACGGGGCTCTGCAACCCGGGCAAGGTGTTCCCCACGAAGAAATCCTGCGTCGAGGTCGGGCCGGTCGCCTACCGGCCGCACGCGATCGAGGAAAAGGGTCTGGCCCAGCGCTTCTAGCGCTGGCGGCGGCGGCTCGTGCAGGACGGCCTGCTCGAGAGACTGCGCACCATCGTCGGCGCGCCGAACGTCCTGACGGGCGTCGAGCTCTCCCCGTACGTCGTCGAGGGCCGCACGCCCGACGCCGCCGTCTTCCCCGGCTCGGTCGAAGAGGTCTCGGCCGTAATCGCGCTCGTTGGAGAGTTTGGGCTGCCGGTGATCCCGTGGGGCGGCGGCACGGCGGCGTCCGTCGGCCTGCCCTCGGCGCGCGCGGGGCTGGTGCTCGGGCTCCGTCGCCTGAACCGCCTCGTGGAGCACGAGCCGGGCGACCTGACGGTCACGGTCGAGGCCGGCACGACGATGGGAGAGCTCCAGGCGGCGCTCCGCGGCCGCGGCCAGTGGCTCTCGCTCGACCCCGCCGATGCCGAGCGGGCGACGATCGGCGGCGTGCTCGCGACGAACGCCTCGGGGCCGCGGCGGCACCTCTACGGGACGGCGCGCGATCTGCTCATCGGTGTCACGGTCGTGACCGCCGAGGGCGCGATCGTGAAGGGCGGCGGCAAGGTGGTGAAGAACGTCGCGGGCTACGACCTGCCGAAGCTCTTCGTCGGCTCTTACGGTACGCTCGGGGTCATCGTGGAGGCCACCTTCAAGCTCCGGCCACGTCCGGACGACGAGCGCCTGATGTGCGTCGGCTTCGATCGATTGAAAGACGCGGGCGCAGCGGTGCGCGCCCTGATGGCGTCCGATCTGATCCCCAGTGCCGTCGAGCTCCTCGACGGGACCGCGGCATTCGGCGGAGGGGGAACCGGAGGGGCGCTTGGGCTCGGACCGACACTCGCCGGCGCTGCCCCGGCCCCCCCGACGCCGGGCGCGGTGCTCGTCGTTGGGTTCGACGGACTCGGCGAGCAGGTGGAGTGGCAGTGCGCCGAGCTCACGCGCCTGACGGCGCAGCTCGGTGGGCACCACCCACGCGCGCTCGCCTCGGAGGTGTGGCCGAGGCTGGCGCTGGGGGCGCGCGCGGCGTTCCCTGTCGTGACCGCCGTGGGCGCGATCGTGAAGGGCGGCGGCAAGGTGGTGAAGAACGTCGCGGGCTACGACCTGCCGAAGCTCTTCGTCGGCTCTTACGGTACGCTCGGGGTCATCGTGGAGGCCACCTTCAAGCTCCGGCCACGTCCGGACGACGAGCGCCTGATGTGCGTCGGCTTCGATCGATTGAAAGACGCGGGCGCAGCGGTGCGCGCCCTGATGGCGTCCGATCTGATCCCCAGTGCCGTCGAGCTCCTCGACGGGACCGCGGCATTCGGCGGAGGGGGAACCGGAGGGGCGCTTGGGCTCGGACCGACACTCGCCGGCGCTGCCCCGGCCCCCCCGACGCCGGGCGCGGTGCTCGTCGTTGGGTTCGACGGACTCGGCGAGCAGGTGGAGTGGCAGTGCGCCGAGCTCACGCGCCTGACGGCGCAGCTCGGTGGGCACCACCCACGCGCGCTCGCCTCGGAGGTGTGGCCGAGGCTGGCGCTGGGGGCGCGCGCGGCGTTCCCTGTCGTGACCGCCGTGATGGCGTTCGGTGTGCTGCCGACCCAGGTCGCCGAGCTGATGGAGCAGGGTGCGAGCGCCGCCCGGGCGCGTGGGCTCGGGACGGCGTGGGCGGCACACGCCGGCGTCGGCGCGGTGAGCGCGGCGCTCGCCACGAGTCACGAGCCGTCCGAACCGGCGCCGATCGCGGCGATCCTCGCCGAGTGGCGCGAGATCGCGCGTGCGGGTGGTGGGCGCGCGACGCTCGAGTGGGCGCCGCTCGCCGTGAAGTCACAGGTGCCGGTCTGGGACGATCCGGGCGCGGCGGGCCGAATCATGCAGCGGATCAAGGCCGAGCTCGACCCGAAGAACGTGCTGAACCCCGGCCGCTTCGTCGCCGGAATCTAACGGGGAAGCATCGGGGAAAGGGGACGGATGGCGCACACAGTCCAGGAGTCGCCCGCGAAGATCCCGGGGCCGCTCACGCTCCACGGGCTCTCCGTCGAGGGCGTCAACCAGTGCGTCCACTGCGGGCTCTGCCTCGCGTCCTGCCCGACGTTTTCCGAGCTCGGCACGGAGATGGATTCGCCGCGCGGCCGCATCTTTCTCATCAAGTCGCTCGCGGAGGGACGGATCGCCCTCACGGATAGCGTGGCGGACCATCTCTCGCTCTGCCTCGACTGCCGCGCGTGTGAGACCGTGTGCCCGGCCGGCGTGCCCTACGGTGGGCTCATCGAGGCCGCGAAGGCCGAGATGGAGCACCGACGGCCGGGTTCGCCCGCCCGCCGCCTCTTTCGCTGGCTGAACTTCGGGCTGCTCCTGGGCCATCCGCGGCTCCTCGGGCTGGCCGCCGCCGGGCTCCGCCTCTATCAGACCTGCGGTCTCCAGTTCCTCGTCCGCTCGAGCGGGATCGTGCGGGTCCTCCCGAGGACCCTGCGGGCGTGGGAGTCGCTGCTCCCGCCGCTGCCCTCGCGAGCGGAGCGCGCACCGCTGCCGCGGCTCGTCACCGCCGAGGGTCCGCGGCGCGCCCGCGTGGCATTGCTCACCGGATGCGTCCAGGCGGTCGTCTTCGGCGCCCATAACCGTGCGACCGCGCGCGTGCTCGCGAAGAACGGCTGCGACGTCGTCGTGCCCGAGGGCCAGGGATGCTGCGGCGCGCTCAACGCCCACGGCGGAGATCACGCGCGCGCCCTCGCCCTGGCCCGCCGGACGATCGACGCCTTCGAGGCCGCTCGGGCGGAGGCCGTGATCGTCAACACCTCGGGCTGCGGGGCGCACATGAAGGCGTACGGCCGCCTGCTCGGCGCCGACCCGGCGTACGCGGAGCGCGCGAGGCGCTTCGCCGCGTCGGTCGTCGATCTGGCGGAGTTCCTCGCGCGGGCGCCGCTACGTGGGCCGCTCTCCCCGGTGCCCCTGACGGTGACCTATCACGACCCGTGTCACGTCGTGCACGGCCAGAAGCTCAGGGGGGAGCCGCGTCGGCTCCTGGCGCAAATCCCCGGGCTCCGGATCGTCGAGCTCACCGAGTCCGATTGGTGCTGCGGGTCGGCGGGCATCTACAACCTCACGCAGCCCGAGATGGCGACGCGCCTCTTGCAGCGGAAGGTGAGTCACGTCCTCGCGACCGGCGCCGACGCGGTCGTCACCGCCAACCCCGGCTGCATCCTCCAGATCCAGGCCGGGCTCGCCGCCCAGCGGTCGGCTATGCGGGTGCTCCACCTCGTCGAGCTGCTCGACCGCGCGTACGGCGCGCCGCCGCGCTGAACCGACGGCTGGAATGAAGCGCGACATGCGGATCGGAGCCGGCTCGTTCCTTGCTCAGGCCACCCACCGACCGCACCGACCTCGGGGCCACCGTTACAATGACCAATCCTGACGCCACCCCACGGGAGCACAAGGCCCACGCGCCGAGGAGCGTCGCCTGCTGGGTGCTCACCGTCTCCGACACGAAGACGCCCGAGACGGACACGAGCGGCGCGCTGATCCGCGAGCTCCTGCACGGCGCCGGCCACCGGGTGATCGGCGCGACGATCGTGAGGGACGAGCCTGCCGACGTGCAGCGTGTCGTGCGCGAGGCGTGCGGGGACGACCGGGTCCAGGCGGTGATCGTGACGGGCGGCACAGGGATCACGTCGCGCGACGCCACGTTCGAGGCGATCGAGGCGCTGCTCGATAAGCGGCTCCCGGGCTTCGGCGAGCTCTTTCGCATGCTCTCCTACGCGGAGATCGGCGCCGCGGCGATGCTCTCGCGCGCCCAGCTCGGCGTGCGTGCCCGGCGGATCGTCGTCTCGCTTCCCGGATCGCCGAACGCCTGCCGCCTGGCGCTCGAGAAGCTCCTCATTCCGGAGCTCCCGCACCTCGTTCGTGAAGTGTCGCGTTAGCGCCGTATACTCGGAGGAGCGCCGTGGAGAGGAGGGTCCAGATGGCGAGGTTCCGACCGATCGGTGTGGGCGCCCTGCTGCTCGTCGTCGTGCTCTCGCTCGGCTGCGGCGGCCCGACCGGCGCCGGGGGTCGGGGTGCGCTCGCGAGCTCGGATGCCGGCACGCCGCCGGAGCTCCAGCGCATCAACACGCTGCTCGCGGACCTGGCCGCGCGGCTCAAGCCCGGGCTCGTGCACGTGGCCGTCCGCCGCACGGCGGGAGGCGAGACGAGGCGGGAGGAGGAGGACGAGCCACGGCGCGCGACCGGCTCGGGCTTCGTCATCGACGGGAGCGGGCTCATCGTGACGAACGCCCACGTGGTCGAGAGCGCCGAGAAGGTCCAGGTGAGGCTCTCCGACGGACGGCGCTACACCGGGAGCCTCGTGGGCCGCGACAACCGCGTGGACCTCGCCCTGATCCGGATCGACGGCGCCACGAACCTCACCGTGCTGCCGCTCGGCGACTCGAACCGTCTGCGGGTCGGCGAGTTCGTCCTGGCGCTCGGCCACCCGTTCGGCCTGGAGCAGAGCGTGTCGTTCGGCATCGTCAGCCGCAAGGGCGCGCCCCTCACGATCGCGGCGCCCGGCTTCGACTTCATCCAGACCGACGCCGCGATCAACCCTGGGAACTCCGGCGGCCCGCTCGTGAACATGGCGGGCGAGGTGGTCGGCGTCAACAGCATGGCGGCGCGCACCATCTCGATCGGCTTCGCGATCCCGTCGAACCTGGTCAAGCAGCTCGTGCCGCAGCTCGCCGCGAAGGGGCGGGTCGAGTGGGGCTGGCTCGGCGTGTCCATCGCCGAGATCACCGAGGACGACGTCGAACGGCTCAAGCTGCGCGAGGCGCGCGGCGTGCTGGTCCGCGACGTCATGCCGGGCGAACCCGCCGAGCGCGGCGGGATGCGCGCGAACGACGTCATCGTGGAGTTCGACGGCACGGCGCTCGAGGGGCCACGCGATCTGCAGCGGGTCGTTTCCACGACGCCGGTCGGCAAGAAGGTGCGCGTGACGCTCCTGCGCGACGGGCGGGAGACCGAGGTCGAGGTGACGGTCGGGCTCTACGAGGAGCGCGAGGCCCGGCGGCTCGAGCGGCCTCGACAGCCGCCGCGACCCGACGCGCCGACGCCGCCCAAGGAGTAGGAGCCTGTCGGAGTGTCGAGGAGCGCCACGGCTTTGCCGGGGTGCTCCGAGCGTTTGGGGGGGGTGGGGGGCCATGTCGGGGCCCCCCATTTTCTAGTCAGGCCCGCGCGCGGGGCCGGGCGAGCGCCGCGAGCGTGGCGCGCGCCCATGGCGCGTCGAGCGCGGGCGTCGGCGCGTACCGGAGCGCGCCCGTGATCCGCATGGCGCCCTCCCAGTCCGCGGGCGAGTCTTCGAGCACCTCCTCCACCTCGAGCAGGAAGTAGCCCAGCCCGTACTCGCCGCCGCCGTCGACGGGGAGGGGCCCGTCCACGGCGCGGAGCTTCACGTAGACGGTCGCGTCCGGCTCGATCACGAGGAGCGTGCCTGCACGACGCTCGGCGAGGTTCTGCGCGCTGCGGCTCCGGGCACCGATCACGAGGCCGACCGTGCGCGTGTCGTACGCGCGCAGCTCCAGGTACGAGAGCAGCATCGGATGCGGGCGGCCGTGACCGTCGACCGTCACAAATGGGAGGGCCACGCCCAGGCGCGCTCCGGGGTCGCGCTGCGCGAGGCGCTCGACGAGCGGGGGCGGGAGCGACGGGCCGAGGGAGCGAGTCATCGCGCGCTCACGCGACCTTTTTCGGCGATCGCTCCGTGTCTGTCAAGCCGCCGACCCGGGGGTGCCAAAGTGGACGCCCCGCTTGCGGGGGTGCCAAAGTGGACGCTCGCCGTACGCCGCAAGTCGCGGATTCTCTTGTTCTCCCTAGATATGGAGTTCGCCTTGCACGAGCGATCAACGGAGAGCGGAAACCCGTGCACAGCCTGCTGAGCGGAGGGCTCACGATCGAGGGCGACCGGATGGTCAGCCAGCTGCGCGGCTCGAGCGCACGCATCGTCTTGACACGGCTCCGCTGAGCCCATGGCCAAGAGCCGGGCGCGACTGCGCGTCCAGCTGATCTCAGCGCGTGGCGTCTTCGACGCCGCGCAACGGCTCACCCGCCCCGACGCGGCGCAGCCGCCCGACGCCGAGCTCGATGACGAGCCAGCCCCGCCCGAGGGGGAAGCCAGCGACGTGGAGAAGGAGCGCCTGGTCGCGCCGCCCGAGACGCGTCGCCGCGCGTCCGGCGATCGTCGTTCGGATCGTCCCGCGTAGGGACGGCGCTGCGGCTCGGCCGAGGACGGAGCGCGTCGCGGTCAGCCGCCCGGTTTGGGCGCGGCTCCCACCGTCGCGGCCACGCCCTCCCGGTGGCGCTCGGTCGCGATCTCGCAGGCGCCGCCGCCGTTCATGTGGATCGAGAGATCCTTGATCGTCGGCGACGTGCCGCAGAGCGGGCACGTCGGGTCGCGGCGCAGCTTGACCTCGCGGAAGCGCATGCCGAGCGCATCGTAGGTGAGGAGGCGCCCGACCAGCGGCTCGCCGATCCCGAGCAGGAGCTTCACCACCTCGGTCGCCTGCACCAGCCCGATCACTCCTGGGAGCACGCCCAGGACGCCGGCCTCGCTTCAGGAGGGCACGAGGCCAGGCGGCGGCGGCGTGGGGTAGAGACAGCGATAGCAGGGCCCCGCGTTCGGCGCGAACACCGTCGCCATGCCCTCGAACTGGAAGATCGAGCCGTGGACGTTGGTCTTGCCCGCGAGGAAGCACGCGTCGTTGACGAGGTAGCGCGTCTCGAAGTTGTCGGAGCCGTCGACGATCAGGTCGTAGTCACGGATGACGTCCATCACGTTGTCGGCGGTGATGCGCATCGGCAACGGGATCACGTTCACGTCGGGATTCAGCGCCTTGAGCATGCGCGCGCCGGACTCGACCTTGGGCTTGCCGATGTCCGCGGTCGTGTGGAGCACCTGCCGCTGGAGGTTCGTGAGATCCACGACGTCGCCATCCATCAGCCCGAGGGTGCCGACGCCCGCCGCGGCCAGGTAGAGCGCGATCGGCGAGCCGAGCCCGCCCGCGCCGATCAGCAGCACCTTCGAGCGGAGGAGCTTCTTCTGCCCACGATCGCCCACCTGCGGGAGCAGGAAGTGGCGACTGTACCGCTGGATCTGGTCGGCCGTCATCGGGACCTCGCGGACGACCGGGAGTCCCGACTGCACCCACTTCTGGTAGCCGCCCTGGAGGTTGATGACGGTCGCGTAGCCGAGCTCCTTGAGCGCCTTCGCGGCGAGAACCGAGCGGAGCCCCGTCTGGCAATAGAGGACGATGGGGGTCGATGGATCGGTGACCGCGGTGCCCACCCTGAACTCCAGGAAGCCGCGACTGATGTTCGTCGCGGCCTCGAGATGGCCGTCGCGGTACTCGTCGGGATCGCGGACGTCGATGACGACCACCGGTTCACCCGCTGCGAGACGGCGCTGGACCTGCTGGGGCCCCTCCTCGGGAACGACCTGGCGAGCCTCAGCGAGCATTTCTTTCAGGGTCTTCATGGTCCCGATATTACCCCTATTTCCGGTCGGTTCAAGGGAGATTGCCCCTCGAGCTCCCTCGCCCGTGCCGGGGACGACTGCTATACTCTCAAAAATTCATGACAGATTCCATGCAGGGGATCATCCTCGCCGGGGGCTCGGGCACCCGCCTCTTCCCGCTCACACTCGCGATGAGCAAGCAACTCGTTCCGATCTACAACAAGCCCATGATCTACTACCCGCTCTCGACCCTCATGCTCGCCGGGATCCGCCACATCCTGGTCATCACCAGCCCGCAAGACAAGGGCGCGTTCCAGCGTCTCCTCGGCGACGGCAGCCACCTCGGCCTCCGCATCGAGTACGAGGTCCAGCCACGTCCCGAGGGCCTGGCGCAGGCTTTCATCATCGGCCGGAGCTTCATCGGCAGCGGTCGCGTCGCACTCGCGCTCGGCGACAACATCTTCTACGGTCACGGCTTTCCCGACTACCTCAAGCGCGCGTCGAGCCGGACCACGGGCGCGACGGTCTTCGCATACTGGGTCCGCGATCCCGAGCGCTACGGCGTCGTCGAGTTCGACGCTACGGGTCGCGCCGTCGGGCTCGCGGAGAAGCCCGCCCGGCCGCGCTCGCCGTACGCGGTGACGGGCCTCTACTTTTACGACCACCAGGTCGTCGAGATCGCGGCGGGTCTCACGCCCTCGGCGCGCGGTGAGCTCGAGATCACGGACGTCAACGCGGAGTATCTCCGGCGCGGACAGCTCCAGGTCGAGAAGCTCGGCCGCGGGATCGCGTGGCTCGACACGGGGACGCACGAAGCGCTGTTGCAAGCGTCCACGTTCATCCAGACGATCGAGGACCGCCAGGGGCTCATGGTCGCCTGCATCGAGGAGATCGCGTACCGCATGGGGTACATCACGGCGGACGACGTCGTGTCGATCGCGAAGCCGATGAAGGACAACTCCTACGGGCAGTACCTGTTGCGCCTGGTCGAGGCGGAGCCGTAAGATCGAGATCGGGCCGATGGAATTCACGCCCCACGCCAAGCGCGCCTTTCACCTCCAGTCCTACGGGCCCGCGCCGTCCATCGACGGCGTCGAGCTCGTCGAGCTCAAGCGATTCGCCGACGACGGCGGCACGCTGACCGAGCTGGCGCGTCTCAGTGACGGACGGACCGCGGCGGTCGCGGGCTTCACGCTGCGGCAGATCAACTACAGCGAGCTCGCCGCTGGCGCGATCAAGGCGTTCCATCTCCACACCCGCCAGACCGACGTCTGGTACGTGCCTCCGGGGGACCGCCTGCTCGTCGTCCTCGTCGACGTCCGCCAGGGCTCGAAGACGGAAGGCGTGCGCGTGCGGCTCGTGCTGGGCCACGGCGCGTCGCGCCTCTTGCGCATCCCGCCCGGTGTGGCCCACGGTGTGCGGAATCTCGCCGAGGCGACCGGGCGGATCATCTACTTCACCGATCTCCATTTCTCGGCGGAGCCCGCGACGTGCGACGAGGGGCGACTGCCGTGGGACTACGCGGGCGCCGACGTGTGGGACGTGACGCGGGGCTAGGGCGATGCCAGCTGACGTCGCCTCGCTTCGTTCTCAGTCGTCGCCGGATCGGTCCTCAACATGCCCAAGGCATGTTGACCGTGGGCGAGATCACGCGCCAGCCCTCGTACGCTCCGGTCGGCTCCTCCCTCGGGCCTCGCGATGCTCGTCATCTTGCATCGCCCCTGGCGTGTCGGTGTGGGACGTGACGCGGGGCTAGGCGGGTGAAGCTGCTCGTCACGGGCGGGAGCGGCTTCATCGGCTCGAACTTCGTTCGACACGTCCTCGCGACGCGCCCCGACGACACCGTCGTCAACCTCGACAAGCTCACCTACGCGGGCAACCCGGCGAACCTGAAGGACGTCGAGCGCGATCCGCGCTACGCCTTCGTCCACGGCGACATCTGCGACGGCAAGCTGGTCCGCGACGTCGCCCGCGGCGTCGACGCGGTGATCAATTTCGCCGCCGAGAGCGTCGTCGCCGAAACGTTCATTCCGATCCACTGGGGCCATGGGATCAAGCTGGCCACCGTTGAGGAGGCGTTCGAGACGTATGGCCGAAAGCGAGGGATTCTCATAGGTGCCGATGGTGTTCAGGTGGTGCAGCCCGACCTCCCCTTGTTTGCCATGGCGTTCCGCAACGGAATGGGACAGTGGCGCCGGATCACACAATTCACCCGCCATTGGTATAGCGGGAGGGTGGTAACGCTGCAGCAAAAGTGGGGACAAATCACCGTTACCCCGAACCACTGTGTCTACGATGCGAACAGTCAGCTCGTGGCCGCCGAGAGCAACCCCGAGCTCTTGGCGGTGCGGAAGATGAACGTCGACCGTAGCCGCCACCGGGACTACATCGAGATCGCCCTGCCGGAGATAAAGGCGACCGATGGGCGCCTCTATGCGCCGACCGCCAAGGGTGGGGGACGGCCACGCGAGGTGTACGTCCAACAGTGCCTGAAGGGTGAGCCGCTGCTGGCGCTGATGCGCGTTCTCGGTGCATATGTGGCGGAGGGCAACGCGAACCTTAATCGAGCCAACGGTGGTTATCAGGTTTGTATCGCCAACGACGACCCGGCATACCTCTACGAGATCCAGAACGACGCGGAGCTGTTCACGAACGCCGCCAGCTCCATCACGTGGCGCAAGAAGCCTGGTTCGCATCAGCTCACGTTCTCGTCGAAGATCATCTACCTACTGGTGACGACGCTCTGCGGTGCGCACTCCTATGAGAAGCGCGTCCCCGACGCGTTGTTCACGCTTGTGGATGAGTACAAGCACGCTTTCCTCGACAACTACCTCCGGGGTGACGGCAACACCCAGAGGTACAAGACCGTTGAGACGCGACGGCTGGCGACCAATTCGCCCAGACTCGCCGCGGGGCTTGGTCTGCTTCTCAGCATGCTCGATCTCGACTACTCGCTGAACTATCCGCAACAGCGCCCGAAGCGCTGGCGTCCGCAGTACGCGATGAACATCGTCTCGACCTACGACGCTCGCGGACAGCGGAAGTACTCCGAGGCGGAATATCACGGTTACGTGTACGACCTCACGGTCGAGGACGCGCACAACTTCGCCGCGGGCGTCGGGAACGTCGTGGTGCACAACACTCACGTGGACCGATCCCTCCGCGCGCCGGACGAGTTCTTGCGGACCGACGTCTTCGGCGTCCACACGCTGCTGGAGGCGGTCAAGGACCTCAAGATCCCGCGCCTCGTCCACATCTCGACGGACGAGGTGTACGGCTCCGTCGAGCGCGGCGCGTCGCGGGAGGGCGACCCCCTGCGCCCCTCGAATCCGTACTCGGCCTCGAAAGCGGGCGGCGACCTGCTGGCGCTCGCGTACTGGCACACCCACCGGCTCCCCGTGCTCATCACGCGCTCGTCCAACAATTTCGGCCCCTGGCAGTACCCCGAGAAGGTGATCCCGCTCTTCGTCACCAACGCCCTCGAGGACCGGTCGCTGCCGCTCTACGGCGACGGACGGAACGTCCGCGACTGGCTCTACGTGCTGGACAACTGTGCGGCGATCGACCTCGTGCTCCGGAAGGGCCAGGAGGGCGAGGTCTACAACATCGGTGGCGGGCACGAGGTGGAGAACATCGTCCTGACACGTCAGATCCTCCACCTCCTGGGCAAGCCCGAAACGCTGATCCAGCCCGTCAAGGATCGGCCTGGCCACGACCGGCGCTACGCGCTCGACTCGAAGAAGGTCCACCAGCTCGGCTGGACGCCCCGCCACCGGTTCGGTGACGCGCTCGCGGCGACGGTCGCCTGGTACCGTGAGCACGAAGCCTGGTGGCGGCCGCTCAAGTCCGGCGAGTTCCGCGCGTACTACGCGAAGCAGTACGGGCAGCGGTGATGCGCAGGCACGGGCCGGCCGGGCCAGGGGTGCTGCTGGCACTGGTGCTGACGCTCGCGCTCCCGGCGCCGGCGCCCGCCGCGCCCGCGGCGACCGACCGCCGCGTCCACCCCGCGGACGTCTCGGGGCTGCCGTCCTACGTGCAGCGCGTCGCGCCCTCGATCGTGGCGCTCAAGGTCCGGAACGCCGAGGGGGCCGCCTCCTCGCTTCGGCTCGGGAGCCGGCGGTCCGGGAGCGGCGTCATCTTCGACGCACGGGGCTACGTCCTCACCGTGAGCTATCTGCTCCTGGACGCGGTCGCGATCGAGGCGCAGGGGTATCGGGGCCGCACGGTGGGCGCGCGACTGGTCGGGCTCGACCTCGACACGGGGCTGGGTGTGATCAAGCTCGAGGACCCCGGCCCGTGGCCCGTGGCGACGCTCGGGCGATCGGAGGAGGCCGTGGCCGGGATGCGCACGGGCACGGTCGGCATCGACGACGACGGTGACCTCGTGCACGTCGTCGGCCAGCTCCAGGCGATCCAGCGCTTCTCTGCGTACTGGGAGTACATGCTCGACCGCGCCTTCGTGATCTCGCCGGCGAGCCCGGGCTGGGGCGGGAGCGCGGTGGTCAACGAACGGGGCGAGGTCGTCGGTGTCGTCTCGCTCCGGCTCGGTGAGCCGCCGTACACGAACCTCGCCATCCCCATCGAGAAGTTCGTGCCCGGAAAGGACGAGCTGATCGGCGCGGGCCGGATCGTGAGCCGGCCGCCACGCCCCTGGCTCGGGCTCTACGCGGTGGAAGCCCACGGCGGGCTCTTCGTCAGCGAGGTCTCGCCCCTCGGGCCCGCCGCCCGCGCGGGCGTGCTCAAGGGCGACCGGATCGTCCGCGTCAACGGCGTGGCCGTCCAGTCGCGCGAGGACTTCTACCTCGAGCTCTGGTCCCGGCGCGCGGGCGACCTGATCGAGATGGCGGTGCAGCGCGCCGACCGCGTGCGCGTCATCACGGTGCCCTCGATCGACCGGCACACGCTCTATCGGCCGCGCGAGCCGTGACGCCGTGAAGGGCGCCGCCGACACGTACCAGGGGCGCGGCCTCATCGCCGACCCCATCCACCAGTACATCCTGTACACGCGCCCCGGCGCGATCCGGGGCGAGGCGACCGAGCAGGACCTCATCGACACCTCGTGGGTGCAGCGGTTGCGACGCGTGCCCCAGCTCCAGTCGGCCCGCTGGGTGTTCCCCGCCGCCGAGCACAGCCGGTTCCAGCACTCGCTTGGCGCGATGCACCTCGCGGGTCGCATGGCGCAGCAGCTCTACCCGTCGCTCCGCGCGATCTTCCCCGAGGTTCCCTCGGCGGCGCTGATCGAGGAGCTCCTGCGCGTGGCCGGGCTCCTGCACGACGTCGGCCACGGGCCGTTCGGACATTTCTTCGACGACAACTTCCTCGTCGACTTCGACCTGACCCACGAGCTCGTCGGTCAACGGATCATCCGTGAGGAGCTGGCCGACGTCCTCCGCGACCTTCGCCGGAGCCCGAGCGGGCGCTTCAACGCTGGCGAGGCCATCGACCCCGAGTGGATCTGCTACCTGATGGGCAAGACGTACACGCACCCGCTCGCGTCGCACCCGAAGTGGCTCCCGTTCCTGAAGCCCCTCCTCTCGGGCGTCTTCACCGCCGACAACATGGACTACGTCCTGCGCGACGCCTACATGTGCGGCGTCGCGGTCGGCCCGATCGACATCGAGCGGATCATCTACTACTCGTTCTTCTCCGAGAAGGGGCTGACGCTCGACCGCGGGGGGCTCCAGGCGTTCACGATGTTTTTGAACGCCCGCTTCTACATGTACACGAACGTGTACTACCACCGCACGACACGCGGCATCGACCTGCACCTCAAGGAGATCTTCCGGGACACGATGCGGATCGCGTTCCCCTACGATCTCCGCAAGGAGCTCCACCCGTACCTGCACCTGACGGAGTGGACGCTGCTCGAGGAGGTCGGGCGCTGGCACGACGCCGAGGAGGTGGAGAAGAAGCGCCTCGGCGCGGAGTGGCGGCACATCCTCGACCGCAAGCTCAAGTGGCGGATGTCGGGCGAGGAGGTCCTCGACCAGTTCGAGGCCCAGAAGGGGCAACGCTTCCTCGACGCGGAGACCGTGAAGAGGCGCGTGCGGAGCTTCCTGCCCGCCGCGCTGCGGGAGCTGCCGTTCGAGATCGACATGGCGCTGCAGGACCCGCGGCCACTCAATCCGCTCAAGATGGGCGACCGGCAGATCTACGTCTACGACGCGGCGACCGACACCGTGTCGGAGGAGCCCCTGACCGAGATCCTCAAATACCTGCCGGGCAAGGTCGCCCAGTGCCGGATCTTCGCCATGAGCCACGCGCACGATGCGGAGCTCGCCACGGCGCTCAAGCGCGCGCTCAACGAGGATCCGCCCTCGATCCCGACGAACGTTTGACGTCGTCCGCGACCGATGGCGCGGGCCACGCCGCGCGCGAACGGCGGGGATTCCCACGCTGACCGGCGGCGCTGGCCATACCGAAAGGTGAGCGCGTCGCACGACCGCCCTCGGAGTCCCCGGCCCGGTGGCGCTCCATAGTATGATCGAACGGCCATGAGCTGGCGGTTCATCACCTGTGCCGCGCTGTTCGTGACGTGCCTCCTGACCGCGAACACGATCGCGACGAAGCTCATCACGGTCGGTGGCGTGGTCCTCACGGCCGGCATCGTGATCTTCCCGCTCTCCTACGTCCTGGGCGACGTCCTGACGGAGGTCTGGGGCTACGCCGCGGCCCGCCGCGTGATCTGGCTCGGCTTCGCGTGCAACGCGCTGATGGTCGTCGCGATCTGGGTCGGCGCCGAGGTCCCGCCGGCGCCATTCTGGAAGGGGCAGGGCGCCTACGAGGAGATCCTGGGGCAGACGCCGCGGATCCTCGCGGCCTCCTTCGCCGGCTACCTGGCCGGGGAGTTCGCCAACTCGTTCGTGCTGGCCAAGCTGAAGATCCTGACGCGCGGGCGCTGGCTCTGGACGCGGACGATCGGCTCCACGCTCGTCGGCCAGGCGTTCGACACCGTGATCTTCGTGACGCTCGCCTTCGCCGGCACGGTGCCCGCGGGCGCCCTGGCGGCGCTCGTCATCGCGCAGTGGGCCGTGAAGGTGGCGTACGAGGCGGCGGCGACGCCGCTCACGTACGCCGCCGTGGCCTATCTCAAGACGAGCGAGCAGGTGGATACCTACGACGACGCGACCGACTTCAACCCGATGCGGCTCTAGCGTGGCCTCCGCCCTCGCCGCCCGCCTCTACTGGCCCGGCTGGGTCGCGGCGACCGCCCTCACGGGGATCGTCGCCGGCTTCATGCTCGGTCACGCGCTGATCCTCGCGCGGTTCGTCGACTGGCTCCTCATGACGGGGACCCCGGCGCCGGGCCTCGAGTATGCGGCGTTCAGGGCGACCGCCGGCCGCGGCGGTCTCACGGCGTTCTACGCGGTGTGCGGGCTCCAGGTGATCGCGGTCGTCGTCTTCCTCGGGCTCGCGCTCGCCTCGGGGCGCGCGCGGGGCGCGGCTGCCCTCGCGGCGGCGGCGGGGGCGCTCTGGGTGGTGGCGCACTACGCGTCGGGGTTCGGCGCCCTCGAGGCGACGGTGGTCAGGGCGACGAGCGCGGTGCCCCCGGACATCGCCGCGAGCTTCCTCCGGCTGAACGTGCCGATCCACTTCTTTCACTCGGCGACGCTGGTGACGGCGCTCGGGGCGCTCCTGACGGTGCCCCGCTCTGCGTCGCGTCGGAAGGACTAGGCCATGGAGAAATTCCGGGGCGTCGATTACTACGGCATCGAAGACCTCCTCTCGGAGGAGGAGCGGATGGTCCGCGATGCGGTCCGCGACTGGGTGGAGACGGAGTTCCTCCCCGTGGTCACCGAGCACCACCGCGCGGGGACCTTCCCCCTCGAGCTGATCCCGAAGCTCGGCGAGCTCGGCGTCTTCGGCGCCACGCTCAAGGGCTACGGGTGCGCCGGGCTCAATCACGTCGCGTACGGGCTCATCATGCAGGAGCTCGAGCGCGGCGACTCCGGCCTGCGCTCGGCGGCGTCGGTCCAGTCGGGCCTCGTCATGTACCCGATCTACGCGTACGGCTCCGAGGCGCAGAAGGAGGCCTGGCTCCCGCTCCTCGCGACGGGTGCCCGGGTCGGCTGCTTCGGCCTCACCGAGCCTGACCACGGCTCGGACCCGGGCGGGATGAAGACGCGCGCCCGGCGCGAGGGCGGCGCGTACGTCCTGAGCGGCACCAAGCTCTGGATCACCAACGGCTCCGTCGCCGACGTCGCCGTCGTCTGGGCCAAGGAGGACGACGGTGAGATCGGGGGCTTCCTCGTCGAGCGCGGTACCCCCGGGTTCTCCACGCTCGACATCTACGGCAAGTTCTCGATGCGCGCCTCGATCACCTCGGAGCTCTCGTTTCAGGATTGTCGGATCCCCCTCGAGAACAAGCTCCCGAACGTGAAGGGGCTCCGCGGCCCGCTCGGCTGTCTCTCCCAGGCGCGCTACGGCATCGCGTGGGGCGCCGTGGGCGCGGCGATGGCGTGCTACGACTGGGCGCTCCAGTACGCGCAGCAACGGGTCCAGTTCGGCAAGCCGATCGCCGCGTTCCAGCTCGTCCAGCAGAAGCTCGTGTGGATGCTCACCGAGATCACGAAGGCGCAGCTCCTGGTCCTCCAGGTCGGTCGGCTCAAGGATCAGGGCAAGGCGCGGGCCCAGCAGATCTCGATGGCCAAGATGAACAACGTGCAGATCGCGCTCGACACCGCGCGCATGGCGCGCGACATCATGGGCGCCGCGGGCATCGTGGACGAGCACCCCGTGATCCGCCACATGCTGAACCTCGAGACCGTGAACACCTACGAGGGCACCCACGACATCCACACGCTGATCATCGGCCGGGACATCACCGGCCTCGACGCGTTCGGCCAATGAGCCCCGGACCGACAATCTTGGTGGTGGACGACGATCGCGACGTGCGCGAGACGATCGTCGAGCTCCTGCGCGGCGAGGGGTTCGACGTTGTGGAGGCGGCGAACGGGCTGGAGGCGCTGCTCCAGGTCAAGCGGTCGCGGCCGGCTGGCGTCGTGCTGGACCTCCTGATGCCTCGCCTCGGCGGCCTCGACGCGCTCAAGCGGATCCGCACGTTCGACCCGGCCATCAGGATCGTGGTGATCACGGGCTCGCCCGACCCCGAGCTCGTGCGGCAGGCCAAAGCGCTCGGTGCGGTGGCCGTGCTCACGAAGCCGATCTCGCCTTCGGATCTGCTAGGGCCGCTCCGCGCCGCGGCGGTGCCAGCTCCGGCGGCCAGCGCGCTGCCCACACGAACGCCCTCGGCGCGCAGCGCCGCGGCAGGCGCGACCGCGACGGCAGAGATTCTCGTCGTGGCGGGGGAGCCGGAGCTGCGCGCGCGGCTCGAGGGGCTTCTCACCGCGGCGGGTCATCGGGTCCGTCTCACGGGCGACGCCGCCAGCGGCGTCCGTGCGGTCGTTGAGCGGGCGCCCCACATCGTGCTGCTCGACGTCGAGATGGCCGGGCTCAGCGGGGTCGGCGTGCTCCCCACCATCGTCGCCCTGGCCCCGGACGTCAAGGTGGTCATGGTGCACGAGCGCACGAACGCCGAGCTGGCCAAGCGGAGCCTCGCGTTCGGCGCGTTCGACTGCGTCACGAAGCCCGTCGACCCCCCCCACCTCCTGCAGGCGATCGAGGCGGCGCTGGCGCTGCGGCGGGTCGATCTGGGCGAGTGACGGACTCTGGCCCGGATCCCGTCCCGGACCCGACTCAGATTCCAGGATCGACGTAGAGCTCGATCTCGTGGCCGTCGGGATCGCGCACGGAGAACGAGCTCGGCGTCTCGCCGAACGGCGTGAGCCCGTGCTCCTCGACCCAGCGCCGGGCGGCCGCGAGCGCGGCGAGCGAGCTCCCGACGTCGAAGGCGATGTGATAGAGGCCCGGTACACCCTTCGGCTGCGGCCCGGGGCCCTCGGCGCGCGCCAGCTCGCACGAGACGTCGTGATGGTGGACGCCGGCCGAGAAGAAGACGATGCGCCCGTCCTTGCCCGCGCCGGTCTCGGTGAGCCCGAGGAGGTCGCGATAGAAGCGTCGCGTCGCCGCGAGATCGCGCACGAAGAGGGAAACGTGACCGAGCTCGCGGACCTTCAGGCCGGCGGAGGATGCACCCACGGCGACGAGTAGTGTACCATTGGCGGGTCATGGCTGAGTCGAAGCCGGCGGCCCTTCACGAGGCCGGCGCCACCACGTTCGTCGTCGCCGCCGAGGGCGTCAAGCCTCACGTCACGCTGATCGCGCTCCTGGCGCTCGGTCATCTCGTCATCGACCTGAACCAGGGCTCGATCCCCGCCGTGTTGCCGTTCCTCAGAAACGCGCACGGCCTGTCGTACGCGGAGGCGGCGACGATCGTCCTCGTCGGCAACCTCACCTCGTCCTTGATCCAGCCGCTCTTCGGCTACCTCTCCGACCAGATCGCGCGGCGCTGGATCCTGCCGACGTCGGTGTTCCTCTCTGGCGTCGGCCTCGCGCTGATGGGCGTCGCGCCGGGGTACCTCACGGTGCTCGGGCTCGTGCTCGTGATGGGGATGGGCGTCGCCGCGTGGCACCCGGAGGGCTACAAGACCGCGACGGGCGTGGCCGGCGCCCGGAAGGCGACGGCGCTGTCGTGGTTTTCGCTCGGCGGCAACGTCGGCCTGGCACTCGGGCCTCCGGTGATCACGAGCCTCGTCGCCGCGCTGTCGATCGCCGGCACGCTCGGCATGCTCGTGCCGACCGTGATCGTGGGCGGCCTCCTCGTCGCCGTCCTGCCGCACATCGACCGCGCGGCCGTGCCCCGCGCCGCGGCGCCGGCGTCCGCCCGGGGCGTCAACATGCCGCGGGCGATGGCCCTCCTGATCTTCCTCGTCGCGATCCGCTCGTGGGCGCAGCTCGGGTTCACGACGTTCGTGCCGTTCTACTACGTGGATTACCTGAAGGCCGACCCGCGGCTGGTCGGCCCGTTGCTCTTCGTGTTCCTCGGCGCCGGTGCGCTCGGCACCGTGATCGCCGGCCCCCTCGCCGACCGCTGGGGCCCGCGCCCCTTCATGCGCTGGGTCTTCCTCGCGGCGATCCCCTTCGGGCTCTTGTTCCTCGGGGCTCGCGGCGTCCTCGCGTTCGTGATGCTCGCGCTCTACGGCGCGGTGCTGACGTCGAGCTTCTCGGTGTCGGTCGTGCTGGGCCAGGCCTACCTGCCCCGCAACGCGGGGATGGCCTCGGGGCTCATCGTCGGCTTCGCCATCGGCGCCGGCGGCCTCGGCGTCGCGGCGCTCGGCTCGGTCGCCGACCACTGGGGCTTGCCGGCCGCGCTCGCGGTCAGCGCGCTCATGCCGCTCGCAGGGTTCGTCACCGCCCGCTTCCTGCCCGCTCCGCGCGACGCCACGTGAAGCCGGAATGAGCAGCGACAGGCGGAACGGAGTGATTACGCGACGGGTGTTGGCCGGACGGAGCCACGCCGTGCCCACGGCACGCCACCCACGGGGCGCTCCGGCCTCACGGCACGCGCTCCCGTGAACGAGGGCAGCCCGTTTCAGGATGGTGAGCAGGTCCTGCTCATCGATGCGCGGGGCAAGCGCCACCTGATCTTCCTCCGCAAGTCGGAGGCGTTTCACTCCGACCGCGGTTGGATCGCGCACGACGCGATCATCGGCCAGCCCGAGGGGACGTGGGTGCGCTCCTCGATGGGCCTCCGGTACGTGGCCCTCCGGCCGACGCTCGCGGAGTACGTGCTCGACATGCCGCGCGGCGCGCAGGTGATCTACCCGAAGGACCTCGCGATGATCCTCTTCTGGGCCGACATCTATCCCGGCTGCCGCGTCGTCGAGGCGGGCACGGGCTCGGGTGCGCTCACGCTCGCGCTGCTGCGCGCGGTCGGCCCCGACGGGCGCGTCATCACCTTCGAGCAGCGGGAGGAGTTCGCCCGACGAGCCCTGGCGAACATCCACATGCGGCTCGGGGAGGTGACGAACCTCATCGTGCGCCTGCGCCCGATTGAGGACGGGCTCGCCGAGGAGCCCGTGGTGGACCGCGTGCTGCTCGACCTGCCGGAGCCGTGGAAGCTCACGACGCTCGTCGCCGACCGGCTTCGACCGGGGGGAATCTTCCTCTGCTACGTGCCGACGATCATCCAGTCCCACCAGTTCGTGGAGGCGCTCCTGCGCGAGCGGCACTGGGCCCTGATCGAAACCTTCGAAACGCTCTACCGGCCGTGGAACATCGAGGGTCAGTCGGTCCGGCCGTTCCACCGGATGGTCGCGCACACCGGCTTCATCACGGTCGCGCGCCGGGTGGTGCCGGAGGACGAGGGCGGCGCCCGGCCCCGCGTGGAACGGCCCGACCCCGAGGAGTAGCGCGCGGTGATCACGTTCATGCGGCGGTACCGGCGCGGCCTGCAGGTGGGCCTTCTGGTGGTGATCGCGGCGTTCATCGCCTCGCTCTTCGTCTTCGGCCAGCGCGGGTTCGGCGACGGCGCGGGGCGTGACGCCGTCGCGACGGTCAACGGCGAGTCGATCCCGCTGGCGCGCTACCAGCAGCGCTACCAGGCGTTCATGGAGGCGTACGCGCGGATCTACCGCGACCGCTTCTCGCCGGAGCTCGCCGAGCGGCTCGGGCTCCCCCAGCAGGTCGTGAACGAGCTCATCCAGGAGGCGCTGATCGTCCAGCGCGCCGGGGCCGAGGGGCTCCTGGTCACCGACGAAGAGCTCAACGCGCAGATCCAGGCGGTGCCCGCCTTCCAGGAGAACGGCCGCTTCGCGCTCAAGCGGTATCAGGAGTACGTGCGTCGGCGCGGGCTGGCCGCCGCCGCGTTCGAGAACGAGATGCGCCGCGAGCTCACGCGCATGAAGGTGGAGCAGGCGGTGCGCGGCGGCGTGAAGGTCACCCCGGCGGAAGTCGAGCACGCGTTCGTCCTGCGGCGCGAGGAAGCCCGCGCGGCCTGGGCGCTGGTCGAGTTCGGGCCGCTCATCGCCGCGGCGTCGGCGAGCGACGACGAGCTCGGGAAGTACCTGGGCGCGCATCAAGACGAGTTCCGGCAGCCCGAGCGACGCAGGATCCTCTCCGTGACGCTCACCCCCAAGGACTTCCTCAAGCCCGTGGCGGACGCCGCGGTGGAGCAGTACTACCGCGAGCACCCGAAGGAGTTCGAGGAGCCGCGCCGCGTCCACGCCGCGCACGTGCTGGCGCGCGTGCCCGAGACCGGCGGCAGTGAGGCGGAGGACCGCGCGCGGGCCAAGGTCGCCGATGTCATCCGGCGCGCCAAGGCCGGCGAGGACTTCGCCAAGCTCGCCAAGGAGGCCTCCGAGGATCCCGGCTCCGCGTCGAAGGGCGGCGACCTCGGCTGGGTCGGCGCGGGGGAATTGGTTCCGCAGTTCGAGCAGGCGCTCTTCGCGCTGAAGAAGGGCGAGATGTCGCCCGAGCCCGTGCGCTCTCCCTTCGGCTTCCACGCGATCCGGGTCCTGGACGTCCGCGCGGGCGGCAAGAAGCCGTTGAAGGACGTCGCCGGGCAGATTCACGGCCGGCTCCAGACCGAGGCGACCGAGAAGGCGATGCAGGCCCGCGCCGAGGCGATCCGGCGAGAGCTCCTGGCCGCGCAGGACTTCACGGCCGAGGCGAAGAGGCTGGGCCTCGCGGCCGTCGAGTCCACCGTCTCCCGCACGGACCGCTTCGCCGGCGTCAGCGCGCCCGACCCGCTCGAGGAGGCGGCGTTCAACCTGGCCCAGGGGGGCGTGTCGCCGCCGGTGAAGACTCCCGCCGGGCTCGTGCTGCTCAAGGCGGTCGCGACGATCCCCGCGGGCGTCCCGGCGCTCGCCGAGATCAAAGACCGGGTGGCGCTCGCGGTGAGGCGCGAGAAGGCGGAGGCCCAGGCGCGCGAGCGCGCCACGCAGCTCGCCGAGGCGGCGAAGGGCGGCGACTTCCTCGCGGCGGCGAAGAGGGCGGGCGCCGTGACGGGCGAGACGTCACGGTTCTCGCGGGCGAAGCCCGCGGAGAAGCTGCCCGGCGACGCGATGCTCGCGGCGCTCCGGGCGCCGCTCGACGCCGTCACCGAGCCGGTGAAGGCCCCGCAGGGGTACTACGTGCTCCGGGTGCTCGAGCGCGTGGCGCCGGACCCGGGCGCCCTGGCGGGCGAGCGCGCCACGGTCACGAAAGAGGTGCTCGCGCAGAAGCAAAGCCAGGCGTGGGAGTCCTGGCTCAACGCGGCGCGCGTGAACGCGAAGGTCGAGGTCCACTTCAATCCCACGTCGCGACGGGGCTGAGACGGCGCGTGGTAAGGTAATTCGATGGCGGTCCAGCGGACGCCGATGACCCGAGGCGGGTACGAGAAGCTGAAGGAGGAGCTCGAGCGCTTGAAGCGCGTCGAACGCCACGCCATCACCAAAGCGATCGCCGAGGCGCGCGCCCACGGCGACCTCTCGGAGAACGCGGAGTACCACGCCGCGCGCGAGCGGCAGAGCTTCGTCGAGGGGCGGATCGCCGAGCTCGAGACGAAGGTCGGAGGGGCCGAGGTCATCGACCCGCCGACGTCGGGCGAGCGCGTCACGTTCGGCTCGACGGTGCTCCTCGAGGACGAGCGCGGCAAGGAATACCGCTACCAGATCGTCGGCTCCGACGAGGCGGAGCCGGCCCGTGGGAGGATCTCGATCCTCGCGCCGCTCGCGCGGACGCTGATCGGCAAGAAGGTCGGCGACACGGTGACGGCGCAGCTGCCCGTCGGGAAGAAGACCTTCGCGATCCTCGAGGCCAACTTCCCCTTGGAGTGAGGGAGGCGCCCCCCATGCCGACCGCGCGCGTCGACTCCGTCAACCTGTTTTTCGAGGAAGCTGGCGCGGGCCTGCCGCTCGTCTTCGTCCACGAGTTCGCCGGCGACTACCGGAGCTGGCGCCTCCAGATGGGCTTCTTCTCACGTCGCTATCGCACGCTCGCCTTCAACGCCCGCGGCTACCCGCCGTCGGACGTGCCGACGGAGCCGAAGGCATACTCGCAGGACGAGGCCGCGGACGACATTCGCGGCCTGCTCGACGCCCTCGGGCTCACGAAGGCCCACGTGTGCGGGCTCTCGATGGGCGGCTACGCGACGCTCCACTTCGGCCTGCGCTACCCGGAGCGCGCGCTCTCGCTGGTCGTGGCCGGCGCCGGCTACGGCAGCGTGCCCGGCGATCGTGCGAAGTTCCACGCGGACGCCGAGCTGACGGCGCGGCGCTTCGAGGCGGACGGCATGCCGAAGACCGCCGACCTCTACGCCAAGGGCCCGACGCGCGTGCAGTTCATGGACAAGGACCCGCTGGGCTGGCGCGAGTTCCAGCGGCAGCTCGCGGAGGGGTCGGCCCTGGGTCACGCGCTCACCCTGCGCGGCGTGCAGCAGACGCGCCCCTCGATCTTCGACCTCGGCGCGGCCCTCGAGAAGCTCGACGTGCCGACGCTGATCATGACGGGCGACGAGGACGACCCGTGCCTCGAGCCCGCGATCTTCATGAAGCGCAAGATCCCGACGGCGGGGCTCGTCGTGATCCCGAAGTCGGGCCACACGATCAACCTCGAGGAGCCCGAGGCGTTCAACCGCGCCGTGCTCGACTTCCTCACCGCGGTGGACGCGGGGAAGTGGACGCGGCGGAACCCCGCCTCGCAGACGGGCTCCGCCATTCTTCCCGCGGGGACACGCTGATGCCGCTACCACTCGAGCACATCACGGTCGTCGACCTCACGCGCGCGCGCTCGGGCCCGACCGCCGTGCGCCAGCTCGCCGACATGGGGGCCAACGTCATCAAGGTGGAGGCGCGTGAGGAGATCGAGGGCGACTCCACGGCGCTCGGCTTCGACTTCCTGAACCTCCAGCGCAACAAGCGCGCGATGACGCTCGATCTCAAGCACCCGCGCGGGGTCGAGGTCCTCAAGCGCCTCGTGGCGCGCGCCGACGTGCTCGTGGAGAATTTCCGACCCGACGTCAAGACGCGGCTCGGGATCGACTACGACACGCTCTCGCGGCTCAACCCGCGCCTGGTCTACGGGTCGATCTCCGGATTCGGCCAGACGGGGCCCTATGGCGACCGGCCCGGCTACGACCAGATCGCCCAGGGCATGGGCGGGCTCATGTCCATCACGGGCCTGCCGGGCCAGGGGCCCGTGCGCGTCGGCATTCCCGTCGCCGACCTCACGGCGGGGCTCTACCTGGCCCAGGGCATCCTGGTCGCGCTGCTCGAGCGCGAGCGGTCGGGCCGGGGCCAGTGGGTGCACACCTCGCTCCTGCAGGCGATGGTGACGATGCTCGACTTCCAGGCGGCGCGCTGGCTGATCGACGGCGAGATTCCGCCGCAGGCGGGCAACGATCATCCCACCGGCATCCCGACCGGCGTCTTCACCACCGCCGACGGCCACATCAACATCGCCGCCTCGGGCCAGACGATGTACCGGCGTCTCTGCGAGGCCATCGGCGCGCGACCCCTGCTCGACGACCGGAGGTTCAAGACGCTCTCCGACCGCTCGAAGAATCGCAAGGCGCTGAACGCGGAGCTCGACCGGGTGCTCGTGAAGAAGACGAGCGCGGAGTGGATCGAGGCCCTCAACAAGGCCGGCGTGCCGTCGGGGCCGATCTACAACGTCAAGCAGGTCTTCGAGGATCCGCAGGTGCAGCACCTGGGGCTGGCCCAGCCCGTGCGCCATCCCGAGCGCGGCGAGATTCGGGTCCAGGGACTCCCGGCCGCCCTCTCCCGCACGCCCGGTGCGATCCGCCGCCCCGCGCCGGCGCACGGCCAGCACACGGACGAGATCCTGCGCGAGCTGGACTACACGCCCGACGAGATCGCGGGGCTCCGGAAGGACGACGTCGTCTAGTGAACGTCGGGGGGAGCGGCGCCGCTCCCCCCAACCCCCCCCACCGGTGACCCGCGGCGCCCTCGCCCGCAAACCGATTGCGCCGGCAAAGCCGGCGCTCGAGCGGCGGTTCCGCGGACGCGCTACTCGACGCCCACGCCGTCGGGGATGATGCCCTCCCACGCGGAGGTGCGGCGGGCGAACGGCGGGTCGACCGTCGGGCCGTCGCCGGCGATGGTCGTGCGCCGCATGACACGTCGGTGGCGCGCGGCATCCCACGGCCGGCCGCGATGCAGCACCGAGCGGTTGTCCCACATCACGAGGTCCCACGGCCGCCACCGGTGCGTATACACGGACGCGGGGCGCGTCGCGTGGGCGAGGAGCTCGTCGAGGAGCCGGCGCGACTCCTGATCGGGCATGCCCTCGACGTACCAGGCGTGCGAGCCGACGTAGACCGCCTTCCGCCCGTTCACCGGGTTGGTCCGCACGAGAGCCTGGCGGACCGGCGGCAGCCCCTTCTCGTGCTCGGGATCGAAGAGCCCTTTAGCAATGGTGGATCGGGAGTAGAGGATGCTGTGCACGACCACCTTGCCCTCGAGCCCCTGCCGGGTCGCCTCCGGGAGCGTCCGATACGCGTGGCGCATGCTCGCGAACTCGGTCTCGCCGCCGACGGGCGGAACCTCGCGGCCGGAGAGCAGCGACGCCATCGCCGGCACCGGCTTGAACGAGCTGTCGGTGTGCCAGAGCTGGTTGCCGGACTGGTAGAGCATGCGCCGGTCCGTCCAGTCCATGAGGCCGCCGTCGCGCTCGGGATCCGTGTTCGAGAGGTCGACGAGGTTCGGGTGGAGGCGATTCTCGCGCCCGGTCGCGTTGATGGTCGTCTCGAGCGGACCGAAGCGCCGGCTGAACGCCATCTGCGTCTCGTCGGTGAGCCGCTGTCCGTGGAAGACGAGCACGGAATACTCCTGGAAGGCGTCGAAGATCTGCTGGAACGTCGCCGTGTCGAGCGGCTCTCCGAGATCGACGCCCTCGACGCGGGCGCCGAAGCAGGGATGGATCGGAGCGATCGTCATCCGACTCGCCGTCTGCGCCATGGCCGCGCCTCCCTGGGGTGCAGCATAGGCGAGGCGCCGCGCGCCAGGCAAGGGGGCTCGGAGCATGGGCGGTCGTGGGCGGTTGCGTCCGGTACCGGCTTCGGGTATCTGTGGGACGCCCACCGGGAGCCGGGTTCGCGAACCCCGAGGCCAGGGAGGAACGTATGGGAACCGTATCGCGTCGAGAGTGGCTGACGGCCGCGGCGAGCGTCGCCGGCACGGTCGCCATGGCGGGGCCGGCGGCGGCGCAGACACGGCCGTCGCCGGACGAGTTCGTGCGCGCGGTCAAGGGCGCGCGCCTGTTCGATCTGTCGTTCACCTGGAACGAGCAGTCGCCGATCCTCGGCCTGAACCCCCCGTACGCGTTCGCGCTCAACCGGACGCACCGGATGACCCACGAGATCTTCGGGCAGGCGCCCGGGAGCCGCGTGTCGTGGGCCTCGGAGATCATGTACTTCAGCGGCCAGCACGGCGCGCCGACGATCGACGCCATCGGCCACATCGGCCGGGATCTGAAGCTCTTCGGCGGCGTGGACGCCGTCACCGCGACGTCCACGCCGGGCGGCATCGGCGCGAATCTCGGGATCGAGGCCTTTCCAGCCGACCTCATGGTCAACCGCGCGGTGCTCCTCGATGTGGCGCGTCACGTGGCGTCGGGCCGGCCGGACCCGCTGCCGCCCGGATTCGAGATCACCGCGCGCCACCTGGACGAGACGATGAAGGCGCAAGGGGTGGACGTCCAGCGAGGCGATTCGCTCCTGATCCGCACCGGATGGGGTCCGTACTTCGGTACCGACAACGCGAAGTATCTCGGCGAACAGTCTCCCGGTCCGGGCCAGGACGCCGCCCGATGGATCATCGCGCGCGGGGTCCGGCTCGCGGGTGACGACACCGCGACGTTCGAGAAGCGGCCCGCCGCGTACGGCAAGGAGCTGTTCAGCGTCCACATGATGCTGCTGGCCGACAACGGGATCTACATCGTGGAGAACGCGAACCTCGAGCCTCTGTCGGCGGCGCGCGCCCACGTCGTGTGCCTGATCGTCGCGCCGCTCCGGATCCAGGGCGCGAGCGGCTCGCCACTCCGGGTGATCGCGCTGGCGCCGTAGCGGCGCACGCGGGCAGCCGGGCGCCCGGTCCCGTCGCGCCGGGTCTACTCCGCCGCGGCGCGGAGGCGCTCCTCCCGGATCAGCGCGAGCACCTCGCGCTTGAGCTCGTTGAAGAGGGGCGAGGTCGTCAGGTCGAGCGCGCGGGGGCGCGGCAGCTCGACGGTGATGCGCTTCTTGATGCGGCCGGGGCGGGCGGTCATCACCGACACGCTGTCGGCCAGGAGCAGGGCCTCCTCGACGTCGTGGGTGACGAAGAGCACGGTCTGGTGACGGCGCTCCCACACGTCGAGCAGCAGCTCCTGCATCACCAGACGCGTCTGGGCGTCGAGCGAGCCGAAGGGCTCGTCCATCAGCAGCACCTCCGGCTCCATCACGAGCACGCGCGCGATGCCCACGCGCTGCTTCATTCCGCCGGAGAGCTCCGCCGGGTAGTGGGACGCGAAGCCTTCGAGCCCCACCTGCGCGAGCAGCGCGTCGACCCGGGGCCGGTACACCTCGGGCGGCACGCGCCGCGTCTTCGGGCCGAACGTGATGTTGTCGAGCACGGTGTACCAGGGGAAGAGGGCGGGCTCCTGGAAGACGACGGCGCGGCTCGGGTCCGGGCCCTCGACGGGCGCGCCGTTCGCCCACACCTGGCCGCGCGTGGGCCGGTCGAAGCCGGCCACCATGTTGAGGAGCGTGGACTTGCCGCAGCCCGAGGGGCCGAGGATCGCGGCGAACTCGTTGGGCGCCACCGCGAAGTCGATCGCCCGCACCGCCTCGACCCGGCGTCCGCCCTTGACGAACTCCTTCCAGACGTCGCGGAGCTCGGCGGCCAGACGCGGCGCGGCGCGCGGGCGCTCAGCCATGCGCCTCGAGCACGCGCCACCTGAGGAAGAGGTGCCCGGCGCCCAGGATGATCCGGTCGGACACGAAGCCCAGGAGGCCCACCGAGAACATCGTCGCCACGCAGATGTCCATCCGCCCCACGTAGTACGCGTCCCAGAGGACGTAGCCGAGCCCCGACTTCACCGCGATCATCTCGGCCACGATGACCGCCGTCCACGCCACGCCCACGCCGAGGCGCAGCCCCGTGAAGATCGACGGGAGCGCCGAGGGGAAGACGACCTTGCGGAGAATCGTCGTCTCGCCGGCGCCCAGCATCCGCGCGGCGCGCAGCAGGAGGAGATTCGTATCGCGCACGCCGTGCGTCGTGTTCACGACGATCGGATAGAAGGCACCCAGGCCGATGAGGAAGAGCGCGCCGGCGTCGTAGATCCCGAAGACGGCGATGGAGAAGGGGAGCCACGCCGTGATGGGCACGGGGCGGAGGAGCTGGATCGAGGGGTCGACCAGGGTCGACGCGAGCCGGTTCCAGCCGATCATGAGGCCAAGGGGGATCCCGACGCCGGCGGCGATGAGGAAGCCCTCGCACACGCGGCGGGACGAGTGGAGCACGTTGGCGAGCCAGGTCCCCGAGTAGGGCGAGAGGCTCTTGCCCGGCGGGCCGACGATCCACGTGGACCAGGACGCGGCGACCTGCGCGGGCGCGGGGATGATCCCGGGCGCCACCCACTGCCGGGTGACGGCGGCGTGCCACAAGAGGAGCAGCGCCAGGGGCAGCAGGGCGAACCAGGGACCGCGGCGCGGCACGGCCGTCGCTTACTGGTTCTGACCCAGCTCCACGGGCGACTTCCCGGTGGCCTTCGACAGGAACTCGTAGGTGTAATGCCGGGCGATCTCGCCCGACACGTCGCGCGTGATGACGCCGTTGTCGGACAGGAACTTCGAGATGCGCGCGATGGAGGCGAGTGGCAGCGTCGCGTCGAGCCGGGTGATGCGGATGGACTCGGCGGCGACCGGCTCGGGCAGCCCCGCCTTTTCGGCGTAGATCATCGACCACCGCTGCGGATTCGCCTGGGCGAACTTGAGCACGTCCAGGTACGCGACCACGAGCCGCTGGACGGCGTCGGGGTGCTTCTCCATGAAGTCGCGGTTCACCGCAAGCACGGCGATGAGGCCCCCCACGGCCTTCGAGCGGTTGTGATCGAGCGTCGGGTACTGGGCGTAGCCATCCACGAGGCCCTGCGCGCAGAACGGCTGCCAGACGACCGCGAGGTCGATCTCCTTCCCCTGCAGCGCCTTCAGGTAGTTGGCGCCGCCGCCGACGATGTTGGTGATCCGGAGCTTGCCATAGTCGACGCCGTGCTCCTGGACCGAGGCGGCGAACTTCAGCCACGAGATCGACCCCGCGCCGATCCCGATCTTCCTGGTCCCGAGTTCCTTCCAGTCGCGGATGTCCTCGCCTCGGCGCACGAGCAGGCAGTCGTTGCCCGACCCCACGCCCGCCACCCCGACGAGCGATCGGGCGCCCTGGGCCACGGCCAGCGTGATGTCCTGGGGGCCGAAGGCCGTGATGTCCAGATCACCCGAGGCGAGCGCCGTGCGCCCGTCGGCGAAGCGCTGGAACATCACGGTCTCGATCTGGATGTTGTACGCGGCCGCGTACTCGGGCAGGAGCCAGAGCGGCGAGAGGGCGGGCACGTTGAGCATGCCGAGCTTGGCCGTGACCCGCGCGGGAAGGGGCGTGCGGGGGGCGCCCCCCTGCGCGAGCGCGACGGTCGCGGCGCAGCCCAGCACCAGGACGGCCAGGACCAGGCGCTTCATGGGAGGATGGCCTAGCGGAGCGCTTCGCGCAGCTCGCGCGTGAGGATCTCGACCGTGCCGCGCGTGCCGCCGGCGAGCTTCAGCTTCCATTCGCCCTCGGTCTCGAACCGACGGTCGCGGAGCCGCTCGGCCCAGGGCTTGATCGCCTCGCGGATCGCGTTGAGGTCGAACGGGTCACGCCGGAGCTCGCGCGTGCGGGCCATGACGTCGGGCGCCGCGCGGATGAACGCCCGGAGCGCCGCGCCCGTCTTGATCGAGTACTTTCGGCCGGCCCACGCGGCCGGGAACGTCGTCGAGAGCGCCTTGACGTAGTTCAGGAAAAAGCGCTTCGCCCCCTGGCGGATCTCCTGGATCTTGCCGCCGCTGCCGAGCTTCTCGACCGTCTCGAGGAAGTCCACGATCTCCTCCGCGAGCGGCGCCTGGCTCACGCGCCCGCGCCCGGTGCCGAGCATCTTGATCTCGCCGTGGAGCGGCGAGGTCTCGTCCTCGTTGAGCGAGCGGATCACGTCGTGCGCGAGCGCCTGGTTCGGATCCGGGTAGAGCTTGCGGCCCGCGAGGCTGATGATGTGCGACGGGTTCAGGCGCGTGTGCTTGGCGTTGATCGTCACGAAGAGCTCGACGATCTGCCGGGCGTCGAGCGAGTCGAAGAGGACGGCGGGCACCTCGATGGAGATGGTTTCGCCCCCTTGGCTCAGCGCGTGGAGGGCGAGCAGGCGGTGCTGGCCGTCGAGCACGCGGAGCACGCCGTGCTCTTCGGGGATCTGCAGCAGCCCGAGGTCGTGGTGCCCCGCGACCGGGGTGAAGGTGAAGCGCTTCTCGGAGGTGATGATGACCGCGCCGGGGATCGCGGGCAGCGTACCGGCGTCCTTGCACTCCTTGTAGTAGGTGACCAGCTCGTCGATCTTGCGGCGGATGACCGGCCGCTGGTAGGCGGTCTCGCTCTCGGCGATCCGCTTCTCGAGCATGTCCCAGTTCACCCGCGACCGCACGCCCGAGCGGTTCTTCTTCGGCGTCTCGTCCCTCGGGCCGCCCGAGTAGCCCAACACCTCGAACTTCACGAGCCGATCGATGTCCTTCGCCGAGAGGCCCGCCTGGTAGAACTCGACCCCGAACTGCTTTACGCGGCGCGCCGGGACAGTAATCATAGGGCGGCTACTGTACTTGGAAGGCAAACCCCTGTCAATAGAGGGATTTTCGGCCTTTAACCACCGAGAGTTCCGTTAAGATGCATCCGTGACGGGCCGGGCGCTCGCCCTGGTCATCCTGGCGGCGATGCTCCACGCCGTCTGGAACGCGCTCGCCAAGCGTGCGCGGGACCAGCTCGTTTTCCTCTGGTCCTCCGTGTCTCTCGCGAGCGTGGTCTTGGTGCCAGTCGGCCTCCTCGGCCTCCCCGAGGGGGGAGTCCCGGCGGCCGCCGTGCCCTATGTCATCGCGACCATCGTGATCCACGCGGGCTACTTTGTGACGCTCGGCCGTGCCTACCGGCACGGCGACTTCTCACGCGTCTACCCGATCGCGCGCGGCCTCGGCGTGGCGCTGGTGCCAGTGGCCGCGCTGGTGGTCTTCGGCGAGCGACTCTCGCCGCTCGGAACCGTGGGCGTGGCTCTGGTCGTCGCCGGTGTCGCGGGCCTCCACCTCGCGGTCGGCTCGCGGGGCGGTGGGCGCCCTCGGCCGCGCGGCGCCGGGACGGCGTGGGCTCTCCTGACGGGGCTCCTCATCGCGACGTACTCGATCGTCGACAAGGCCGGCGTCACCCGCCTCCACCCGCTCCCGTACATCGCCCTCATGGGGCTCGGCATGAGCGCGCTCCTCACGCCGGCGGTGGTGCGCGACCGGCTGGCCCTCGCCCGCGAGTGGCGGGAGAACTGGCGCACGATCGCCGTCGCCTCGTCGATGAACCTCACGAGCTACCTGCTCGTGCTCTTCGCCTTCCGTCTCTCGAAGGTCGGCTACGTCGTGGCGGGGCGCGAGCTCTCCATCCTCTTCTCGACCTTGATCGGGAGCCTCTGGCTCGGCGAGGGACGGCTCCTGCCCCGGCTCGCGGGCGCCTCGATCGTGCTGGCGGGTGTCGTCTGCGTCGCGCTCGCGCGCTGATCCAATCGGAGGGGGCCTCGGCGGCCCCCTCCGAGGCCTCCCCCAGGAAAGGTTGCGCGGGCAAAAGCCCGCGCTCGAACGGCGGTCGGTCCGACGCGGGGCTACCGAAGGCCGAACGCCTCGGTCGCCAGCTCGGCGACGTGGCGGCCGATCGCGAGCGAGGCGGTGGCCGCCGGAGAGGGCGCGTTGAGGACGTGGATCGCGTCGGGTCCGGCGACGATGCGGAAATCGTCGACGAGCGAGCCGTCGGGGCTCACGGCCTGGGCGCGGACGCCCGCACCGCCCCGGACCAGGTCGGCGGTGGTGAGCTCGGGGACGAGCCGTCCGAGCGCCCGCGCGAACGCCGCTCGGCTGAGCGAGCGGTACATCTCGTAGGTCCCGGTGCGCCAGTAGCGGCGCGCCATCTGCCAGAATCCCCGATAGGCGAGCGTCGCGGCGAGCTCCCGCGGGCTCACGCGAGCGAACCGGTAGCCCTCGCGGGCGAACGCGAGGACGGCGTTCGGGCCCGCCTCGACGTCGCCGTGGACGGTCCGCGTGAGGTGGACGCCGAGGAACGGGAACTCGGGGTCGGGGACCGGATAGATGAGGCCGCGCACGAGCGCGCGTCGCTCGGGCCGGAGCAAGTAGTACTCGCCCCGGAACGGGATGATCCGGACGTCGGGGCGCGTCCCCGCCAGGCGCGCGACGACGTCGGAGTAGAGTCCCGCGCAGTTGACGAGCCGCCGCGCCCGCACGGCGACGCGAGGGGTGGCGAGCTCCAGGCCGTCACCCGTCCGCGCGATCGCCGTGACGCGGGCGCCCGTCTCGATGAGGACGCCCGCGGCCTGGAGCTCGCGCGCCATGGCGGCCGCGACCTCGCCGTAGTCCACGATCCCCGTGGACGGCGAGCGGATCGCGCGGAGCGCCCTGGCGTGCGGCTCGAAGTCGGACAGGCGCGCGGGCTCGAGCAACTCGACGGGCACGCCGTTGGCGATCCCGCGCGCGTGGAGCGTCATGAGGCGCGGGACCTCCGCCTCCGTCGTGGCCACGATCACCTTGCCGCAGCGCTCCACCCGGATCTCGTGCTTCGCGCAGAACTCGTGCATCAGTGTCTTGCCCTCGACGCAGAGCCTCGCCTTGTACGAGCCGGGCTTGTAGTAGATCCCCGAGTGGATGACGCCCGAGTTGTGGCCGGTCTGGTGCGCGGCGAGAGCCCGCTCCTTCTCGAGGATCACGAGGCGCGCCCCCGGGAGGCGCGCGCGGAGGGCCCGCGCCGTGGCGAGGCCGACGATGCCCCCGCCGACGATCGCGATGTCGTGGATCATGGCGCCGCGGCGTCTACTGGAGCGGCGAGAAGGCGGTCGGCCTCCAGATCTTGTTGACGACCCGCTCGACGAGGGGCCCGTTCGCTTCCGTCGCCTTCCGGGCCGCCTGCCACTCCGGGTCCGCCATGAACGCCGACCACACCCGCTGGCGGTGGGCGAGGTCGTCGTAGGCGCAGATATAGACGAGCTCGTTCGATTCACCGATGACGGTCTCCCAGAAGCCGACGACCCGGATCCCGTGCTTCTTGAAGAGGTTCAGCGTGATCTCGGCGAAGCGCCGCTGGAGGTCGGGCATACGTCCGGGCATCACGTAGTACGCGCGGTACTCGTAGATCATCGCGTTCCTCCTGGGTGGCTGGATTCCATCGTCGTGGCGGATGTTATACCATCGCGCCGGGAGGTCCGCTATGCGGCGCGTCGCCTGAGATGGCGGGGAAATTCTTCGAGGAGCTCGAGGTCGGGCAGACGTTCCGCCATCAGCCGGGACGGACGGTCACCGAGGCCGACAACGTCTTCTTCACCTGCCTCACGATGAACCCGCAGCCGCTCCACCTCGATTTCCACGCCGCGTCGAAGGCCGAGTTCGGCAAGCCGCTCGTCAACAGCCTGCTGACGCTCGGGATCACTGTCGGCCTTTCGGTTGGTGAGACGACTCTGGGCACAACGGTCGGGAACCTGGGCTTCGACAAAATCGAGTTCCCGAGGCCCGTCTTCCACGGCGATACCCTCTATGCGGAGACCGAGGTCGTGGACAAGCGTGAGTCACGCTCGCGTCCACAGTGGGGCATCGTCACCTTCGAGCACCGGGCGAAGAACCAGCACGGCGACGTCGTGATGGTGGCGCGCCGCAACGCGATGATGCGCAAGCGGGGTCCCTGATGGGCCGGCGCCGGCGCTCGCTCCACTTCGTGCCGGGCGGCAACGAGAAGATGCTCGCGAAGGCGCTCACGCTCCCCGCCGACGGGCTGATCCTCGACCTCGAGGACGCGGTGCCGCCCGACCGGAAGGTCGCGACGCGGCCCGTGGTCAGGGACTGGCTCAGCACTCGAGAGTTCGGCGCCAGAGAACGCTGGGTCAGGATGAACCCGATCTGGGGCCCGCTCGGGGCCGCGGACCTCGCGGAGACGATCGTCGCCCGCCCCGACGGCTACGTGGTACCGAAGCCGCGCCACGCCGCCGACGTGCGCGAGATCGCCCAGGCGCTCGAGCGGCTCGAGCAGCGCCACGGGATCCCGCACGGCTCGACCCGCCTCACGCTCATCGCGACCGAGACGGCCGAGGGGCTCCTGAACATCCGCGAGGTCGCGTCCGCGTCGCCGCGCGTCGTCGCGATCTCGTGGGGCGTCGAAGACCTGGGGGCGGCGATGGGCCTGGAGCGCGTGCGCGACACCGAGGGGCGCTATCTCGATATCCCGCGCTACGCGCGCGTCGTGTGCGCGGTCGCGGCGGCCGCCGCCGGCGTGGACGCGCTCGACACCGTCTACACGGACATCGCCGACCTCGCGGGCCTCCGCCGCGAGTGCGAGGACGCGGTCGCCATGGGCTTCACCGGGAAGATCTCGATCCACCCGAACCAGGTCCCGGTCATCAACGACGTCTTCACGCCGGCGAAGGAGGCGCTCGAGGAGGCGCGCGAGCTGGTCGCCGCCTTCGAGGAGCACGCCCGGCGCGGCGTGTACGCGTTCACCTTCAGGGGCCGGATGGTGGACGCGCCGCACCTCGCGCGCGCGCGGAAGTTGCTGGCCCGCGCGGGCTCGGAATGAGCGCGCTGGGAGGGTGGGGAGCCCACATCGGAGCGCCCCCGGTGTGAGGGTGCTCGCGCTCACCGCCCAGGCCCCGATCGAGCACGAGCCCCTCCGCCTCGAGCGGCGCCCGGTCCCCGAGCCGGGCCCGGACGAAATCCTCGTCCGGGTCGGCGCGTGCGGCGTCTGTCGCACCGACCTCCACCTCGTCGAGGGCGACCTGCCGCTCGTCCGGTCGCCGATCGTTCCCGGCCACCAGGTCGTCGGCAGGATCGAGCGCGCGGGCGCCGGGTCGACGCGCTTCGAGGCGGGCGCGCGCGTGGGCCTCGCGTGGCTGCGCCGCACGTGCGGCGCCTGCGCGTACTGCGCGTCGGGCCGCGAGAACCTCTGCGAGCGCGCCGAGTTCACTGGCTACCACGCCGACGGCGGCTTCGCGGACTACGCGGTCGCGCCCGCGGCGTTCGCCTATCGGATCCCGGCGGCCTTCAGCGATGCCGACGCCGCGCCGCTCCTCTGCGCGGGCATCATCGGGTACCGGGCGCTCAAGCGGAGCGAGACGCCGCCCGGCGGCCGGCTCGGCATCTACGGCTTCGGCTCGTCCGCCCACGTCACGCTCCAGGTGGCGCGCGCGCGAGGGTGCGAGGTGTTCGTGTGCACGCGCGAGGCGTCCCACCGTGAGCTCGCCCGTCGGCTCGGGGCGGCGTGGGCCGGCGACCTTCGCGACTCGATGCCGGTGAAGACGGACGGGACCATCATCTTCGCTCCGGTCGGCGACCTCGTGCCGCAGGCGCTCCGGAACCTCGCGCGGGGCGGGACGCTGGCGCTCGCGGGGATCCACATGACTCCCGTGCCCGCCCTCGAGTACGAGCGCGACCTCTTCTACGAGCGCTCGATCCGGAGCGTCACCGCCAACACGCGCGCCGACGGCGAGGAGCTGCTCGCCGAGGCGGCGCGGATCCCGATCCGCCCCACGACGACGACCTTCCCGCTGGAGGGGGCGAACCGGGCGCTCCAGCTCCTCAAGCGCGGCGCGTTTGCGGGCTCTGGAGTGCTCTTGACCGAGGCGGATTCTCGAGTATGATCGCCGCACCGTTGGAGCGGGCGCCGCGAGGCCGGTCGATGTTGGAGCGGGCGCCGCGAGGCCGGAGCGCTCCGTGGGTGGCGTGCCGTGGGTGCGGCGCGGCTCCGTCCCGCCAAGACCCGTCGCGCAGTCGGCAGCTGGTCTGAGAGAGGTGCGTTCATCATGACCGATCAAGACGACCTCTTGCGACGCGCCGCACACGCGCTCCCGGGTGGCCTGCTCGGCAATCACCGGAGCGGCGCCGGCCTCGAGTTCGTCGTGAAGGAAGGCCGCGGCGCCTACCTCTGGGACATGAACGGCCGACGCTACCTCGACTACCTCCTCGGCTCCGGCCCGATGCTCCTCGGCCACGCCCATCCCGCCGTCGTCGAGGCGGTCGAGCGCCAGGTACGGCGCGGCACGTCGTACATGCTGCTCAACGAGCCCGCGATCGAGCTGGCGGAGGAGGTGGTGCGGGCGGTCCCGTGCGCCGAGCAGGTGCGGTACACGTCGAGCGGGACGGAGGCGACGTTCTTCGCGCTCCGCGTGGCGCGCGCCTTCCGCGGGCGCGACAAGATCATGAAGTTCGAGGGCGGCTTCCACGGCACCCACGACTACGGGATGATGAGCGTCTCGCCGCGGTCGCCGAAGGCCTTCCCAGCGCCGACGCCCGACTCGGCCGGCATCCCGCCCGCCCTCGAGGGCGACGTGTTGGTCGCGCCGTACAACGACCTGGCGACGGCGGAGGCGCTGATCGCCACACACCACGACGCGCTCGCCGCGGTCATCATCGAGCCCTACCAGCGCACGATCGTGCCCGCGCCCGGCTTCCTGCCGGGCCTGCGCGCCGCGACGCGACGCTATGACGTTCCGCTGATCTTCGACGAGATCGTCACCGGCTTCCGCTTTGCGTACGGCGGCGCGCAGGAGTACTACGGCGTGGTTCCCGACCTCGCGGCGTACGGCAAAGTCATGGCCGGCGGCTTCCCGCTCGCGTGCGTCGCGGGGCCACGAGGGGTCATGCGCCACTTCGACGCGGCGCTCGAGGGGACGCCGGAGTACGTCTGGCAGGCCGGGACGTTCAACGGCAACGCGATCGCGTGCGCCGCGGGACTCGCCACGCTGGCGGAGCTCCGGACGCCGGGCACGTACGCGCGACTCCACCGGACGGGCGCGCGCCTGCGCGACGGGCTCGCCGCCGCGGTGCTCAAGCACGGCGTCGCCGCACGCGTGAGCGGAGAACCACCCGTCTTCGACATCGTCTTCACCGATCGGCCCGTCGTCGATTACCGTGCGACGCTGACGGCAGACCGCGAGCGGATCAAGCGGTTCAACGCGGAGCTCCTGCGGCGCGGCGTGGTGAAGGCGGTCAACAAGATCTACGTCTCGCTCGCCCACACCGACACGGACGTGGACGAGACGATCGACGTGTTCGACCGGGCCCTGGCGGTGATCGCCGAGAGCACCTGACGCGCACGCCGAACACCGAACCAAGGGAGAGGTCTCCATGGATCTCAGCCGTCGCCACGTCCTGAGGCTCGGCGGCGTCGCGCTCGCCGGGACGGCCGTCCGACCGTCGCATGCGCGCGGCCAGACCCCGAAGCGTGGCGGGACGCTCGCGCTCCGCACCTGGGACCCGCCGCACTTCGATCCTCTCCAGACCATCTCCTACAAGACCCACATCGCATTGAGCTTCACCCACAGCCGCCTGCTCAAGCACAAGGCGGGGCCGAGCGTGATCCCCGGCACGTTTCCGATCGAGGGCGACCTGGCCGAGTCGTGGCGCCAGCCCAACGAGACGACGTATGTCTTCAAGCTCCGGAAGGGAGTGCGCTGGCACCCGAAGCCGCCGGTGAACGGGCGCGAGCTGACGGCCGACGACGTCGTGTACAGCGTCAACCACTTCCTCACCGTGAAAGGCAACGCCAACGCCTACATGCTCAGGTCGCTGGAGAAGGCGGAGGCGGTCGACAGGCACACGGTGAAGTTCACGCTCAAGGAGCCCTTCGTGTGGTTCCTCGACATGCTGGCGAACCCCATGGCGGTCGCGGTCATCGCCAGGGAAGTCGTCGAGAAGTACGGCGATCTCAAGAAGGCGGAGTCGGTCGTGGGCACCGGCCCCTGGATGCTCGACGCCTACCGGCCCAACGTGGGACTGACCTTCGTCAGCAACCCCGGCTACTTCATCGCGGGCTTGCCGTACATCGCCCGGGTCGAGATGACGGTGGACGAGGACAACGCCTCCCGCATCGCCGCGTTCCTCGCCGGCAAGTACGACCTCGGCTGGGAGTTCCCGGGCACCATCAACCGCACCGACTGGGTTCAGATCACGGACACGCTCAAGCAGAAGCGCCCGAACCTCAAGACGGTCGAGTTCCCCTCCGCCGTGATGAGCCACATCTCGATGCGCACCGACACGAAGCCGTTCAGCGACGTCCGGGTGCGCCAGGCGATGTCGCTGGCCATCGACCGCCAGGCGATCATCGACGCCGTGTTCGAGGGCGTGGGGGTCATCAACCCGCCGGTGCCGGCCGCGCTCAGGGAGTGGTCGGTGCCGATGGACAAGCTCGGCGAGGGAGCCAAGTACTACACGTACGATCCGGCCGAGGCCAAGCGGCTGCTGGCCGCCGCGGGATACCCCAACGGCTTTCCGGCCAGCATGTGCTTCACGACCTATGGTTCCACGATCTTGGTCGACGCCATGCAGCTCGTCCAGAAGTACCTCAAGGACGTCGGGATCGACGTCAAGCTCGACACGAAAGAGTACGGCGCCTACATCTCGACGTGCTTCTACGGCAAGTTCGACTCGATGACGTACGGGCCGCAGACGGGGTTCCTCGAGCCCGATAACTTCCTCTTCGGCCAATATTACCGGGAAGAGCTCAAGAACCAGAGCCACATCGACGATCCCGTGGTGTCCGACCTGCTCGTCCGCCAGCGACGGACGGTCGACTTCGCCAAGCGGCGCGAGGTCATCTTCGACATCCAGCGCCATCTGGCCAAGCAGCAGTACTACGTGCAGATGCCGTCCGGCGTGTACATCGGCGTCTGGGAGGGCGCGCTGAAGAACTACGCGCCGAGCTTCGGCTATGACTACGGGGGTCGGCTGATGGCGGCCTGGCTGGACCGTTAGGCTGGGCGGGCCCCGAAATGGCCCCCCAGACCCCCCCACTCACCCCTCGATCGAGCCCGGGGCTCGATCGTTACGCCCGCCGGTATTGAAGCGGTATCTCGCGAAACGCCTGCTGATCGCGGTCCCGTCGCTCCTGATCGCGTCGCTGATCGTCTTCACGCTGCCGCGCCTGCTCCCGGGCGACGCGGTCCAGCTCATGCTCGCGGAGAAGGCGTACGCGAAGGACGTCGACGAGCTCCGGGCGAAGCTCGGACTCGACCGGCCGCTCGTAGTGCAGTACGTCGAGTGGCTCGGGCGCGTGACGCGCGGGGACCTCGGGGAGTCGCTCTGGACGCGTCGACCGGTGCTCCAGGAGCTCGGCCAGCGCCTGCCCGTGACCCTGGAGCTCGCGTTCTTCGCGCTCGCGTTCGCCCTGGCGATCGCGGTGCCCGTCGGCGTGATCTCCGCGGCGCGCGCGGACACGCTCCAGGACTACGTGGCGCGGAGCGCGGCGATCCTGGGTCTCTCGGTGCCCGGCTTCTGGCTCGCGACCCTCCTGATCGTGCTCCCGGCGATCTGGTGGGGGTGGCGGCCGGTCGCCGAGTTCACCGAGTTCGGGACGAACCCGCTCGCGCACGTCGCGCAGTTCCTGCTGCCGGCGCTCATCCTCGGCGTCGCGGCGGGGGCGGCCTTGATGCGGCTCACGCGCGGCATGCTCCTGGAGGTGTTGCGGCAGGACTACGTGCGGACGGCCTGGGCGAAGGGACTCGGCGAGCGCGTGATCGTCCTGAAGCACGGGCTCCGCAACGCGATCATCCCGGTCGTGACCCTGCTCGGCACGCAGCTCCCCCAGATCTTCGGCGGCACGGTGGTCATCGAGACGGTCTTCGGCTTGCCCGGCATGAGCCGCTTCCTCTTCGACGCGATCAGCCAGCGCGATTACCCCGTGATCCAAGGCGTGAACCTGGTCGTCGTCTCGACGGTCGTCCTGATCAACCTGGCCGTCGACGCGCTCTATGCCGTCCTCGATCCCCGGATCCGATACTGAATCGGAGGGGGCCTCGGTGGCCCCCCGTCCATCTCCCCCATTGGGGGAGGCGTGGGCAAAGCCCGCGCTCGAAAGCGGACCGGCGCACCCGCTCGCGCCGACGCTGCGCGCGGTAGGGCGGTTCGCACGGCGCAAGCCGCTCGGCGCGCTCGGCGCGCTGATCGTCGTCGCGATGCTGGTGATGGCGGCGTTCGCCGAGCGGATCGCGCCGTACGGCTACGACGACACGATCCGCGGCGCGCGCATGCAGCCGCCCAGCGCCGCCCACTGGCTCGGGACCGACAACCTCTCCCGCGACATGTGGAGCCGCATCGTCTACGGCGCGCGCGTGTCGGTCACCGTGGGCTTCGCGACGATCGGCCTCGCGATCTTCCTGGCGTCGGTGATCGGCGTGTCGAGCGGCTACTTCGGCGGCGCCTACGACCTCGTGGTCCAGCGGATCGTCGACGCGTGGCTGTCCTTTCCGTACCTGGTGATCATCCTCTCGGTCATGGCCGTCCTCGGCCCCGGGCTCCTCAACCTCGTGGTGGCGCTCACCATCCTCAGCGCGGCGATCAACTCGCGCGTGATCCGCGGCGCGACGATCGCGGTGGCCCAGGGCACCTACGTCGAGGCGGCGCGCGCGCTCGGCTGCGGTCACGCGCGGATCATCACCCGCCATATCCTGCCCAACGTCACGGCGACGATCATCATCCTGGCCACGATCGGGCTCGGCGCCGTGACCCTGGCGGAGTCGGCGCTCTCGTTCCTGGGCTTCGGCGTGCCGCCGCCCTTCCCGTCGTGGGGCGCGATGCTCTCCGGCTCGGGCCGTACGTACATGTTCCGCGCGCCGTGGATGGCGGTGTGGCCCGGAGTGGCGATCTCGCTCGCCGTCTTCGGCTTCAACATGCTCGGCGACGCGCTGCGCGATGTGCTCGACCCGCGACTGCGCGGAGGAGCGCGGTGAAGGCGCTTCCGGGCTTGACGCCGGGCCGGGCCCGGAGTAGACAGAAGATACGGCGATGCGGGAGACGTCCCGTACGCCGTTGTGGGCTCACTCCGATCCAGGAGGTGGTGGATGGAGACGCTACCACCGGACCCAGTAGCCGCGCCGTCCGGAGCGTAATAGCGGCACGAGCGGCGCCCGAGTCTGGAGTCCCTTGATCCCGGTTTGAACCGGGACGCGCAGCTACGCCTGCGCAACCACAACCAGGGGATGCCGTGGGCGGGAGCCTTCCCGCCCACGCCCCCGACGATCCCGCCGGTTTCCTCCCATGCCGACTGATCTCTTTGTTGCAGCCTCCGGTTGGCCGTCGAGCGCCCTCGCGGACGTGGTGCCCCCGGCGTGCCGCCGCGATGTCGAGGCCGCGCCCGCTCCGCGCCGCGACGGCGACGACGCGGTCGTCGAGCTTCCCGTGTGGCGTCCACGCCGGGCGGCGCGCCACCTCGTGCCCGCGTTCAGCGCGCTCCACCCCGCCCCCGCGAGCTTCAGGTTCGAGGTCTCGCTCGAGCGCGCGGGCCGGTGGTCGGCGTGGGTAGCGGGGGCGACGATCGGCGAGGCGCGCTTCGCGCCGCTCGGCGGGCGCACCGACGGGCTCGCCGCGGAGATCGACGAGTTCGTGGCGGAGGCGCCCGCGCACGCCGTGCGTGTGCGGCTGCGCCTCCGCGTCGACGATCGGCACGCCCCCCTGGCGGCGCCCTGGCTCGTGAGCCTCTCCGCGTGGGACGGCAGCCTCCCGACGCCGGACACGGCTCCGGGAGGCGGCGCCGTGCGTCTCGCGGTGCCCGCGCTGAGCCAGATGGACGCCGACGAGGCGATCCGGATGCGGATCTGCTCGCCCGCCAGTGTCGCGATGGTCCTCGCGTACTGGAGCGCGCGCGTGGAGGTCGCCTCACTGGCGCGCGAGATCTTTCACCCCGGCCTCGACCGCTACGGCGTCTGGCCGGCGGCGATCCGCGCGGCGGGGCGCTACGGCGTGGCCGGCTACCTCTTGAGATTCCCCGACTGGCCGTCGGCGGCGTGGTGTCTCACGCAGGGCCTGCCCGTGATCGCCTCCGTCAGGTACGGCGCCGGGGAACTCGCCGGCGCCGCGGTCCCGGAGACGACCGGGCACCTCCTGGTGCTGACCGGCTACGAGGGCGACGCGGTCCTCGTGAACGATCCCGCCGCGGCGACCGCGGCGAGCGTCGCGCGTCGCTACCGGCTCGACCAGCTCTGCCGCGTCTGGCTCGAGCGCGCCGGCGTGGGCTACGTGCTCGTCAGGCCGCCCACGTCCCCCGGCGGCCCCTCTCCACGGCCATGAGGACCTCGTGGCCGGGGTGTCCCCCGGGCCGGGTCGTACCCAAGTCGCGGTACAATGCGGCGGGAATGCGCAGCGAGGCGATCCTGATCGCTCTGGGACTGGCGGCAGTGCTCGGGGGCTGCTCGAGCGGCGATGACCGCGAGTGGATGAAGATCAGCGAGAAGTACACGACGGAAGAGTTCCGTCGCGACTACGCCGAGTGCTCTAGGGGCGGCAAGCTCGACGAGGAATGCATGAAGCGCCGCGGCTGGGTCGCGGTGACGGCGCCGAAGCAGGAGGACAAGCCGTTCAGCGATCCTACCGGGGGGCGGGACGCCCGGCCCCGCACCAGGTACTGATCACGGCGCCGCGCGCCGTCATCTTCGACTTCGGCGGCGTGATCTGGAACATGGGCTGGGACTCGGCTCGGGACCTCGAGGCGGCGCACGGCCTGCCCGCGGGGAGCCTCCACGCGACCCTTTACGGCGGAGACGCGTGGCGCCTCGTGGAGCGCGGGCGCGGTGACCGTGAGACGTGGCTCGCCGGCGCCCACCGCGCGCTCGAAGAGCTCGCCGGCCGCCCGCTCCCGCCGCTCCACTCCGAGTGGCGCGCGCTGCAGGCGCCGATCCGCACGAACATCGAGCTGGTGCGGGCGCTCCGCCCGCGCCATCGCACGGGAATCCTGTCGAACGCCGACGCGACGCTTCGCGAGCGGCTCACGAACGTCGTCGGCGTCGTGGACCTCTTCGACGACATCGTGTGCTCGGCGGAGGTCGGGCTCGCCAAGCCGGAGCCGGCGATCTACGCGCTCGCGTGCGACCGGCTCGGCGTCCCGCCGGGCGCCTGCGTGTTCGTCGACGACCACGAGGCCAACGTCGACGCGGCCACGGGCGCCGGGCTCCGCGCGATCCTCTACCGCGTCGACCGGGGCGACGACCTGCGCGCCCAGCTCGCCACGGCGGGCGTGGCGGTCGCTCGGTCGTGAGCTCTCGGGAACGTCTCCGGCAGATCCTGGTCCTCCTCGTCGGGGTCATCGCGCTCGGCACCATCGGCTATCAGCTCATCGAGCGGTGGGGGTTCTTCGACTCGCTCTACATGACCGTGGTCACCGTCTCCTCGGTGAGCTTCGATTCGGTCCATCCCCTGACGCGGACCGGGCGCTGGTTTACGATCGGGCTGATCGTCGTGGGTCGCGCGATCGTCCTGTACGCGATCGGCGCGCTCACCGCGTTCTGGGTCGAGGGTGACCTTTCGCACCTATGGGAGAAGCGAAGGATGGAGCGACAGATCGCGGCGTTGCGGGACCACATCATCGTCTGCGGCGGTGGCGAGATGGGACGCCACGTGGCGCGGGAGCTGCTCAGGACGCGCCGGCCCTTCGTCTGCATCGAGATCGATCCGGGAAAGGAGGAGGCGCTCCGAAAGCTCGGGGAGGGGATCCTCTACGTCATCGGCGACGCGACCACGAGCGACGTGCTCCAGCGCGCCCGGGCCGAGGCGGCACGCGGGCTCATCGCGTGCATGCCCGCGGACAAGGACAACCTCTTCGCGCTCATGTCGGCGCACGAGCTGAACCCGTCGATCCGCATCGTGTCACGCGCGGTCGCGTACGACGCGGGCCCGAAGCTCCTCAAGGCGGGCGCCGCCGCGGTCGTCTCCGTGCCCACCATCGGCGGCCTGCGTCTCGCCTCCGCGATGGTGCGTCCGAACGTCGTGGACCTCCTCGACGCGATGCTCCGGGCGCCGGGCGCGACGCGCGTCGAGGAAGTCACGGTCGGCCGCGCGGCGGCGGGGCAGACGCTGGGGGCGCTGAAGCTTCAGGAGCGGACCGCCGTGATCGTCTTCGCGCTCCGCGATGCGGCGACGCAGCGCCACGTCTTCAACCCACCGCCGGAGCGCGTGCTCCAGGCCGGGGACGTGCTCATGGGATGCGCCGACCCGGAGCAGGTCGCCGCGCTCCAACGCATCGTCACGGAGGGCTGAGATTCGGGCGCCGGCTTTGGCGGCGCAGTCGGTGTAGGGGTGGACCGCGCGGTGACCGGTCGTGGGTGTCGGGGGGAGCGGCGCCGCTCCCCCGACGTTACTCGGCCGGCTTCGCCGCGACCGTTGAGCGCTCGGCGATGGTCGCCGCGAGCGCGCGCACGCGGTCGGCGGCGCCCTTGTCGCTGTGGAGCGCCGCGAGCCCCTCGGCGACGCGGAGGCACTGCTCGACCATCGCGCCGTCGCCGAGCGCGCCGAACGCCTCCGCGGCGTCGAGCACGCCGTTGAGCGAGCCCTGCTGGCGCGCGCGGAAGAGCGCCAGCCAGTACGTCTCCCGTGCCCGCGCCTCCGATGCCTTGCCGAAGCCGGGGATCGCGCCGATCCTGAGGGAGCCCGCCGCGACCTCCACGAGCCCGCGCCACCCTGGCGTCGCGAGGGCGGCTGCGTAGGCGTTGCGCCAGGCGCGCACGGCGGTCGTCGCGTTCCGCTCCGTGAGCGCCTGGTCCATCGCGTGGATGTGCTCGGTCCACGGACCCGCAGCCTCGATCCGCGTCGTCGTCCTGCCGTCGACTCCGTTCTGCGTTCGACCCGTCATCGGACGTTTCCCTCCCGGCCGAGCTCGTTCTGGTGCTCGACCTCGAGCCTGCGTGCTTCCCAGCGCTCCGCGAAGACGCGGAGACGCCGGTCGGCGCGCGCGTCGCGCGTCTCCGCCGCGAGCGGGCGCGCGAGCTTGAGGCACTGCTCGACGACGGGGGCGTCGCCGAGCTCGGCGAACGCTTCGGCGGCCCGGAGCACCCCGTCCAGCGAGGCCTCCTGGCGGGCGCGGAAGAGGGCCGCGAGATAGATCGTGCGCGCCTTCACCTCCGCCGCCTTCTTGAATCCGCCGAGATCCCCCAGCCGGCGATAGACGTCGCCGACCGCGACCAGGCCCTCCCAGTGACGGCTTCGCAGCGCGGCGGCGTAGGCGTCGCGCCAGCGCAGCACCGCCACTGGCACGTCGCTCTTGCCCACCGCGTCGTCGACCTTCGTGAGGTGCGTTCTCCAGTCCACCTGCGATTCGGGGGCGATCGCGTGACCCGCGAATGCGTCGGTCACGGCGACGGCCGGGACCATCAACGCGAGCAGGGACGCCAGCGCCAGGATCAGCCGCCAGGACGAGCCACAGGCCACAATCGAATTCCGCTCCAGGGTGTGCATGAGCCTCTGACGTCACGCAATGCCAATACCAACGTGGAAACTCATAGGGGATCAGTTACTTACGGCTGAGTGATCGGGTGGCCAAGATGGTGAGTGGTCAAGACCTGAACACCAAGTTGACCGGTTGGAGTAACATGCTGGGAGCGATGAAGCCGATGGCCGAGCTCCTCGGCGAGAGCGCCGGGATCAAGGCTGTACGCGACAAGCTCCGGCGGCTGATCGAGCGACATCACGAGCTGCGTCGTGTGCCGCCTGTGCTGATCGAAGGGGAGACGGGCACCGGCAAGGGGCTGCTCGCACGCATCATCCATCGTGCGGGCCCACGCCCGGACGGTCCGTTCGTGGACGTGAACTGCGCGGCGATTCCCGAGACGCTGCTCGAGGCCGAGATGTTCGGGTTCGAGCGTGGCGCGTTCACGGACGCGCGGCGCGCCAAGCCGGGCCTCTTCCAGACGGCGCACCGCGGAACGATCTTCCTCGACGAGGTCGGGCTCCTGCCCGAGGCGCTCCAGGCGAAGCTCCTCAAAGTGCTGGAAGAGCGCACGGTGCGGCGCCTCGGGTCCACCCGGGACGAGGCCGTGGACGTGTGGATCGTCACCGCGACCAACGAGGACCTTCGGACGGCGGTCCGTGAGCGGCGCTTTCGAGAGGACCTCTACCACCGGCTGGCCGTCCTCCCGCTCGCGCTGCCGCCGCTGCGCGAGCGCGGCGCGGACATCGGGGCGCTGGCCGACCACTTCCTCCAAGGCGCGTGCGCGGACTACGGCGTCCCGCCCAAGACGCTCACCGCGGCCGCGCACGCCGCGCTCCTGGCGTACCCCTGGCCGGGCAATGTGCGCGAGCTCGCCAACCTCATGGAGCGGGTCACGCTCTTGTCACCCGAGCCGGAGGTGACGGCAGAGATGCTCGGGCTCTCCAAGACGATCCGCGGGAAGGAGCGCGAAAGGGAGCGCGTCGAGACGGGCTCGCTGGAGGACGCCGTCCGTGACCGAGTGGCAGAGGTGCTCCGCCAGACTCGCTGGAACATCTCTCGCTCGGCCGCGCTCCTCGGGATCTCACGCAACACGCTCCGTGCGCGCATCGAGAAGTACGGTCTCAAGAGCGGCGTGCCCGCGCCGTCCGTGCCGCGGCGCGTCCCGCGACCCGCCCCGCGCCCGCCGGTCGCGCCGCCCGGCGCGCCCGCCCCGGCGGTGCCGGCCGCGCTCCGGTGGGAGCGCCGGCGCGTGACGCTCTTGAGGGCGACGCTCTCCCTCGCCCCGGAGTCGGACGAGCCTCTCGAGGCGAGCCGTGCGCTCGGGGTCCTGGTCGAGAAGGTCACGAGCTTCGGCGGGCGCATCGAGGGCATGAGCCCGACGGGCGTCATGGCCGCGTTCGGGCTCGACGCGACGGAGGACGCGCCGAGTCGGGCCGCGCACGCCGCCATGGCAATCCAGAAGGCCGCCGCGCGGGCGCGCCCGGAGGATCCGCGGGCGCCGGCCGTGACGGTCGGGATCCATCTCGCGCAGTGCCTTGTCGGGCACGCGCCGCACGTGACGGAGCTCGCCATCGAGGCCAAGCAGAAGGCGGTCGAGGTGCTGTCGGCGCTCGTCGAGCGTGGCGAGCCCGGATCGGTCCTCGTCACCGAAGCCGCCGCCCCGTTCCTGGAGCGCCGCTTCGAGCTACTGGACTTCGCGGGCGGCGTGCTCGGCCGAGTCTTCATCCTCGCCGGGCGCGGGTCGAGCGTCCTCGGCAGGCACGTGGCGACGTTCGTCGGCCGCCACCGGGAGATCGAGCTCCTCTGGAGCCGCCTCGAGTCGGCGATGCGGGGCCAGGGCCAGATCGTCGGGATCAGCGGTGAGGCCGGGATCGGCAAGTCGCGCCTGCTCTCCGAATTCCACCAGAGCGTCGTCGGCAAGCCCATCGGCTACGTCGAGGCGCAGTGCCTCTCGTACGGCCCGGCCACCCCGTACCTTCCGGTGCTGGAGGCCCTCAAGGCGAGCGGCGGGATCACCGACGCCGACACGCCCGACGTCGTGGTCGAGCGCGTCGGCGTCGCCCTGCGCGAGATCGGAATGGATCCCGCCCGGAGCGGCCCGTACCTCCTTCATCTGCTCGGCGTCGAGGCGGGTGTGGAGCGACTGGCGACGCTCGAGCCGGACGTGCTCAAGGCGCGCGTGTTCGAGACGCTACGGCAGATGTGGATCGGGAGGAGCCGCCACCTCCCGCTCGTCATCGTGGTCGAAGATCTCCAGTGGGCCGACACCATCTCCGAGGAGTTCTTCGCGTCGCTCGCGGAGGTCCTGGCGGGCTCGCCGATCCTCCTGGTCTCGACCTACCGCGCGGGCTACCGGCCGCCGTGGATCGACAGATCCTACGCGACCCAGGTCGCGCTCCTGCCGCTCGCCCCCGACGAGAGCCGTCACGTCCTGAAATCGACCCTCGGCGGGGGCGAGATCTCAGACGCCCTCGCCGACCTCATTGTCGCGAAGGCCGAGGGCAACCCGTTCTTCGTCGAGGAGCTCGGGCGCGCGGTGCGGGAGCAGGGCGGGGCGGCGGGGGCCCTCACGGTGCCGGACACGATCCAGGAGGTGCTCCTCGGCCGGATCGGCCGTCTCGCTCCGGAGGACAAGCGACTGCTCGAAATCGCGGCGGTGGTCGGCAAGGACGTGCCGTTCTCGATCGTCCAGGCGGTGGCCGGGGTCGGGGAGGACGTGCTCCGCGACGCCTGCGCCCGTCTCAAGGCCGCGGAATTTCTCTCCGAGACGGGCGCCTCGCCCGAGCCCGAGTACACCTTCAGGCACGCGCTCACCCACGAGGTCGCGTACACGAGCGTGCCCCCGGCGCAGCGCCAGATCCTCCACGCGCGGATCGTCGAGGCGATCGAGCGGCGCCATCCCGACCGGCTCGCGGACCACGTCGAGCGTCTCGCCCACCACGCGGTGCTCGGAGCGGTGTGGGGCAAAGCCGTCGGCTACCTCCGTGAGGCTGCGGCGCGGGCGACCGCGCGCTCCGCGCATCGCGAGGCGGTGGCGTATCTCGAGCAGGCGCTGACGGCCCTCGCGCGTCTGCCGCAGAGTCGCGCCAAAACCGAGGCGGCGATCGATATTCGGCTCGACCTCCGGCTCGCGCTCCTGCCGCTCGGCGAGCTCGGGCAGATCCTTCCCTACCTCCGGGAGGCCGAGGTGCTCGCCGAGAGCCTGGGCGACGCGCACCGACTCGGGCGCCTCTTCGTCTACATGACCGGCCAGTTCTATCTGACGGGCGATCACGCCCGCGCCCTCGAGTACGGCCGCCGTGCGCAGGGGATCACCGAGGCGCTGCGCGACTTCAGTCTCGAGGTCGCGACCAACGCGTACGTCGGCCAGATCCATCTGGTCCACGGCGAGTACCGCGCCGCCGCGGCGCTGTTCCGTCGCAACGTGGACTCGATCGTCGGAGATCTCACCCGCCAGCGCTTCGATCTGCCCCAGCTCCCCGCGGTGCACTCGCGCTCCTTGCTGGTGCTGTGCCTCGCCGAGCTCGGCGAGTTCGCCGAGGGCGTCGCGGCGGGGAGGGAGAGCGTGCGGATCGCGGAGTCGATCGATCAGCCGCTCAACCTGACGGTCGCGTCCTCGGGCCTCGGCGTCTTGTTCCTCCGCAAGGGCGACCTCGACGCGGCCATTGCGGTGCTGGAGCGGGGGTTGGAGTTGAGCCGGACGTGGAACGAGTGGATCTGGTTCCCGCGTGTCGCGTCGGCCCTCGGCGCGGCGTACGCCTTGGCCGGCCGGCTGGCCGACGCGCTGCCGCTCCTCGAGGAGTCCGTGGAACGGACGGCGTCGATGCGTCTGCTGAGCGCCCATTCCCCGGCCCTCACGGCGCTCGGCGAAGCGTCCATGCTCGACGGTCGCCTTGCGCGCGCGCTCGAGCTCGCCCAGCAGGGCCGGAGCGTCGCCGAGCAGAACGGCGAGCGCGGGCACGCCGCCTGGGCGCTTCGGCTCCTCGGCGAGATCGCGCTGCGGTCCGGACGCGCGGATGCGGAGCGCGCGGGAGAGTGCTTCCGCCGCGCTCTGACCCTGGCGACCGAGCTCGACATGCGCCCGCTGACCGCCCACTGCCGCCTCGGCCTTGGCGAGACCGCTCGGCTCCTCGGCGACTCGACGGGCGCGGAGACGCACCTCGAGACGGCCGCCGGTCTGTTCCGGGCCATGGAGATGCGGTTCTGGGAGGCGCGAAGCCTGGCGGAGCTCGGCGGACTACGCTGAGCGTCGCGGCCGCGGCGCCGCCGACTCGAGACGGATCTCCGCGAGGTCGACGCCGAAGCGCGCCGCGACGCGCGTGAGCTCGAGCGTGAGCGCCTCGGCGGCGAGGCGATCGAGGTCGCCTTCGACCTCGAAGGTCTCGCGATCGACGTCGGGCCGCTTCACCATCGTCGCGCCGTCGAGCGCGGTCGGGCTTACTTCCGCTTCCTCCGCTTCACCTTGCCCCCGTGCTTCCGGACGATCTTCTCCATCGCGCGGACGAGCCTCTCCATCGTCTTGGGGTTTCTGGGCCGCTTGACCGAGAACGACACCCGGACCTTCTTGCCCGAGGGCTTCATGATCGGCATCCCGTGTCCTCCTTCGCCATAGGTAGACTGTTCACCGCGCCTCACGCCCTACGGCCGCACGTCCTCGATCCCCTCGAAAAACTCGTCGGCGTGGA
>QHSA01000171.1 GCA_003220315.1 Candidatus Rokuibacteriota bacterium
CGCCGTCGGGAGGAGGAACGGCCGGCTTTCCCCCGTCCGCCCCGACGACCTCGCGGCGCACGTGCTCCGGGAGCTTGTCGCCCGGGTCGGCATCGACGCCTCGGAGGTCGAGGACGTCATCCTCGGCTGCGTCGACCAGGTCGGTGAGCAGGGGTTCAACATCGCGCGCAACGCCGCGCTAATCGCAGGCTTCCCCGTGGACGTCTGTGGCACGACGCTCGACCGGATGTGCGGCTCGGGGCAACAGGCGGCCAACTTCGCCGCGATGGGGGTGATGGCGGGCCAGTACGAGGTGGTCATCGCGGGTGGCGTCGAGCACATGACACGCGTGCCGATGGGCTCGAACGCGATGGGCCCGGGCGAGGGGCCGCTCTCGCCCCGCCTCCAGGAGCGCTACAACATCGTGCCCCAGGGGATCTCCGCGGAGCTGATCGCCGAGACGTGGGGGCTCAAGCGGGAGGAGCTCGACGGGTTCTCGGCCGGGAGCCACGAGAAGGCCGGCCGCGCGATCGCCGAGGGCCGGTTCACGCGGGAGATCGTGGCTGTGACGCTGCCCGACGGCTCCGTCTTCGACACCGACGAGGGGGTCCGGGTGCCCGTGAACCGTGACAAGATGGCCTCGCTGACGCCGTCCTTCAAGCCGGACGGCGTGGTGACCGCGGCCAACTCCTCGCAGATCTCCGATGGCGCCGCAGCGCTCATGTTCATGTCGCCCGAGCGCGCGACCGAGCTCGGCGTCCGGCCCCGTGCGCGTGTGGTCGGGACAGCCCTGGCGGGCGTTGACCCCACCATCATGCTGACGGGCCCGATCCCAGCCACCCAGCGCGTGCTGAAGAAAGCTGGGCTCACGCTGGACCAGATCGACCTCTTCGAGATCAACGAGGCTTTCGCCTCGGTCGTGCTCGCATGGGAACGGGAGTTGCATCCGGACATGAGCCGGGTGAACGTCAACGGCGGCGCGATCGCGCTCGGCCACCCACTCGGCTGCTCCGGCGCCAAGCTCATGACGACCCTGCTCCACGAGCTTGAGCGGCGCGGCGGTCGCTACGGGCTCCAGACGATGTGCATCGGCTTCGGCCAGGGGATCGCGACCGTCATCGAGCGGCTCTGAGGCAATCGGAGGGGGCCGACGGCCCCCTCCGAGGCCTCCTTCAGAGCAGGATTGCGCGAGCGCAGCCCGCGCTCGAACGGTGGTCACTCCGACGCGCCTCCCCAGGATCGATTGCCCCGGCAAAAGCTCGCGCTCGAACCCGGCGCACTTATCCACGTATCCACAGATGTCCACAATTTGAAAATCGCCCCATCTGACGCCCGCCCGAGCACGCGGCCGCCATCCTGTAGGCTGAACACGCACTCCCGCGCGGCGCTTGCGATGCGATAGCGCGTGAAACGCCGTCGCTCACGTTCCGGGAATGCGCGGGGCCGCATTTCCTGCGGTGATCTGCACTATTGATCTCCTCGAGACTCGGCCTGTACCTTCTCGGATGTGCTTCCGAGAGGAGCCCCAATGAGTGACGAGCGAAGGCCCCGGGTCTTGGTCGTGGACGACGAAGAGCGGGTCCGCGGTCTCCTGTGCGATATGCTGGCGCTCTGGGGCTGTCAGGCGGTCGAGGCGCCGAGTAGTGACGCCGCCTTGGCCCTCTTCGAGCAGGGCGACTACGATCTCGTCCTCACGGACTTCCTGATGCGGGGCCGGAACGGTCTCGACCTGATCCGGGATCTTCGGAGCCGGGACGCCGCGATCGGCGTCATCATGTTCACCGCGTCGGCCGCCGACTTCGACGCGGACAGCCGGGAGCTTGAGTTCACGCTGCTGCGCAAGCCGCTCCAGCTCGAGGCGCTCAAGAGTGCCGTCGGTCAGGCGCTCAGAGGCAGCGCGCGAACCACCCCGGCCGCGTTTTCCTGAGCTTGGCCGGCGCGAAGCCGGTCGGGAGCGGCTAGGCCAGGGCCTCCTGGATCGCAGCGTCGAGGTCGCTGGGCCGGACCGGCTTGAAGAGGCAACGGCGGACCTTGAGCTTGTCCAGACGTCCCTGGTCTTCCTCGCGGAGCCCCCAGCCGGTGATAAAGAGAATCGCCACCTTCGGATCGACCCCGCGGAGACGCTCAGCGAACTCCCAGCCGTTCATGCCAGCCATGCCGAGGTTCGTCAGCACCACCTCGAAGCGGCCCGGCGCATAGGCCGCGAGGCCGGCAGCGCCGCTCTGCGAGGAGGTCACGGTGTGGCCCACGCTCTGGAGCAGCTCGGTGAGTGTCGCGAGGACCTTGGGCTCGTCGTCGACGAGCAGCACCCGCGCTGGCCGCCAGGCGGTCACCAGTCCCGGCGGCGCGGGCGCCTTCACCTGCACCCGTGCGGCCTGGAACGTCAGCGTGAAGGTCGTGCCGCGCCCGGGCTGGCTCTCGACGCGGATGTCGCCGCCGTGCCGCCGGACGATCGAGTACGCCACGGACAGCCCGAGCCCCGTGCCCTTGCCTTCAGGCTTCGTCGTAAAGAATGGCTCGAAGATGCGCTGGCGGACGGCCTCCGACATCCCGACGCCGGTGTCGCCGACGATGATCGTCACGGGCCCGCCGCGCTCCTGGCGGGTGGCGATCGTGAGCGTGCCCCCGTCGGGCATGGCGTCGAGGGCGTTGAGGATCAGGTTCGTCATCAGCTCGGTGAGCCCGGCGGGCCGGCCGTGGATCGGCTCCACCTTTCCCACCTCGAGCCGGAGGTGGACGGGCTGGCGATCGTGCGCAATCTTCTCCTCCCACCGGGGCCGGGTGAGCGCCACCGCGTCCTTCACGATCTGGTTGGCGTCGACCGCGACGAACTGCTCTTCTGGTCGGAGGCGCGCGAACGTCTGGATGCGCCGCACCATCTCGGAGCCGTCGAGCGCCGCCGACTCCACGATACTGAGCGAGCGGTTCACGAACTCGGCGTCCCTGGGGTTCTGCTTCACGAGCTGCGCGTAGCCAAGGATCGCCTGGAGCACGTTGTTGAAGTCGTGCGACATCCCCCCCGCGAGCTGCCCGAGGGCCGTGAGCTTCTCGGACTGGTGGAGCTGCTGCTCGACCTCGCGCTGCGTGGTGATGTCGCGGACGATCGCGATGACGCCCTCGAGCTCGCCGAGCCGCCCGTGGAGGGCGGAGAGCGTCACGGCGAGCGCGGTGGGGCGTGCCTGCTGCCCCGACGGTAGCGAGGCCTCGAACTGGTGCATCGCCGTCCCCGTGATGAGCCGCTGCTTGGCGTCGGCGTACTCGACCGCCGGCAGGACGTCCGTGATGGACCGGCCCAGGGCCTCCGCCGACTCGAGCCGGAAGATGCGCTCGGCGGCGGGGTTCCAGCCGTCGATGTGGTCGTCGGCCCTGATCGAGATGATCGCGTCACCCGCGGACGCGATGAGCTTCTCGAGCGACCGCTTCGTGTCCGCGATCTCGCCGTAGAGGCGCGAGTTGCGCAGCGCGATCGCCAGGTACTCCGACAGCATCTCGAGGAGCTCGCGCTCCCGCGGGTCGATCGGGCGTCCGGAGGCGCGGTTGTCCACGACGAGGGCGCCGAGCGGCCCTTGCGGATCACGGATCGTGCACATGACCACCCGCGGGTCCTCGCCCTCCGCGCCCGTCGGCGTCTCCGACGTGACCATCACGCGGTCGTAGCCGAGCGCCGTCTTGAGCTGCGCCGAGACACCCGCGGCCAGCTCGTCCGGGTCGAGCTGCCCCACGATCGTGCGGGACATCTCGCGCAGGATCGAGAGCTGGGCGACCCGGAGGGACCGCTCGGCGTCCTCACGTCGGGCGGCCTCCTCGAGATCGCCCGTCTTGGATGCGAGCTGTCGCATCTCTTCCACGAGCCGCGTCACCTCGCCCCGGGCCCCGAGCTCCGCATGGCGGCGGAGCAGCGCGCGGCGCACGACGTCTTCCAGGTCCTGGCGCGCGAAGGGCTTGATCAAGTACTCGAAGGCGCCGTTGGTGAGCGCGTGCTTGACCGTTTCGAGCGACGCGTAGGCCGTGATCATGATGACTTCGATGGTGGGATCGACGCTCTTGACGCGCCGGAGGAGCTCGAGCCCGTCGAGCTCGGGCATCTTGATGTCCATGATGACGATGTCTGGCCGGAACCACTCCAGCGCGTCGAGCGCCGCGCGGCCGTTCTCCGCCGTCTGGATGTGGTACGCGGGCTTGAGGAGCATTCGGAGCGATTCCCGCGGGCCGAGCTCGTCGTCGACGACGAGGACACGCGGGAACGTGGTCGCAGGGGCGACGGTGCTCATGCGCCGGCGACCGGCAGGGATACTACGAACGCGAGCTCGTTGCGGGCCTGGCGGACACGGAGGTCGCCCCCGAGGGCCTCGACGAGCCGCTGGCTCACGGCGGGCCCCACGTCGATCAGGCTCTCCTGGACCATCTGGACGGGGTCGAACAGGCGCTGCAGCTTGTCGGGCTGCACGCTGGCCGTCCTGGACCCGATGAAGATCTGGACGTTGTCGCCCACACCCTTCTCGGTGTGCCGGCCGACCGACACCGACACCCGGGCCTGCTCGGGGGGCGAGTTGTGCGTGAGATACCAGACGAGGTACGACAGCGCCTTCCGGAGCTGCGCCACGTCGACCTTGACCGTGAGCGGTGCCGGATCGCGCGTGACCTCGAGCTGGATCGGCTTGCCCAGGCTGTCGTCGGCGACCTGGATCGCCGCGACGACGTCGTCCACCACCGTGTGCACGTCCACCGTTGTGAAGTTTAGCTCACCCTCCGTCACAAGGGCTGCGAGTTTCTCGAAGACCTCCACCAGCCGCCGGACGTCCCGCCGAACCACCGAGGAGAAGTGCTTGCGGAAATCGGGGTCGTCGTAGCGCTCGCCGATCAGCTCGATGAAGGTGTTGATCGACACGAGCGGGTTCTTGATCTCGTCCGCGATCCGCGCGACGACGCGCGTCAGGAGCTGCGTCTGCTCGCCCTGGCGCCGCTGCGCGGCGAGCTCCTTCTGCGCCGTCAGGTCCTCGAAGACCAGGACGGCGCCAAGCGGCAGCGGGTCGTCCCCCCGGACGGGGTAGGTCGAGACCTCGAGCCAGAGCCCGCGCAGGGCGAGCTGCAGGTCGGCGCGTGTGACGGCGCGGCCCGAGCGAAGCGTGTCGTAGAGCATGTCGCCGAGCGGCGAGGGCAGCACGCGTAAATCTTCGCCCACGACCACCGGCGCCGCCAGGCCGAGGATCTCCGCCGCGCGCCGGTTCATGGTCCCGACTCGCTGGTCACGCCCGATCGTGATCACGCCGCTCGACATGTGCTCGAGGATCCGCTCGCTGAACTCCTTCTCGCGCTTGAGCTGATTGTGGAGCGCGATGTCGCGAATGGCCGTGGCGAGGTGCGTGGCGAGGTCGAAGAGGGTCTCGGTTTCGCGACGCCCATACGTCGAGCCGACCACCGGCTGGCCGACGACCAGGATCGCGACGAGCTCGCCGTGCGCCAGGAGGGGGACCGCGAGCACGCTCTGGAGCAGCTTGAGCTCGCGCACGATCTCCGCATCGGTCAGCTCGTGCACCCGAGCGGGTCGACCCTGCGTGGCCAGCCAGTGCGCGAGCCCCTGAGCCGCCGGCAGGCGCACCGACTCGACGATCTGGGGCGCGAGCCCCCGGTGGGCCGCGACCCGGTAGTCCCGGCCCTCGGACAGGAGGAGTGCCGTGCGCGTCGGGCGGACGAGCTCACCGATCGCGTCGAGGAACATTTCGAGCACGCGGGGCAGGTGAAAGCCGGCGGCGAAGGCCCGGGTGAACTCCTTCAGCACGCGGCCGAACGCCGCGCCGTCCCAGGGCTCTTCGGCGCGTGCGGCCGGCGCCTCCGCGGGCGTCGCGACGCTCGCGCGCAGCGCCGCGAGCTCGCGGAGGATCCGCAGCTTCTCCTCTGCGTGGCGGAGCACACCCAGGAGATCGGGCGCGCCGAAGCCGGACGATAGGCGAAAGTCGACCGCCTCGCCCTCGTCGGCGGCCGCCCCGATCGCGACCGTGAGCGTCGACGGCTGGATCTCCTTCACGCGCCCGGCGAACGCCTCCAGGCCCCGCGGCAGACCGACGCAATCGCGCAGCACCACGTCGATGTCGATGAGCCGCAGAATCTTCAGCGCCTCGGTGTCGCTCTGCGCGATGAAGGCCGAATAGTCGTCGAGGGCGCCCAGCAGACTGGTGCGCAGGGCGTCGTCATGCGTGACGACCAGCACGGTGTTCATGCGGACACTGGCGCGGGCGCCCCGGCGGCGAGCGGAAACTCGACGCTGAAGACGGCGCCACCCCCCGGCTGGTTGGCGACCTTGAGCTTCGCGTCGTGGGTCTGCGCAATCGCGGCGCAGATCGCGAGGCCGAGCCCGGAACCGCGCTGCTTCGTCGTGAAGAACGGTTCGAAGACACGGTCGAGCAGCTCGGTCGGCACGCCGGGCCCCGCGTCGACGACGGCCACGCTCGCGTGCGTCTCGGTCACAGCCACCTCGACCCGGAGCGAGCCACGCGGCGGCGTGGCCTCGTGGGCGTTCATCAGGAGGTTCAGGAAGAGTTGGCCGAGCTCGGCGTGATCGCCGCGGATCATGGACGGCGTGGGCGGAATCGTCACGGCGACGGCAATGGCCTTTTCCTCGAAGGCGGCCCGCATGGTCTCCACCGCCTCGGTGACCGGGATCCGCAGGTCGAGCGGCTGGCGGGGCCGGTCGCTCGGCCGTGAGAGCGTGCGCAGGCGCTCCAGCAGCCGCTCCATGCGCAGGATCTCGCGCGCCGCGATCCGCCCGAACTCCTCGACGAACTGCGCGTCGGCGTGGCGGCGCGGCAGGAGCTGGGCGAAGGTCTTGATCGCGACCAGCGGGTTCTTGATCTCGTGCGCGATGCCCGAGGCGAGCATCTCGAAGTAGCTGAGCCGCTCGGCGCGCCGGCGCCCCTCTTGCAACTCCTTCAGCTGTGTCAGGTCGCTGAACACCGCGACCGCGCCGAGCACGGTGCCCGCCGGGTCGAGCAGAGGCGACGTGGCGCAGATGATCGGCCGCGTCGTCGCCCCGTCCGAGAGATCGACTTCGGGCTGCGTGAGAGCTCGCCCCTCGGCGACGCTGCCCACGAGCGCGTCGCGCAGGCACGGCGGCAGGATGGAGACCGGCTGGCCCAGGGTCTGCTCGGTCGCGAGCCCGGTGAGCTGCGCGGCGGCGCGGTTGAAGAGCTCGATCTGACCGGTGGCGTCGATAGCGACGACGCCGCTCTCGATCGTGGCGACGATGCTGTTGATGTACTCGTTCGCGAGAACGACTCGGGCGTACAGCTGCGCGTTCTTGACCGCCACGCCGGCCTGGTTAGCGAGTGTCATCAGGAGGTCGAGGTCCTGGGGATAGAAGGGGTCACCCGAGAGCTTGGGCCCGACGGCGATCAGCCCGATCACCGTGTTCTCCGAGATCAGCGGGAGGACGAGTGACCAGTTGAGGCGCGTCAGCTCCTCGTGGAGCTGTCGCCGCTCCTCCGTCGGCCGCTCGCGCATCACCTCCTCGCAGAGCACGAGGTCTCGCGTGCGGTCGAGCGTCGCGACAGTTTCGGTAGGCGCCGCGGCCGGCGCCTCGAAGTGTCCCTGGACGGGCCGTGACTCCCGGGCAACCCGTCGGAACCCGCGCCGGTCGCGCAGGTAGATCGCCACGCCTTCGGACCGGGTGGGTGTGGCGACGGTCTCAGTCAGGAAGGGCAGGAGTGCCTTGAGGTCGAGAAACCCGGTGAGCGCCCGGCTCGCCTCCCGCAGCGTGCGCTGGTAGTTCGCGTGCGTGCGGTAGACGTAGCGATCCAGAAGCCGGCCGGCGAGGTCGCGGATGAACGGGATGAGCAGGCTGACGAGCGCGATCGCGACGAGCAGAACGATGAGCTCGTGGGGCTCGAGGTGGAGCGAGAGTCGCGGCCAGGCGAAGGTGATGAAGATGGCGACCGGGAGCAGTGAGACGAGAATCGCCGCCGCCAGCGTCAG
>QHSA01000172.1 GCA_003220315.1 Candidatus Rokuibacteriota bacterium
CGAGCAACCGATCGGCCTCAGCGTCGACGCCCTCGCCGCGATCTACATCTCGACGAACCGGCTAACCGTCGAGACAGAGCTCGCCAGGTCAGCCATCGGCAAGCTCCACCCGGACGCGCATCTCACCGACTTCGCCGGCCACCTCATCGACCCCAAGGGCCTGGCCTTCGACCCCGACGGTTCCCTCTACCTCGCGAACGGGAAGGCCGGGCGCCTCCTGAAGTTTCGCGCGCCACCGGCGGCGGCGCTCACGGCGCCCGCGTTCACCAACCACTTGCCGATCACGATTACCGGGGCTGCCGACCCGGGTGCGCTGGTTGATCTCTTCGTCGACGCCACGACGCCGCCGGTTGCAGCGATCGCGGACGAGACCGGCGCCTTTGCGATGTCGTTGACGCTCGCGCCCGATCACGTGAACTCCTTCGCGGCCTTCGCGACGACGCACGCGGGCGACGGGCTCACCTCGAACGCGACCGAGGGGACGATCGTCCACGACAGCGCCGCACCGACGCTCGATTTCCGGGCGCCACGGGGTGGGAGCTACGTGCGGCTCGACGTGGGACTTCAGGTGAATGCGAGCGACGGCGGCAGCGGGGTCGGCTCGCTCGTGATCACCGTTGGCGGCCGGTCGCTGACCAGCACAGTCGACCCGCCCCTGCCGGCGCCAGGCGCGACGGCCACGGCGACCTGGCTCACGTCCACCGTGAGCGACGGCTCGCATACGCTCGGCGTCGCCGCAACCGACCGCGCGGGGAACTCCGCCACGACCACGCGGGTCATCATCGTGGACAACACCCCGCCCGACACCCAGATCGCCGGTGGGCCCGGCGGAGGGGCGCAGGTCACGAGCGCGATATTCACGTTCACCGGTACGGACAATCTCACGCCGCCCTCCGGCCTCGAATTCGCGTGGCGCCTCGACGGTGGCGCGTGGTCCGCATTCACCTTGGAACACAGCGCCACGCTCACCGGACTTGCGCCGGGCAACTACCTCCTCGAGGTCAAAGCGCGCGATCTTGCGGGCAACGAGGACCCGACGCCTGCCCAGCGCTCGTTCACCGTGGCGAGTGGCATCGGGGTGACGATCACCGACCCGGCACACGCTGCGACCGTGCCCGCCGGATTCCTGCTCGTGAGAGGGACGGTCGACGCCGGTGGGCAAGAGGTGGGGGTGACGGTCAACGGTATCGTGGCCGCGGTACAGGGGCCGGTCTTCGCTGTCCAGGTTCTGTTGACGGTCGACACGACCGTGCTGACCGCCACTCTGACGCGATCGGACGGGACGACGGCCAGGCACAGTGTGGCCGTCAGCGTTTTCACGTCACCGACCCCCGTGCCGTCTCTCACCCCGATACCCGCCGCAGGGGTGGCACCCTTGACGGTTCGGTTCACGCTCGGGGGAGTCCCCTCGAGTGGCGTCACGCTAGACGCCGACGGTGATGGGCTCGCCGACTTCACCGGCCCCGGCCTGGATGGCCAGCGATTCACCTATATCCAACCTGGGCTGTACTTTCCCGCCGCCACCGTCAGCGATGGGCAAGGCGGACGGTTCACCGCCACAGCAGTGGTCCTGATCGAGTCGCCGGCGGCCGCGACCGCGCGGTTTCATGGCCTGTGGAACAGCTTCAAGGACCGGCTCGTTGCCGGCGACACCTCGGGAGCCCTCTCGTACCTCTCACCGGCGATCCAGTCGCAGTTCGGGCAAGTCTTCCAGGCCTTGGGATCGAGCCTGCCCACCATCGCGGCGAGCCTCGAGAGCCTGCTCGTGGTGGAGCAGGTGGACAACCTGGCCGAGGCGGCGGTCGTGCGTCAGGAGGGAGGCACGTCGTTCCTCTACTTCGTCTACTTCCGGCGGGATAGTCTGGGGCGATGGTTGATCGAGGAGATGTGAGCCGGATGCGAAGCCGCTGGGCGTTGGCAACCCTGTTGATAGCTAGCGTCGTGTGGCCTCACGCGGCCGATTCGGACCAGCCGTGTGAAGTCGTCCCGATGCCCTGCACGTTCGAATCGTTGCCCTTCAAGTTCAAAGTCGTCGATGCCGAGACGCACCAGCCTTTGGCGGACGTGCATGCGCTGGCCGAGTGGCAGACGGAAGGCGTGGGCGGTCGTGCGAATGGGCCACTCATGGCCAGAGACACTGTCAGCGGCTCCGATGGGCTGATTTCATTCGACGCGTGGGGGCCGATTGAAGGCCCATGGACCGGACTCGTGATCGGCTCGGATCCTGTCGTGACGCTGTTCAAGAGCGGTTACAAGGCGCTGATCCTGAACAACGGCTATCTCCCTCCCGGCCGAGAGCGAGAGCGAGTCCGTCGGTTTGTGCGGAAGGATTCAACGCACGCACTTGAGCCGTTTCGGGGCATGCCGGAGGAGTGGTTGAGGGAGCTTCAGCGCGTTTATGCTGGCCGTGCCTTTTCACGGAGCGATGACCAGTCGTTGAAGTTTCGTGTCCCGTACTCGAATCGACTCAAGCTGATTTCAAACGAGCGCGACAAGACACCAGCCGACGAACGACGTGTCGGCCGCTTCTTTTGGCACGTCGACAGGGAACTCAAGTTTCTCGAGGAGGGTCACCGATGAGGGCCATACGTCTCAGCTCAATCGGTGGCCTGGCTGTCTGCATCTTTCTTCTGTGCCGAAGCGCCGAGGCGTACCATCTGAGAACCCACGGCAGCGTCACCGATCAGAGTTTTGCGACCTCGCAAGGTCTCGCTCGATATCTGGACGCGATGGACATTCGTCCGGGTGACGTATTTGATTCTCGGGCCATCACACCGTTCGCGCAGCTGGCCGAATTCAGCAACAACGGGACCGCTCGAGGCTGGATGATCGAGGGCGCGATCCGCGAGGACGACTTTCAAGCGCACCTCGTGCTCGCCCGGTTGGGGTGTCCTCAGCCGAAAAATCCTCATTCGGACATCGATCGGCCCAAGCACCACTTCTTCGACATCCAGCGCGGCGGCGCCGGGATCCCGCTTGTCGCCGGTATCTCTGCGCCCGACTGGGCGCTCGGGCGGGAGGGGCGAGGGCCTGCGAGCAGCCAGAACCAATTTTCGCTCCCCGATGCGCGCGTCTATCAGCTCCGCTCGCTGACGGAGAGCAGTCGTGTCGAGAGGGACCGGAACACCGCCAGGCTGTTCCGCACGCTCGGACAGGTCACGCACGTCCTCCAGGACATGGCGCAACCACAGCACACGCGTAACGACCCGCACCTCGGCTGCACAAACGCCTTGGCCCAGTTCTTCGGCGGAGAGAAGAGCTGGTACGAGGCCTACATCGAGACCCGCGCGCTGAACCAGCCCTATCGGACCCGGAGCGACGCGAGTCGGCCCCTGGTGCTTGTCGGCGACGACCCTGTCAGCTTCCAGACCTATCAAGACTACTGGGCCAACGCGGAGGGCTCGGGTCTGGCAGAGTTTTCGAGCCGTAACTTCTTTTCCGCCGGGACCAACCTTGGGACCTTTTATCTGGCGGGTCCCTGTGGCGGGCTCGTAGAGCCCGTCTGCGACAGGCGGGCGTACGGGACCGAAGACCCCGACTTCACGGTTGCGACGCTCGGCGGGGACGTGCTGACCGGTCGCGTGCGATTCTTCCTCCGCGACATCGCCGACCCGCTGACCGGACACGTGGTCCAGAACGTCCGGGTGTCGAGCCGCTCCCTCTGGGACCAGCACCTCGAAACGAGTCGGCAGCAACCGAAGTTCTCGCTGAACACGTACAACTACGACGCGATGGCCGACGTCCTGCTACCGCGCGCGGTCGGCTATTCCGCCGGCTTCCTCGACCATTTCTTCCGCGGTGGACTCGACGTAGATCTGGTGAGCGGCACCGACCCGTCAGCAGTTACCATCACGGGCACGAATAGCTCACCGGACGCCCTTGTCGAGGGCACGTTGACTCTCTACGCCGATGACGGAACCACAGGCACCCGCTCGCCCGTAACCGCGGTCGGCTCGACAGCTATCGCCAATGTCCTTCCGGGCGGGGCCGTGACGTCGGGCCCCTTTCAGCTGCCGGCCGACGCCGAGCGGTTCGTGGCCGTCTATCAGGGGACCCTGGGGAATGAGGTAAAGAACCCGGACCAGAGTGTTCCCGGCGGTGTGATCGGCCGGGTGCTCGGGGGCGTGCGCGTCGAAGAGGTCTTCAGTGACGGCACCCGATGGAAGCTCCGGACACCCAAGGGCGTCTTCGGCCTCTCCACCGAGTCGGGCCCGCTCAGCGTGGCGCAGTACGAGGTGGTCAAATGGGGTGATAGCGACAGCGCGCTGGTCGCGCGGACGCCGCTGGACGCCCCGCAGGCCACCGTGGCCGTGTTCGACGTCCCGCGACAGCCCGGGTCGTCCGAGCTCGACCTCGATCTTCCGTCGGGCCGAACCGATATCGTGCTGAGGCAAACCAAGGGTGTCCCGTTCCCGTCGGCGACGCTCCTCGTCATGGTCGACTTCACGCAGACCATTGTGTACCGCCAGCACCTGGCGCGTGCCCAAGTGTCGTCGACCTCGGTCTGGGTGCCGTTCCCGCCGCCGAATCCCGATCCCGATAACCTGGGGTCGTACAATTCGGGCGGCTCGAGCTTCAGCCCCTTCACCTTCGAACTTGCATATGAACAGACGATTCCGTTCCGCCAGAGCTTCCCGGTGATGCTCGACCTCCCGCACAACCAGGATGTCGGCACCGTCGTCGACCCGTACGCCTGGCACCTCCAGGACGTCAGCGTTGACGACTCGGGCCGACCGCTCGGACTCGTCAGCGTCTTCCTCGGCGAGCCGCAGGTGGGTCCGGTCACCGTTCCCGTCTTCCGAGTGAGCTCGAGCGGCGACACCGAAGCATTGACTACGCGGACCATCGGGCCGTATTTCCCCGAGCAGATCGCGACGCTGCTCTGGGCCCTCGTCGACCTTGAGCAGGGCACGGTCGTCGCTTCGACGGCCGGACCGGTGGTCACGATCGACTCGCAGCGGCTGGACGATGGGATAGACCGAGGCTGCTGCGTCGGCAACCGCACGTTCTTTGTGCATTCCACGCAGAGGTACTCGGGAGGGCCGGAGAACGGCACGATCGTCGATGGCGGCTGGGGTCCTGCCGGGCGCATCCTTCCCGACGCCCGCGATACGATCGGAACCGTCACGGACGTCACGCTGCCCGCCAACGGCGAGCAGAGCCTGTCGCTCGACGGCTGGCTCCGAGACGAGCTGCGCCAGGCGATGATCGCCCGGGGGCGCTACTCGATCCAGCCCCTGAACACTCCGACCGACTTTCTGTTCGTGTACACGTGTGACGGAAGCCACGTGTGCAGCGCGGTGCGCGTCCACCAGCCCCAGGGGGGATTCGTGCTCGGGGATCCCGGGCAGTTGCGGCAAGCCCGGCGCCCACGACCAGTCGGGGGGAACGAACGCCTCGTGTTCCTCTCGCAGAGCTTCGTGGACAACGCCGACGAGTTCGGGTACCTCGGCGATCTGCTTGTGTGGGACCCTGGTCTTGCGCGTGCGCTGTTCGTCGGCGCGCCCATTCGCCCCGGCGCTCACTCTCTGGGCTCTGCGACGAGCGCAGCCGCCCTGGTGAGCTTTGACGTCTTCGCCACGGGTGAGTACGGCACGACGCTCTTTCGCCTGGATCCGGCGCAGGCCTCCACGCGCTTTCCGAACGTCGATCTGACCGAGGCGTACACGCTGCTCGAGCCGAGCTATCTCTACAACACCGATGACTTGAGGTTTCATCGGGCGCAGCCCTCGCTCGACGCCACGGCGTTGCCGGCCACCCTCGCGGACGTCGTCGGGAACCCGGCGGGCGACTACCACTCGATTCGTCTCGTCGCGCCGTAAGCTCCGCGAGCGCACGACCGGCGAGCCCAGTAGAATTGGCCGGTCCCTCTGACACGAGGAGCTGACCGCGGCCGACTTCGACTTCACCCGACGCGAGCTGCGCGCGCTCCGCGCCCTCCGCACGCCCCGCGGCATCCAGCGGGCGCTGGACGCGATGCCGTACCACCTCGCGGACACGGCGTGGTCGCCGCGGCGGGTCCTCGGCACGCGCACGGCGCACTGCCTCGAGGGCGCGATCTTTGCGGCGGCGGCGCTCCGCGTCCTCGGCTTCCCGCCGCTCCTGCTCGACCTCGAGGCCGTGCAGGACACCGACCACGTCCTCGCGGTGTTCCGGCTCCGCGGGCGCTGGGGGGCGATCGCGAAGTCGAACTTCTCGGGCCTCCGCTACCGCGAGCCCGTCTACCGGACGCTCCGTGAGCTGGTCATGAGCTACTTCGAGGGCTACGTGAACCTCCGCGGCGACCGGACGCTCCGCGCCTTCTCCCGCCCCGTGAGCCTGGCGCGCTTCGACCGGACGCACGCCGGCTGGATGACCTCCACCGACGACCTGTGGTTCATCCCGACGCACCTGGTCGGGATCCTGCACACGCGCCTCCTGACGCGGGCGATCGAGCGTCGCCTCTCGCGGGTCGACCGGCGCTCGCTGGCGGCGGGGCTGGTCGGCTACCGGGAGCACTGAGCCCGGGCGTCAGATCGCCGTTGCGCTGCCCGGTGTCTTTGGATATGCATGAGAGATGCGCGTGTCACGGCGGGTCCTCCCCCTGCTCGTCCTCGCGGCGTCGCTGCAGGCACTCTGGCCGGTCGCTCGCGGCGGAGCCCAGACGACCGAGGCCGACGTGCACGTCGCGCAGGCCATCATCGCGATCGACGAGCGCCGGTACGACGCGGCGCTCGCCGAGTTGAAGCGCGCGCTCGAGATCGAGCCCGACCACGTCGAGGCGCTCTACTACACGGGCGTGGTCTACGCGGCGCAGCGCCGGCCAGACCTCGCCGTGCCCTTCCTCGAGAAGGCGCGGGCGAAGGCGCCCGCGGACCCGGCGATCGGCTTCCAGCTCGGCCTCGCGTACTTCGCCCGGCAGCAATACGACCGGGCGCAACCGCTCCTCGAGGCGGTCTTCAAGACCAACCCCGAGCTCGACGGCCTCGGCTACTACGTCGGCTTCCTGCGCTATCGCGCCAAGGACTACCGGGGCGCGCTGGCCGCGTTCCGCGCCGGCCGCGCGAGCGATCCGGAGATCCAGCAGCTCACGCGCTTCTACTCGGGCCTCGCCCTCGCCGTCCTCGGCCTGCCCACGCAGGCGGCGGCCGAGGTCGAGCAGGCCCTGCGCCTGGCGCCGGGCTCGGCGGTGACCGGCCCCGCCGAGCGGCTGCGCGACACGATCGTGGCGGCGCGCGCGACGGAGCGGCGCCTGTCGCTCGACGCGCGCCTGGGCTTCTTTTACGACGACAACGTGCGCGTCGTGCCGAGCGCGAACGGCCGCGAGCCGCTCGTGGCGGACCTCCGACGCCCGCGCCACACCTCCACGGGCGAGCTCTTTGCCGTCCGCGCGGA
>QHSA01000247.1 GCA_003220315.1 Candidatus Rokuibacteriota bacterium
GATCGACACCGCCACTCGCAAGATCAGGGGCGAGATCCCGCTGCCCGGCGTCGTCCACGAGGCGACGCTCACGCTCGACGGCCGCTATCTCTACACGACGCTTCGCAAGATCAACAAGATCGTCGTCGTGAGGACGGCCGACGACCGGATCGTCGCGACGATTGCGCAGCGGGGCTACCCCGACCTCGTGACCATGGAGCCGACGGGCCGGTACGCGCTCGTGACCAATCGCTGGGCCGATCTCGTCAGCGTGATCGACCTCGCGTCGCACGCCCAGGTGAGGGCGATCCCGGTCGGCAAGGCTCCCCACGGGATGGCGCTCCGCCCGCGGTAGCGCGGGGTGGAGGGCCAGATGGCTTTGCGTTCGCCACGAAGTGAGGTATCGTTCTCAGTCGTGACGCGGCTCAAGGCGCTCCTCCTGGTGCTGGGCATCGCCGTCCTCGTCGTGTCGGGCGCCTGTCTCCCTCACCTCCACGCCTCCGGCGAGTTCGGTCTCTGGAACGAGGAGCACGACCTGAGTCTCATGGCGGCGCTCGGGACCGCCGCGTCCCAGCTCGACGCGACGCCCGTCGTCGGGCTCGTGCTCGCGCTCGTGCTGACCCTGGCGTTGGCCGACGCGCGTGCCGTCAGCGCGCCGCTCTGCCTCACCGACCCTCGCGCGCCGCCGCTCCGCTAGCCTCCTCCACCCGTTCGCGTCGCTCAGGATCGCCCACCGGCCGGGTCGGCCGGACGCGGCCGTCACACTCACAGACGGAGGACCGCTATGCGAGCTCGTGCTCTCGTCGTCCTGGTGTGTTTCGTGGGGCTCCTCGCTCCGCCGGCCACCGCCCAGGAAGCCGAAGCGCTCAAGAAGGAGATCGAGCAGCTCAGGAAGCAGCTCGAGTCGGTGACCGAACGCCTCCGGCGGCTCGAGGCTCAGCCAGCCCCCGTGACTCCTCCACCCGCACCCTCCCCGACGGGCCCGCCCGCCATGGCGCCGCCGCCCCCGGGGGTGTCTCTCGCCGAGCTGGCGCGGCCGCGCCAGCCGTTCTCGCTCTACGCGCAACGCGGCGCCGGGCAGCTCCTGTTCGACATCGGCGTCACCGGCGACTTCGTGGGCAACCTCACGCAGTCGAACGTCGAGAAGGCCCAGGGGGGCACGTTCGCCGGTCAGGAGAACCGCTTCTTCCCGCGCGAGGTCGAGCTCTCGCTCTTCGGCCAGATCGACCCCTACGCCTACGCCGAGGTCCGCATCGAGGCGGGCGAGGATCAGCGGGGCGCAGACACGGGAGTCAGCCTGGCCGAGGCCAGCGTCACGCTCCTCACGCTGCCGTATGGGACCCAGGCCAAGTTCGGGCAGGTGCGAAACCGCTTCGGGTACTCCAACGTCATCCACGAGCACGACCTGCCGTGGATCGACCGACCGAACGTGCTGCGCAACTTCCTCGGCGCGGAGGGTCTCAAAGAAAAGGGCGTCGAGGTGACGATCGTGCCCGACCTCCCCTTCTATCTCGAGGGGCTCGCCGGGGTCTTCAACGGCGACAACGAGACCGCCTTCGGCCATAGTACGCTCCGGGTCCCGCTCTTCACCGGCCGGTTGCGGACGTTCCTCGAGCTCGGCGACGAGAACGCGGTGCAGCTCGGCATGTCGGTCGCGAGCGGCGAGACGACGGAGAAGCAGCGCGACACCCTCCTCGGCTGGGAAGGGCGATACAAGTACCGCCCCGAGGGCTGGCTCCATCCACTCCTGACGGTGACCGGCGAGGCGATCTATTCGCTCCGTCGGGTGCTCGTGGAGGTGGACACCGACGGCGACGGCCTCACGGATCTCATCCGGAAGCGCGAGCGCGACCGCTTCGGCTGGTACGCGGGCGCCGAGGTGCAGCCGTTCCGGCGCTGGGCGGCGGGCGTCCGGTACGACTGGTCGGAGTTCCCGGCGACCCCTGGGAAGGAGCGATCCGTCGAGCCCTACATTACGTTCTGGCCGTCGGAGTTCCTCCGCTTCCGCCTCGCGTACAAGAACACCGATCGCACCCACCGCGAGACCCCCGACCTAAACGACGGGAGCGCGAAGCGAGTCGACGAGATTCTCTTCCAGGGCACGTTCATTCTCGGGGCGCACCCCGCTCACCCGTTCTAAGACACACACGGAGGCTTGACCATGCGACGTCCGAGGCTCGTCGTCGGCTCGATACTGATGACGCTGGCCCTGCTCGCTCCCGGGACGGAGGCGGCGAAGAAACTCCGCGTGGTGGCGACCATTCCCGACCTCAAGTCGCTCACCGAGGCCGTCGGTGGCGACCTGGTCGAGGTCGACGCGCTCACGCGCGGCACGCAGAACTTCCATGAGGCCGAGGTGCGGCCGAGCATGATGCTGAAGCTCCGACGGGCAGACGCACTCATCGAGAACGGCGTCGAACTCGACGCGTGGGCCGACGTGGCCGTCCTCGGCGCGAACAATCCGAACATCGTCCGCGGCGCGGCCGGGCGGATCGAGATCTCGCGCGGCATTTCCCTGCTGGAAGTGCCCTCGACACGCGTCGATCGCTCGATGGGTGACGTCCACCCGCTCGGCAATCCCCACTTCTCGCTCGACCCGGGGCTCGCACCCATCATCACACAGAACATCGTGGACGGGCTCGCCCGCCTCTCGCCCGACGACCGCGCGGTGCTCGAGAGCAACAGGCGGGCCTTCCTCGAGAGGCTCGACCGGGAGATGGCGCGCTGGAACAAGATCATGGAGCCCGTCCGTGGCGCCAAGGTGATCGCCTACCACCCCGACGTCATCTACTTTCTCACCCGCTTCGGCCTCGTCCAGGTCGGCACGCTCGAGGACCGACCCGGCATTCCGCCGTCGCCCCAGCACCTCGTCCAGATCATTCGCCTGATAAAGGCCGAAGGCGTTAAGGTGATCCTCGTGGAGCCCTGGAACGATCTCAAGCTGGCCGAGCGCGTCGCGGCCGAGGCGGGAGCGAAGGCGTTCGTCTTCGCGTCGGCGGTCGGCGCGGTCAAGGGCGCGGACAACTACATTTCGGCGATCGAGTTCAACGTGACGGCACTGGCCCAGGCCCTCAAGTAGCGTGGTCGGCGACCTCTTCGCGATCCTGTGGGCGCCGTTCTTGATGTGCCTGGTGCTCACGGGCATCCACGCGTACCTCGGCGTCCACGTCCTCTCTCGCGAGGTCGTCTTCGTGGACATCGCCCTCGCCCAGATCGCCGCCCTCGGTGCGACGGCGGCGTTCCTGGCCGGGTACGAGACCGACACCTGGGAATCGTACGCGTCCGGCCTCAGTGCCACGCTGCTCGGCGCTCTCGTGCTGTCACTGACGCGAAGCCGGCGGCGTCACGTGTCCCAGGAGGCGGTGATCGGCGTCGTGTACGCCGTCTCGTCCGCGGCCGCCGTGCTCCTCTCGGACCGGGCGGCGCACGGCGCCGAGCAGGTGCGCACGATGCTCGTCGGCAACCTCCTCGCGGTCCGGCCGCCCGAGGTCGCGCAGGTCGGGGCCCTCTACGCGGCCATCGGCGTCTTTCACTGGCTGTGCCGCCGTCCGTTCTTCTTGATCTCGACCGACCCGGATGCCGCCTTCCGCGAGGGCTGGCGGGTCCGGCTGTGGGACTTCCTCTTCTACGCGTCGTTCGGCGTCGTCGTCACGAGCTCCGTGCGGATCGCCGGCGTGCTCCTCGTATTTTCGTACCTCATCGTACCCGCGCTCGCCGGCATCATGTTCGGGCGCACGATCCCGAGCAAGCTTCTGATCGGCTGGGGCTTCGGCACGCTCGTCAGCGTGCTCGGCATGGTCGCCTCGGCGGCGCTCGACCTCCCGACGGGCGCGACGGTCGTCTGCGCCTTCGGGCTCACGCTGGTCGCGCTCTCGGTCGTCTTCTACACGCTCCACCCGGCGTCGGGGCGCCTCACGCCCTCCGGATGAGCCCGCGGCCGGCCCGGGCCATCCTCGTCTTCGCGACGCTCGTCGCCGGCTGCGCGAGCCTGCCGCCCCCGAAGGCGATCGAGGGCCTTGCGAGCCTCGCGGGGACGTGGCGCGGCAGGATGACGGGGCCCACGGGAAGCGCACCGGTCCTCCTGACGATTCAGGACGACGGCTCGTATCACGGGATCCTCTACGTCGAGCCGACGTACAGGGAGATCGGAGGCGTGATCAGCGTGATTGGTCCGGGGCGGACCCGCTACGGGGGCACCGAGGGCAATGGCACCGTGACACTCCACGAGAGCGGCGGCAGGCGCGTGCTGAGGCTCGTCCGCGATGGCGGCGGCGGTGGCGCCCGGCTTACCCCCGCGCCGTAGCCTCCGCGGCGTCCTGATCGCGAGCGCTGGCTGCTTTCTGGCGCTGGCGCTCGCGGTCGGCTTCACGTCCTCCCTGCCCGGCGACACGGCTGTTCGCGAGGCGCTTCTCGCCCTTGCCTCGCCGCCGGTCCTCGCGGCGATGCGCCTGATCAACCGGGCCGGGAGCTGGCAACTGCTCCTGCCAGGCTCGCTCCTGTTGCTCCTGGCCTTCCGGCGCGCGCGCGAGCGGTGGTACGTCTGGGTGGGGCTGATGATCGCCGCGCCGGCCACGGAAGGCATCTTGAAGATCATCATCGGGCGGCCGCGACCGGAGGCGGCGTCGATGGGGTTCCCGAGCGGTCACGCCACCGCGGCGGCGGCGTTCTTCGGCGCCGTCTTCTATCTCGCGGAGAGTCTCCGGCCGCCGGCGAGGCCGCTCGTGCGGACAGCCGCGCTCGTGATCATCGTGCTCGTGGCGGCGGCGCGCGTGATGCTCCGCGCCCACTGGCCGTCCGATGCGCTCGGCGGCATCGCGCTGGGTCTCACGCTCGCCTCCGCCGCCGCGCTGCTCGCCGGCGCCGGCTCGGTCGTGACGGCCACGCCAGCCGGCTCGAGAGTGGACAAGTGGTAGGATTGGCGCCGTGGCACACCGCCGCAAGCCGCTGACCGTTGCTCTCGGACTCAACACGGTCGTCCTCGTGGTTGAAGTTGCCGGTGGGATTCAAGCCAACAGCCTCAGCCTCGTCATTGACGGCGTTCACAACCTTTCCGATGAAGTCGCGTTGGGCTTCCTCGTGCTGGCCTATGCGATGCGGACGGGACTGTCCAGCAGGCTGCTTCGCACGGCCAACCTCTTCAACTCCGTCGGGCTCCTCGCCATCTGCGGTCTCCTCCTCTGGCGAGTCGTCGAACGCATCTCGCAGCCGGTGCCGGTGTGGGGCCTCATCCCCGTGATCGCCGGCCTCGTGGGCGCGGTCGGTAATTGGGGCGTTGCGGCCGTCCTGCGTGAGCCCGCAGACCACGACGCCGCGATCCGCCTCGCCTACGTGCACAACCTCGGCGATACGCTGCTGTCGCTCGCGCCGGTCCTGGCGGGAGGGTTGGTGCTCGCGTCAGGCCGTCCCGTCTTCGACTCGCTGGTCGCGCTTTTCGTCGCGGCCGTCATCGTCTTCACGACGATCCGGTCGGTCGTTGGCTCCCACAAAGAACTCCTGTGGCCCGAGAACGTCGTCTGCGGGCACGAGTGAAGGCCCCGCCGAAGCCTTCGTCGCCGACACCGGCTTGGAGGTGGCACGATGGGCTGGACCCTCATCGCCGTGAGCGGGCTCACCTTCGCTTCGACGTTCCTCGGGGGCACCCTGGCGCTTCGGGTGACGGGCAGCCTTCGATACTTCTTCGCCTTCAGCGCCGGGACGCTCCTCGCGATCGCGCTGACCGATCTCCTTCCCGAAGCGATCGCGGCCTCGCCGGAAACACCCGGGGCTCGCCTCGCCGTGTGCTACGTGATTCTCGCGAGCTTCGTCCTCTTTCACGTGGTCGAGCGTTATGTCCTGGTTCATCACGTGCACACGCACGAGGCCGACGGGAGGGCAACTCCCGCGCACGTGCACGACCAGAGCCACACCGTGGGCGGCCTGGGCGCGTCGGGGCTCGTCCTCCACAGCCTCCTCGACGGCGTCGCGATCGGTGCCGCGTTTCAAGCGAGCTCACAAATCGGCCCCGTCGTGGCGCTCGCGGTGATCGCCCACGACTTCGCGGACGGTGTCAACACGGTCACGCTCACTCGCCGCGTCACGCCGAGTCGGCGCCGAGCCCTGGGCTTTCTCCTCGCCGACGCCGCAGCCCCGGTCGTCGGCGCGCTCGTGACACTCCTCGTTCACCTGTCGGAGCGGTGGCTTGCCCTCGCGCTCGCGTTCTTCGTGGGGCATTTCCTCTACATCGGCGCGTCCGACCTCATCCCTGAGATGCACCGGGGCGAGCGATCCTGGTCGGTCGTCGTCGTCCATCTGGTTGGAGTGATTGCGATCGTCGTGCTGACCCAACTCATCACGCTCTGACGTCGTTGAAAAATGGAGCGGCCGCCCTTCCGCACGTGGTGATCGTGGGCGGCGGTTTCGGCGGGCTCTACGCCGCACGGGCGCTCGCCCACCGCCCCGTGCGGGTCACGCTGCTCGACCGGCGCAACCACCACCTCTTCCAGCCGCTGCTCTACCAAGTCGCCACGGCTGCGCTGAACGCGTCCGACATCGCGGTCCCGCTGCGGTCCGTCCTGCGCCGAGCCACCAACGTCACGGTCCTCCTCGCGGAGGTCGAAGCGGTGGATCTGGCCAATCGCCGTCTAGTGCTCGATCGAGGCGACATCGGCTACGACGCGCTCGTCCTCGCGGCGGGCGCCAGCCACTCGTACTTCGGCCACGATGAGTGGGAAGTGCTGGCGCCGGGGCTCAAATCCCTGGAAGACGCGCTCGAGATCCGCCGCCGCGTGCTCCTGGCGTTCGAGGCCGCCGAGCGCGAGCAGGACGGCGCCGAGCGACAGGCGCTCCTCACGTTCGTGGTGATCGGCGGCGGCCCCACCGGCGTCGAGCTGGCGGGCGCCCTCGGCGAGATCTCGCGCCAGACCATCGCCCGTGACTTCCGCCTGATCGACCCGACCAGGGCGCGGATCGTCCTCCTCGAGGGCGGGTCGCTCATCCTTCCCACCTTTCCCGAACCGCTACCGCGAAGCGCCGAGCGCGCGCTCCGGCGCATCGGGGTCGAGGTACGCACCCGGGCCGTCGTCACGCGCGTGACCCCGGACGCCGTGTGGCTCGGCGGCGAGCAGATCCGCGCCCGCACCGTGCTCTGGGCCGCCGGCGTGGCCGCGGCGCCGCTCGGCCGGACGCTCGGGATGGAGCTCGACCGCTCCGGGCGCGTGCTCGTCGAGCCGGACCTCTCGATCCCGGGCCATCCCGAGGCCTTCGCCGTCGGCGACATGTCCGCGTTTCTGCATCAGACCGGCACGCCGCTGCCGGGCGTGGCGCCCGTGGCGATCCAGCAGGGGCGCGCGGTGGCGGACAACGTGTTGCGGCGACTCCGCGGCGAGTCGACCCGCCCGTTCCGTTACCGCGACAAAGGGAGCATGGCGACCATCGGGCGCGCGGCCGCGGTGGCGGTCATCGGACGACTCAAGCTCTCCGGGCTCGTCGCCTGGCTCGCCTGGCTTCTCGTTCACATGATGTTCCTGATCGGGTTCCGCAACCGCTTCCTGGTGCTGTTCGAGTGGGCGTGGGCCTACGTCACCTGGCACCGGGGTGCCCGGCTGATCACCGGACCGTGGAAGGGGTCGAGGTTGAGGGGATGACGGGTCGGCGCAGATCAGTAGCTCTTGGGCAGACCCAGGACGTGCTCTGACAGGTAGTTGAGCACCATCTGCTGCGAGACGGGCGCGATCTTGTAGAGGCGGATCTCGCGCCAGAGCCGCTCGACGTAGAACTCCTT
>QHSA01000151.1 GCA_003220315.1 Candidatus Rokuibacteriota bacterium
CCGAGGATGATGACGGCGAACGCCTTGATGGACGGCAGCGTGCCCGTGTAGGGGCTGAAGGGGTTGACGATGCCGTAGAGCGAGCCGGCGAGGGCGCCGAGCGCGGCGCCGATCCCGAAGGTCAGCATGTCCATGCGCTCGACGCGGATGCCCATGAGCATCGCGGCGACCCGGTTCTGGCTCGTCGCGCGCACGTCCCGCCCGAGGCCCGTCCGATGGAGCACCACCCAGAGCCCGGCGATGATCGTCCAGGCCAGCACGAGCAGGACGATGAAGTCGTAGCGCAGCGTGATGAGCCCGAGGTCCACGACCTCGGTCGCATACGGCGTCTTGATCTGGACGTGCTCGCGGAAGCGCGGCACGAACACCCGCGCGAGCGCGTTCTGGAGGATCAGGATCAGCGCGATCGAGAAGAAGACCTCGTTGATCTTCTCGCCGCCCCGGAGCCACCGAAAGCCGAAGCGCTCGATGACGACGCCGACCAGGCCGACCGCGGCCATCGAGAGGAAGATGGCCAGGTAGGGGCTGAGCCCGGCCGAGTGCGCGAGGATGAAGGTCACGAACGCGCCGAGCATCATCAGCTCGCCGTGGGCGAAGTTGACCACCTTCATCACGCCGAAGATGAGCGTGATGCCCGTCGCCAGCAGCATGTAGACGCTGCCGGTGACGAGCCCCCAGGTGAGGACGCGCGCGAGGGTGCCGAGATCCGGCGTGGGAGCCGCCTTCGGCCCTAGGGCTGCTTGTACCGGGCCTCGGCGAGCTCACCCGGCCAGACGATCGTCGGCCGCAGCTCCTTGACCTTGTCGTCCCAGGCCATCTGCTGCACGAAGAGGACGAACGCAGCCTCGCGGTACTTGGGGTCGAAGCGGATCTTGCCGCCCTGCATCGCCAGCACCATCTGGTCCATCTCGACCTTGCCGAGCGCCTCGATGATCTTCTTCCGGTCGAGGCTCCCCGCCCGCTCGATCGCCCCGGCCGCGATGTGGACGACGTCGTACGCCGACACGCCGAGGAGGCCGGGGAGCGTGCCGTACCGGTCCTGGTAGGCCTTGCGGAACGCGGCCCACTTTGCGAAGCCGGCCCCTTTCGGGATCGCGTACGTGCTGTAGAGGCTGAGGATCGTCGTGCCGTGTCCGACCTTCCCGAGGTCCTTGTAGTAGAGCGGGTCGTCGGCGCACGCGCACACCGGTCCGAGGTGCGTCTTCTTGAGGTCGAAGCCCACGTCCACGACGGCCTGCTGCACGGCGGCCACGGTCTCGCCGCGGAAGCCCTGCGGCACGAGAACGTCGGGACCGAGCCCCTTGATCTTCGTCAGCAGCGAGCGATAGTCCGTCTCGCCCACCCTGAAGCGCTCGGCGGCGACCGCCTCGATCGGCAGGGTCGCGTCCTTCACCCGTTCCGCGAAGCCACGGTAGAGCTCGGCGCCGAACGGTGAGTCCTGGTACATCCAGGCCACGCGGAGCGCGCGGCGCCCGGCCATCAGCGGCTTGAGCTCCCTGACGAGGAAGTCGGCGATCGTCGCTCCCTGCATCAGGCCCGTCGCCTGGTAGTGGAAGACCATGGACTTCGTCGGGTCGGGCCCCATCTCCGGCGTGCGCGTGAAGAGGGGTGTGGACGGCGTCGGGATGTACGGCACGCCGTGCTCGCGGATCTGCGGCAGCGCCGCCATGCCGAAGGCGCTGCCGAGCCCGCCGAAGACCACCTGCACCTTGTCCTCGACGAGAAGCCGCGTCACGGCGGACACCGCGCCCTCGCGCGAGGTCTGGTCGTCGCCGATCACGAGCTGGAGCCCGAGCTTCGCGTTCGCCTCCCTCACCAGGACGCCGCCCGCGGCGTTGACCTCGTCCACGGCGAGCGCGGCGGCGCGCCGCTGGTCCTCGCCGGTCGAGGCCGCCGGGCCCGTCATCGAGGTGAGCAGGCCGAGCGTGATCGCGGTCTGGGCGGCGGCCGGGGCCGCGGCGCCGAGCGCCGCGAAGACGAGCGCTCCCACGGCGAGAATCGCTCCAAGGAAAGCTCTCTTCATGAGGTGACCTCTCCCTGCGTGGTGCCGGGAGGATAACCGAAACGCCGACGTTCTGCTCGGATGGCTTAATTTCCGGAACTCCAAACGTCGTCACGTCGGGATTGCTTGACACGTGGAGTCGTGCAGTGTATCTCGTCGCCATGTCGTTCCGGCGTCGCCTGACCCTGCTCGTGGTAGGCGCGATCGCGTTGCTGGCGCCCCTGGCCCATGCCAGTCCACCCGATCCCGCGTGGATCGCCGGCTTCTGGGACAACGCTGACTACGACGACGTGGTGCTGCTGGTGACTTCCGCAGTCGGCACCGCTGACTCTCGCCCACCTTACGTCACGGTGTCCGCCCCGGTCGTCATCGCCTCTGTCTCCTCGCCAGACGAGAGCCCCGTCTCCGGCCGCCCACTCTCGTCGTGGAACACACGCGCCCCTCCGACCGCCTCCGCCTGAGATAGCCGCTCCCTGAGCCTCGCGTCCGCTTCGTCTGCGCGGAGCGGAGCCGCGCGAGCCGACTCGAGTCCGCCCGAGGGACGCGTGTCGGCGTCAGTGGGCGCGTCGTGACTCCAGATCTCGAGGAAAGGAGGGCGCGCGGACGAGGAATGTGACGGTCCAGAGAATGCCGCTTGCTCAAGAGGAGACAGAGCGATGACAATGCAGGCAGCGACCAAGTTGCTCCCCCGATCCACACTTCCATGGGTGCTCGCCGGTGTGCTATGTGCCGGTGCGCTATCCGCCGGTGCGGCTCTGGCTGGTGAGCCTGGGCGGAATGGGGGAGCTATCACGCTTCTCGGGACCATCGCGGTCCCGACGAGTCTCAAGCCCCTCCATGGCTGGGATATCAGCTGGCTCGACGCGGACACCCAACTTTTGTATGTCGCCGACCGTTCCAACCGCAGCGTCGACGTTTTCAACGCGAGCACCAATACATTCGTCAGGGCGATCACGGGCGGGTCAACGCCGTTCGCCGGCGTCGCCTTCAACCCTGCGACCGGCGCGGCGGACAACGGGCGATCCGGCCCCAACGGCGTCGTCGTGAGCGGACATTGGCTTTTTGTGACCGACGCCAACAGCAGGGTGGTCAGCATCGACCTCAGGACCGATCAGATTGTTCCCGGCGGCGATGTCTCCACTGGTGGAGCGGACGCCCTGCGGGCCGATGAGTTGGCTTACGATCCGGACCATGGGGTTCTTCTCGTCGCCAACAACGCCGACGACCCGCCGTTCGTGACCTTGATCAAGGTCAATCGAACCAACGGGCAGCTGACCGTTGGCGCCAGAATCGCGTTCGACCCGGCGAACAATGGCTTCGATGCGACCAATGGTGCGGAACAACCGCAATACCATCGGGGCAAGTTCTATCTGTCCATTCCCGAAGTGGACTGCCCCCGGAAGATTGGCAACCCGCCCGTGGACAACCCTGTCTGCGGGGGCTCCTTCGCCGACGGAGGCGTCGTGACAATCGACCCGAACAGTTCGGGCAAGATCGAGAAGCTGTCTCATGTGAAGTTCTGCCAGCCGGCTGGACTCACGGTCGGTCCGAACGACGATTTGCTCATTGGTTGCAGTCAGGCCTTTGACACGGCAGGTAACGCGTGGACCGCGTCCGATCCCCACACCGCGGCGCCGATCTCGGTGATCATGGACGCCAACACGGGCGCCATCGACACGATAGTCGCCGGAGTCTCGGGAAACGACGAAGTCTGGTTCAACCGCGGCGACGGACGCTACTACCTCGCCGCCCGCAACCAACCAGGAGGCCCGGTGGTCGGCGTCATCGACGCGGAGAGCCAGAGCCTTGTCCAGGTGGTTCCGACCCTCAACGTCGGCGGCAAGAACTGCACCCTCAACCCGCTCAACTGTAGTGCCGCGTTCCCCGCGGGAACCGCGCACTCGCTCGCAGTGGATCCACACAGCAACCACGTGTTGGTGCCCCTGGCGGCCAATAACGTCTTCCCGCAGTGCTTGAACGGTTGTGTCGCCGTGTACGGGACGCCGAGAGGGGAGCACGACGACGAGGAGTGACGTCGTTGGGCCTCTGATTTTTTCCAGTCGGCGAAACGGCGGCGCCTGGCCGCCGTTTCCCGTCTGGACCCGACGCCGATGCATGTGGCTCCGGAGCTGGCGGCGTCAAGCGGGGCAGAGTATTGTAGGGGCGATGCGGCGTCGGGTTTCCCTGGCGATGTTGCTCTTCGCAGCGGTGGTCGTGCTGCCGGCGCTGGCTCACGCGAGCCCCCCAGACCCGTCGTGGGTTGCCGGCTTCTGGGATGACGCCGACTACGACGACGTCGTCCTCGCCGTCACCGGAATGACCGCCGCTCCGCATTACACGCCGGACGCCGTGCCGAGCCCTTCTCCCTGTGTTGTCGGCGTCACTCGGCCGCGCCCCAGGATCGTTCACCCGGCTCCACTCGCCTCGTTCCCTACGCGCGCTCCCCCGACCGTCTAGAGTGCTGCCGCGTTCGTGGCTGCGGATGACGTCCGCGGCTCACGGCGTCTCCAGTGAATCGCCGCAGCGTGCAACTGCGTGGGTGTCAGTTCGCAAATGGGAGGCGATCAATGATTGGGCCCCAGGACCTCTGGGTGGCGCTGGGTCTTATGGTCTTTTTCTTCGGGGCGAAGAAGCTGCCCGAGTTGTCTCGATCGCTTGGCCAGGCGCTCGCCCAGTTCAAGAAGGGGCTCGCGGAGTCCAACGATGAGGCGCGAGCGTCCGACGCGGTGACCCCAGCCCCGAAGGCTGCCGCCGCACACGACCCATCCCAACGACCAGACGGCTCCGTGTGATGCTGCGAGCCGCGGCCCTGGCATCGAAATGAAACCGTGGGCCATTCTGGCGTCGACCCTCCTCGTCGGCCTCGCCCTCGGCGTCGGCGGCACCATCCTCTTGCCGCCCGCGATCGAGCCGTATCTTGCGTCGGCACTCCGCGCGCCTCGGCGCCCGGTCGAGGGCCAGGTCATCGGGAAGCAACGGGAGGAGGGCCACGTCCTCTTGAAGGTGCAAACCGACGACGCACTCATCCTGGCGACATTCACGAAGAAGGTGCCGGAGATCGACCTGCTGGTTGAACAGGGCGACTCGATCATCCTCGCGTTGCCGAACACCGGTCCGTTCGTGGACGATCCCGTCATCGAACGGGTGACCCATCCCCGCTCGAGTCAACCGTCGGACAGTGGGCGCCCCGCTCCCCGCAAGTGAGAAGCGCCGAACACTGGAGAGGAGCTGAGACATGGGAACCGCAGCCAAGCCGGCCGCAGAAAGTCGGGCGTCCGCCAGCGCCCGGTGGGTGCAACTGGTGCTCGGCATTGTCGGGATGGTGGCGATCGCCAACCTCCAGTACGGCTGGACGCTCTTCGTCAATCCGATCGATAGCAGGTTTCACTGGGGGAAGGCGGCAATCCAAGTCGCCTTCACCGTGTTCGTGTTGGCCGAGACGTGGCTCGTGCCGTTCGAGGGCTACCTCGTCGATCGCTTCGGCCCGCGATGGCTGGTCGCCGCCGGAGGCATCCTCGTCGGCCTCGCCTGGTCGGTCAACGCCAACGCGAGCTCGCTCCTCACGCTGTACGCGGGCAGCCTGATCGGCGGCGTTGGCGCCGGCATCGTCTATGGCACGAGCGTAGGCAACGCGCTGAAGTGGTTCCCGGAGCACCGAGGGCTGGCCGCCGGTCTCACGGCGGCCGCGTTTGGCGCGGGCTCAGCGCTCACGATTGTGCCGATCGCGAACGTCATCAATACCCGAGGCTATGAGACCGCCTTCATCTATTTCGGGCTCGCGCAAGGTCTCGTCGTCGTCCTGTGCGCGCTGCTGCTCCGCGCTCCCCAGACGGGCGACGTGCCCGACGTCACGACACCCAAGGTTCAGCAATCGGTCGGAGATTTCACGCCGCTGGAGATGCTGAAGGCTCCGGTGTTCTGGCTCTTGTACGCGATGATGACGATGCTGGCCATGGGCGGCCTGATGGCGACCGCCCAACTGGGTCCGATTGCCGCGGACTACAAGGTTGCCCAGGTCCCAGTGTCCCTGCTTGGGATTACGATGGCTGCCCTTCCGTTCGCGCTCTCCTTGGACCGCATTCTCAACGGGCTGACGCGGCCATTCTTTGGTTGGGTCTCGGATCACATCGGCCGTGAAAACACGATGCTCATCGCCTTCGGCTTGGAGGGTGTCGGGATCTTGCTCCTCATCACCTTTGCGCACATCCCGAGCCTGTTCGTCGTGTTCTCGGGTCTGGTCTTCTTCGCCTGGGGTGAGATCTACAGCCTGTTCCCCGCCGTGTGTGGCGACCTCTTTGGCCGGAAGTTCGCCACGGCAAACTACGGTCTGCTGTACACGGCGAAGGGCACGGCGTCGTTGCTCGTCCCGCTGGGGAACGTCCTCAGGGCCGCCACGGGGAGCTGGATGCCCATCTTCGTCGCGGCGATCGCGCTCGACTGGATCGGCGCGCTCCTGGCGTTTTTCGTCTTGAAGCCGCTGCGCATCGGCTGGGTGTCCGCTCACGCCGGTGTTTCTCCCCGAGCGGTTGGGCCGACGGCGACGCCGATCCGACATTGACGGAGACTCAGCCGCGGGGCGAGCGCTCCGAGACGTTGGCCGCCGTTATCGTGGCGATCGCCCCACCCCTGTATGACTATCGGTCACGGATCGTCTCCTGGCTTCGACGTCGGCCGTCGCAGAAGGAGCTTTGAGAGACGAGACGACCAGCTCGTACCGGCTCGGCGTCCGGTCGAGTCGACTCACCGGGATCTTGCAGTGGTCGTACAGCGCCAGCAGAGTCCCCTCCGTGTAGCGGAAGACGTGAACGCGGCCGTCGGCCGTCCGCGTGAGAGCACGGGCGAGCCAGCGGACGGAGCGGCGTCGGGACTGGGAGAGGTTGCGGACGGGCTCGGCGATCACGAGGAGACGTCGCGCGGCCGCATACAGGCGTGGAAGCAACGTGTCCGCGATGTCGTGGAACTGATACAAACTCGCCTGCATGATCACGGTGTCGGCCGTGGGGACCGGATCGCCCGAGCGCACGTCGAAGGCGCGGACGTCGACGCCGTGACGGCGCGCCAGCTTCAGCATCGCGCCCGAGTGCTCGAGGCCGATATACGATTTCAGGAGCCCTCGCGCCTCGAGATGCCGGTGGAGCGCGAGGTCACCGCAGCAGAGTTCCAGCACGTCGCCCGGTGCCCGGATGACGTCGGCGATCAACGTATAGCGCGCAGCGTAATCCGGCCCGTACCCGATGCGCGTCGTGAGCCGGTAGAGCGTGGGGGAGTGGTAGATCGTCACCATGGCCAGAGCGGGCGCGCCTGCATGGTGCGCCGCATTGTAGCGTATCGGGAACACTGATGGGCGAGCGCGAGCTCCCGCGTGGGACGCGCGGACCCCGATCACCGACGTCGAGAACTCGAGGTCGTGTTCTGCTACACGATCTCGTCGTCCGCGGCCTCGAGGAGCTTCTGTAAGATGAAGACGCAGTTGATCTCGCCCGGCATCGACTGTGACGGCCGGTCCACTACGAGCCCCCCGATTCCTTGTCCGGTGGACGTCGAGAAGGGTCTTCGCCATGCCGGAACGCGAGTGGGGGCGGCCGGTTTGTCACCAGCATGGAGCGTGGTCCCGCGGCGAGGAGGATGGCGCCGGGAATGTCGAGGCCGCGGTCACCGACGACGAAGACGCGGCCGTTCGAGGCCCACAGGCGCTCGAACCCCTCGCGTGTCAGGAAAAGACCCGACGCGTCGCCCCTCCTGTAGCCGAAGAGGAGGTCGCCGCGCGCACTATCGAGCATTCGGGTCGGGTAGCCCGTGTAGAGCGATACGCCGCAGTAGTCCTCGTAGGTCCCCCAGACGACGAGCTCCGCCGTCGGCTCCCAGAGCGCGCGGATGATCGGCGCGAGATCACGCTGCGAGCGATCCGGAGCTACCAGGCGATGGCCGAGCTCGGCGAACCACACGAGCCCGACCGCCCCGAGCACCCAGATCGTGAATGCCAGACGCGCGCGAGAGAGGCGCGACGCGAGCAGGGCCGCGCCTCCGAAGAGAAGGATGAACACTGCGAAGGGGCGGATGAGCCTCAGGCATCGCTCGACCACGGCGAACGACACGTCTGGATGAGCGACGAGGTAGTCGCGATAGACACCGTCGAGCAGCGTGATGAGCGAGGTCAGGAACTCCGCGGTGCTCTCCCGGGAAGCAACGAGCCACGGAACGAGCGCGACACCGATGCCGAGCACGATCCACGCGGCGACGCGAGCGCCGGCCGGCGCGGGTCGGGCGTCGATCGCGCGTCGCCAGTACGCTGCGACGATCACGGCGAGGGCCGGGAAGGCGGGCAACGCGTAATACTCAAGCCGCGACGCGCTCGTGGTGAAGAACGCCAGCACCCACACCGACCAAGCGAGCGGGAGCGCGAGACCCCTCCTGAGATCGGGTGAAGCGATCGCGGCGGGGAGGAAGAGCGACCACGGGAGGAGCCAGAGGGCGGTCGCGAGCCAGAAGCCGCCGATCGAAAGCGGCGTGTAGTCGACCGGCTCTCGTGCGTTGAAGAACCGGAGGACGTGCTCGTTCACGAAATAGAAGCGCATGAAAGCAGGGTCGCGCGCGGCGAGGAGGAGGTGCCAGGGGACAAGGACGAGCGAAACGATCGCCGCTCCAAGGAGCGGGCGGAGGTCGTGCGGAAGGCGCTTCCGGCCGAAGAGCAGCCAGCAGGTGCTGGCGGTCCCGAGCGGCAAGACAATGCCCACGAGGCCCTTGGTGAGTCCGGCGAGCGAGAGACCACTCCAGAACAAGAGGGGGCCAAGCAGGCCGCGGCGTCCTCGCACGGTGAGCACGAGGCCGAGGAACGAAACGGCAAGCCAGAGACCGAACAGGGTGTCCGTGAAAAGGGACCGGCCGTAAAGGAGGGGGCCTGCTGAAGTCGCCAGGACGAGCGCCGCGAGCGGTGCCGCCGAGGCGCCGAGAAGCTCGTGAGCGAGGAAGAACGTGACCGCCACCGTGGCGATGTACGACACCGCGCTTGGCAGGCGCGACGCCATCTCGTTCTGGCCGAACAGGCGGTAGGAAGCAGCCACACTCCAGTAGAGCAACGGCGGCTTCTCATAGTAGCGGACGCCGTTCAAGCGCGGCTGCACCCAGTCGCCCCTCTCGAGCATCTCGCGCGCGATCAATGCGTACCGGGCCTCGGCAGGGCTTGAGAGCGGCCGCTCGCCGAGTTGGTAAAGGGCAAGAACGACCGACAGGGCCAGGCAGCCGGCCAGATGCAGAGCCGTCCGGTCACTCATCAGCCAGAACGCGCTTCGCCTCGGAAGAAGGCGATCGTCCGCCCGAGCCCCTCGTCGAGAGACACCTTCGGTGCAACCCCGAGGATGACACGCATCCGCCGGATGTCTGGGACTCGCCGTGGGATGTCCTCGTAGCTCGACCCGTACACGTCTTCCTGGCGGACGTTTTGGATCTCCGACCTCGATCCGGAGATCGCGATGATGCGCTCGGCCAACGTTCGGATCGACACCTCCTCGTCGGTGCCGACATTGAACGTCCCGCCGACCGCCTGCGGGCTGAGTCCCGCTGCGACCGTCGCGAGGATCGCGTCGCTCACATACGTGAAACAGCGCGTCTGGCGGCCGTCGCCGATCACCGTGAGCGGCCGGTCGCGCAGCGCCTGCCCGAGGAGGATCGTGACCACGCGCCCGATGTCGATCGCGTCAAGCCGCGGACCGTACACGTTGAAGTAGCGGAGCACCGTGACGGGGAGACCCATCTTCGCGAAGGCGAAGCAGAAGTGCTCGCCGACCGCCTTTGAGGTTGAGTAGCACCAGCGGTCGGTGGCGGTCGATCCGAGGATGCGGTCATCCTCCTCCCTCCAGGGGATCCTGGGGTTCCGGCCGTAGACCTCTGATGTGGAGGAGAAGACCAGGCGCTTACCGTGCCTGAAGGCGAGCCTCAGCACATTCTGCGTCCCGTTGATGTTGACGTTCAGCACTTCGTGCGGGTCGCCGACGTAGTGCTCGACGCCGACGACCGCGGCGAGGTGGTAGACGAGGTCGACCCGGGCGATGAGCCCGTCGAGGATCGTCTCGTTGAAGAGGCTGTCGTGGACGAAGTGGAGCGCGTGATGCCCGAGCAAGTGGCGGATTTTGAGGGTCGGTCCGCGGTCGAGGATGAACACCTCGTCGCCGCGCTCGAGGAACGCGTCGGCAAGGTGCGAGCCGAGGAAACCAGCGCCTCCGGTGATCAGAACCTTCATAAAGTCTCCTGGAGCTTCGGGGCTTCGTCCGAATGACGCACCGACACGACGCCGCAAGGCGCACGGACTCCGCGCCCTTGCTCGCGGGCGATCCCGCGGCGACGTCAGCTGGCGGGACTTAGGTGGTTGGAGGGGCGCGCGTCTGCCACGACGAGAGCGCGCGAGCCGGCGGCGGACTCTCGACGGGCAGGGACAGCACGGCGATGACAACCGCGACGGATTCCGGTTCGTAAGATGGCCGAGGGTCCGCGATACTCACCCCAGACGTCGCCAGCAGCACGACGTCGTCATAGTCGCCATCGTCCCAGAAACCGGCGATCCACGCGGGATCGGGCGGACTGGCGTATGCCAGGGGCCCTGCCGAGGCGAGCGCGCCGATGAGGAGGAGAACGAGGAGACGCCGAACGCTCACGGGTGGACGCATACCATTGGGCTGCTGCGTGTGTCAAGCGATTGGGGTTGTTGCGGGAGACGACTCCGCTCGCGATCTCGTCGACGACCGCGTCGACTCACGCGTCGCTACGCCACCTCCAGCGGGCGTGCCACCATGATGCCCGTGTGCGTCGGCACGCGCGCGAGGTACGTCGCGAGCTCCTCGTCGAGGATGACGGCTTTCTGGGTGGTCGACGCGTGCAGCAATCTCACGGTCCCGCCCTCGTCCCTGTAGCAGAACCCCGCGTGCGCGCAATCGAGACCGTCGATCGTCGTGGTCACCCCGACGATGTCGCCCGTCATCAAGCGCGGCTGGGCGGCCGCCACCTTCTCTCTCGGCACATACTGTAGCTCACGGGCGTTGATCTCGGCCTCGACGCGCGCGATCTTCCGGACCAGGTCGGGATTCGCCGTGAGCTGTCGGTAGGCCTCGGGATGCGTGCTCATGAAGTTGACCCGCTTGATGAAGCGCGTGGCTCCCGGAAGCTCGCGCGTGGTCAGACGGACGACTCCCTTGTGCGCGTTGTCGAAGAACCAGTCGCTGAGGTAGTGCAGCCGCGACACATAGTCGGTGAGCCGGCCGCCCCGGTACCGGGTGAAGGTGACCTCCGCCAGCAGCGCCTCGGATGTGCGCCCACCGCGCCTCAGCATTCGCGCGAAGGCGAGCGAGCTTTCCAGGAACGTGACGCAGTCCAGGCCGCGGAGGTTGACCGAGCAGACCTCGCGATCCTCGTAGAGCTCGAGCGTCGCGGCGACGTACGGCGTCTGCCGGAGGGCCATGCCGATGGCGCCGATGCGTTCGCCGATCGGCAGCTCGCGCCAGGCGCGCTCGCGCCCCAGCACCAACAACTGCTCGAACGTCTCCTGTCCTGCGAAGACGTTCGGATCTCGGTCGCGCGCCGGCACGGGATCCGGGCGCGAGATCGCGAGGACCCCGGCCCCCACCAGGGCCTGCCCCATCAGCGTCACGAACGCTCGCCGTTCCAGCGTCGAGCCACGCATCGCTCTTAGCATCGCACGGTGGAGGCGGCCGGCTCAACCGGGTGCGGGAAAGGACCACCGTGCGCGCTGAGCCACTTCCTCCGCGAGGGCGCGATGCTCGGCGCAGCCGATCACCGAAACGTCGGGCCGTGGTCCGGCGGTCGCGATGAGCCGGCGGACTGCCTGGCGGCGCTGCACGGCCGGAGCGAGGTCGAGCACGCCCCGGTCGATGTCTCGGCCAATCGCCGCCGCCGCCTCGTGTCGCGCCTCGGCACTGCGGCAGACGAGCGCAAGATCGCCGCCGGCGGCCAGGAACCGTCGAGCCGCGCCAGCGACGCCCCAGGTGCTGGCGACCGCGGCCATCTCGAGGTCGTCACTGAGGACGAGGCCGGAGAAGCCGAGGCGCCGCCGGAGCAGGCCGCCGATGACCTCGGCGGAGAGCGACGCCGGGAGGGCCGGGTCGAGAACGCGGTACCGCACGTGGGCGACCATCACCGCCGGGCAGCCGGCTCCGAGGGCGGCGCGGAATGGAACGAGATCCCAGCGCTCCAGCTCGTCGATGGTCGCGTCGACGTCCGGCAAGGCGAGATGCGAGTCGACCGAGGTGCGTCCGTGCCCCGGGAAGTGCTTGGCGACGGGAACCAGCCCTTCGGAGAGCAGGGCCTCGACGAACGCGACGCCGCACGCGGCGATGATATCGGGGGCCGTCCCAAACGCGCGGTCATCGATCACCGTGTTCGCCGGATTGAGCAGGCAGTCGAGCACCGGCGCCAGCCCGGAGTCGAACCCGGCGGCGCGGAGTTCGCGAGCCATTGCCCTCGCGACAGCGACCGCCAGGTGAGGATCGCCCGAGCGTCCAACCGCTGCCGCAGGCGGAAACCGGGTGAAGGGAGGGGGCAGGCGGTGAACCCGTCCGCCTTCGTGATCCACGAGGACGAGGACATCGGGGCCGAGCTTCCGCGCGGCCGCCGTGAGCGCGAGCACCGTCTCGAGGTTGGGGCAGTTCCGCGCAAACAGGACGACGCCGCCCAGCCCGGCGTGCTCCGCCAGGGCCACGAGATCGTCGGGAACGCGCGTGCCCTCGAAGCCGACGGCCAGGGCGCGTCCGGGCCCCATCGGCACGGGCCGTCACCTCTTCGGTCCTGGCCGAAGGTCACTCGGCACAGTCTCTTCGACGAGCGATGCACGCAGGGCGAGCGGAACACCCTCGGCGGTCCGAGCCTCCTCGGCGTGACGGGCCACGCCCTTCAGTACCTGGTCCGGGGTGCGGAAGAGGACGCCGACACAAAAGACGACGAGCGCGCCGATCATGGGCCACCAGGTGAACGAGACTTCGGGAATCGCGAGGGGCTGCTGAAACGTCCGGTGGATGCCGAACAAGGGGGCCGCCGTGTTCAGGAGGGTGATGTTCAGCTTGCCAGCGACAACAGTCGCGAGGAGCCCCGCCGGGATGGCGACGATGTTTCCGGCGTCGGAACCGCGCCGTTGGGTGAGCATGCCGATGAGGAAGACACCGAGCATGGGGCCGAGGATGAATCCGGCGATTCCGAGCACGACCGGAATGATTCTCAAATCCGGGTTCGTCACCTTCGCATAGGCGAATCCGCCGGCGATGACGATCATGAGCACGGCGAAGAGGACCGTGAACCAGCGCGCGGCCTTGACGTAGTGCGCCTCGCTCTTGCCCGGAACCCACCGGAGGTACCAGTCGTTCGTGGCGGCGGTCGCCAGAGCGTTGAGCGCCGCGGAAAAGGAGCCCATGGCGGTGGCGAAGATGCCCGCCAGCACAAGACCGCGGACGCCCACGGGCATGACGTTGAGGATATACGAGCCAAAGACGTCCGCAGCGGCCGTGGGCTGGAAGGTGGGGTCCTTCTGGTAGTAGGCGACGAGCAGGATTCCGATGAAGACGAAGGCGGAGGCGATCGGCAGGTCCAGGAAGGCGGCCGTCACCAGGCTGCGGCGCGCCCTCTGGTGGGTCTCGGCTGTCAGCATCCGCTGAACCATGTCCTGATCGGTGCCGAAGGCGGCCATGTTGCCGAGTGTCGCCCCGATGAGCGCAGAGAAGAGGGTGTAGTCGCTCGCGAGAATCAGCTTGATGGAGTCCCACAGGCCCATCGCCGCAAGCTGGTGGCTCTCCTTCCACTTCGCGACGATGCTCGGTTCGAACCCGTGGAGGAAGTAGCCTTCGTGGGTGGTCAGCTGCGGGACGGCCCGGATGACCTCGTGGAGTCCGCCGACGTGATTGAGCAGCGTGCCAATGGCAATCAGCGCGCCGCCGAACATCAGGCAGGCCTGAATCAGGTCCGTCCAGATGACGGCCTTGATTCCGCCGAGCGCCGTATAGAAGCAGGTGACGAGGGTGAGGGCGATGATCGCGATGAGATAGGGACCGACCGTCGTGACCGCCTGCTGGCTGAACTGCACCTGTCCGCCCGAGACGAACATGCGGTACGCCAGCACCATCACGAGCGAGGGGATGAAGAGCCGCGTTCCCGACGCCAGCGTCCGCATGAACAGGAAGAGGGCGGAGACGTAGCCCTTGGTCCACGGCCCGAAGCGAACGCCCAGGTAATCGTAGACCGTGTACACCTTGAAGGTGTAGTAGGGCTTGAGGAAGACATTGCCGACGATGACGCGCCCGATGATGAGGCCCAGCACGAGCTGCACGTAGGCGAAGCTCTTGTTGGTGTAGCCCTCGACGGGCGCGCCGAGGAAGGTCGCCGCGCTGGTTTCCGCCGCGATGATGGACGCCATCGCGGCCCACCACGGCACGCGACGCCCTCCGAGCGCATAGTCATTCAGGCTCTTCTCCCGCCGCCCCGCATACAGCCCGATGGCGGTGATGGCGACGAAATAGAAGAGGATGATGAGTCCGTCGACCAGAAGCCGCCCGTCCGTGGCTCTCTCCCCTCGTGCGACTCAGGCGCTCCGCGGACCTCGTTGACACTCCTCTTCCCAGATTCGGTGGCATCGGCCGTGGAACCTGAGGACTCGGCCGTCCGGGAACCGGTATGCGACCTGCGCCCCCGGCTCATCGCATGCCGCGCACCTCGCCACGCCGATGGCGGTATCCACGGTCATGTGCCCCGTCGGTGCAGTTCGCCGCCCTGGCTCCGTCGTGAGTGGCGCGACGGCCCGAGGCAAGGCGCCGGCGTCGAGCCGTTCACGGATCCTCTGTGTGACCGCTGTCTTATCCAAGTCGCGTTCCCTCGAATCGATCGTCCGCTAAGACGCGCCGCCGAGTCAAACTTCCCGTGGGCAGCTTTCGCCTACGCCGATCTCCGCGCGGTCGCGAACCGCGGCTATCTCCTGGAGACGGGGGCGGTTATCCTGGGGGCCATGCGGCGCTCGCCCTCGGCGCCCGGATCGAGATCGACTTTGTCGCGCGGCGTTCCTGAGCCTGGTGGAAGGATGGCTGGCGCCGCGCGCAGCGACGGATAAAGGTGGCGAACGGGTGAGGTGGGCGTGGACGATCGCCACCATGGTCGCCCTGGGCGGCGGGTGGAGCGCGGCGAGCGGTATGGATGATCGGCCGGTGATCGATCCCGGCGTCCGTGCCGTGGTCAGCGGAGGCACGCTGCGCGTCCTCGTGGAGCTTCGCGTTCCTCGTCGCGATCCCGTTGCCCTCAGGAACGCCCAGGATGAGGTCTTGCGCCGCCTGGCCGGCACCGGCGGCCGCCTCGCGCGCCGCTACGCGACGGTACCCCTTCTCGCGCTCGAGATCGACGCCGCCGCGCTGGTTCGGCTCGAGGAGATGCCCGCCCTCGTGATCCGCGTACGAGCGGACGATATCTCTCCTCCGTACGAGGGTCCCGCGCCTTCTCGCTGACCACCCTCTCGGGGTGACTTTTCTCTCCGAGTGACGTCTTGGGTCACCAGGACTGCCAAGCCGTCACTCGACCTTGCCGAAAGCCCTTCCCTTCAAGGGGCTTGCGTATGGCACGTTCGTTGCCCACTATGACGGCCCATGGCCGGCCGGGCGCTTTCGTTCCTCGCCGCGAGTCTGTTGCTGCTCGGGGTCCTCCTACCCACGAATGTGGTCGCGGCACCTGCCGACAAAGACGGTCACGTGGTGCCGACGGCGATCCACGACCGCGCGCGGGCCGAAGGCGAGGTGCGCGTCCTCGTCGAGCTCTTGCTTCCCTCCGGCCGCGTTGCCGAGGGTGCCGTGCCGAATCAGGCGAGGGCCCTCTACCGCCAAGAGATCACCGACGCCGCCTCGCGTTTGCTGAGCCGGCTCACACAGCACCCGCACCGTGTCCTTCGCCGATACGTGACGGCGCCACTGATCGCGCTCGAGGCTGGCCCGACGGCGTTGCAAGCGCTGGATGCATCGAGCTCGCTGGTCAAGCGGGTGACGGAAGACAGGATTCACACGCCGGTCCTGCTGGATAGTGTCCCGCTCATCGGCGCCGACAAGGCGTGGGCTCAGGGCTTCGACGGCACCGGCCTCGTGGTGGCGCTGATCGACACCGGTGTCGACTCGGCTCATCAGTTCCTCGCCGGCAAGGTCGTGGAGGAGGCGTGCTACTCGACCACGTCCGCGCAGCGGAGCACGACGCTCTGCCCGAACGGCGCCGACGAGCAGATCGGTACCGGGGCCGGGGTGTACTGCCCGCTCGAGCTCGAAGGCTGCTGGCACGGCACCCACGTCGCGGGCATCGCCGCCGGGAACGGGACGCCGTCCGGCCTGCCGATCTGGGGTGTCGGGCGGGGCGCCAGCATCATGTCGGTCCAGGTCTTCTCACGGTTCGACGGGTTCTTCGACTGCGGCGGCTCGCCACCCTGCATCGGAGCGTACACGTCCGATATCCTCGCCGCCCTCGAGCGTGTCTATGCCCTGCGTACCAAGCACCCCTTTGCCGCGGTCAACATGAGCCTGGGCGGCGGGCTCTTCAGCTCGACCTGCGACGACCAACCCTACAAGCCGTTCATCGACAACCTGCGCGCAGCCGGCATCGCGACCGTCGTGGCCTCCGGAAACAACGGGGCCATCGACCGGCTCAGCGCGCCGGCGTGCGTCTCCACCGCTGTGAGCGTCGGCGCGACGACCAAGGACGACCAGGTCGCGGACTTCTCGAACGTGGCCCCCTTCCTGTCCCTGTTCGCCCCCGGCGTCAGCATCATCTCGTCGTTCGCCGGTGGCGGGTTCGCGATCGCGAGCGGGACGTCGATGGCGGCCCCGCACGTCGCCGGCACCTGGGCGGTGCTCAAGCAGGCCAAGCCGACCGCGAACGTCGACGAGATCCTCCAGGCCCTGACCGGCACAGGAGTCATGATCGAGGACACTCTCGCCGGAACGGGCACCACCCGGCCGCGGATTCAAGTCGACCTCGCGCTGAGCGCCCTCCTCAACCCGGGCGTGCCGATCATTTCCGGCATCTCTCCCAAGCGAGGGACGCTGGGCACAAGCCTCACCGTGACGGTCAACGGGATCAACTTCGAGCCCGGGGCGACCGCCTCGTTCGGCGCCGACGTCACGGTGACGTCGATGACGGTGGTCTCGTCCACTCAGCTCTCGGTCGCCCTCGCCATCGCCGCCACGGCGAATCCCGGTCCGCGCGACGTCACGGTGACGAACCCCGGCGGGCAGACCGTGACCCGCGCGGGCGGCTTCACGGTCCTGCCGCCGCCGCCGGCGCTCAGCCTGGCGTTTCTGGGGAAGCTACGCGACAAGGTGGGGCAGGGCAATTCGGCCTTCAGCGCGGACGGCGCGCTCGACGGCAGCTTCCGGGTGACCGTCCAGGGCGGGGTCTGGCCTCGGACGGTGACGCGGCTCGAGCTGCGCTCCAGCGGCGGCGTCTGGGACACCGACCCCGCGACCGCGCACTGGGCCCTCGGGGCCTCAGCGAGCCTCGACGGCGCGCTGCTCAACACCGGGACCGGGACGGTGAGCTTCGGCGTCGCCGACGGCGGCGCCTTCTTCGCATTCGCTTCCGATCTGAACCCCACCGTGTTCAATAGCGGGACGGGCTTCACGCTCACCGCCAACTTCGCCGACGGTACCTCCGCCGTCGCGACCTTGAGCCTGCCGATCGTGCCCACGATCTCGAGCGTGTCGCCGAGCACCGGGCTTCAGGGAGCGAACCTCACCGTTACGGTGACGGGCACGAACTTCAAGGCGGGGGCGAGCGCCGGGTTCGGCGCCGGCATCACGGTCGGCTCGACGACGGTGGTCTCGTCCACCCAGCTCTCGGTCGCCCTCGCGATCGAGGCCACGGCGGCGATGGGCCCGCGTGACGTGACGGTCTCGAATCCCGACGGCCAGTCAGTGGTGCTGACGGGCGGCTTCACGGTGACCCCGCCACCGCCGACGCTCAGCCTGGCGTTTCTCGGCAAGCTGCGGGACAGGGTGGGGCAGAGCAACTCGGCCTTCAGCGCGGACGGCGCGCTCGATGGCACCTTCCGGGTGACCGTCCAGGCGGGGAGTTTCGCCCGGACAGTGACACGGCTCGAGCTGCGGACCGGCGGCGGGGTCTGGGACACCGATCCCGCGACGGCGCACTGGGCTCTCGGGGCCTCGACCAGTCTCGACGGCGCCCTGCTCAACGCCGGGAACGGGACGGTGAGCTTCGGCGTCGCCGACGGCGGGGCGTTCTTCGTGTTCGCGTCCGATCTGAACCTCACGGCGTTCAGTAGCGGAGCCAGCTTCACGCTGACTGCTAACTTCGGCGACGGCACCTCGGCCAGCGCGACCGTCAGCGTGCCGCTCACGCCGACGATCGCCAGCGTGTCGCCGAGCAGCGGGGTTCAGGGAGCGAGCCTCACCGTCACGGTGGCCGGCACGAACTTCCAGGCCGGGGCAAGCGCCTCGTTCGGCGCCGGCATCACGGTCGGCTCGACGACGGTGGCGTCGTCCACCCAGCTCTCGGTGGCCCTCGCGATCGGGGCCACGGCGGCGATGGGCGCGCGCGACGTGGCGGTGTCGAATCCCGACGGCCAGACGGTGGTGCTGACGGGCGGCTTCACGGTGACCCCGCCGCCGCCGACGCTCGGCCTGGCGTTTTTCGGCAAGCTACGGGACAAGGTGGGGCAGGGCAATGGGGCCTTCAGCGCGGACGGCGCGCTCGACGGCAGCTTCCGGGTGACCATCCAGGCGGGGAGCGGCGCGCGGACGGTGACGCGGCTCGAGCTGCGCCGGACCGGCGGCGGCGGGGTCTGGGACACCGACCCCGCGACGGCGCACTGGGCGCTTGGGGCCGCGGGGAGTCTCGACGGCGCGCTGCTCAACACCGGCACCGGGACGGTGAGCTTCGGCGTCGCCGACGGCGGGGCGTTCTTCGTGTTCGCGTCCGATCTGAACCCGACGGTATTCGGTAGCGGGGCGGGCTTCACGCTGACTGCCAATTTCGGCGACGGCACCTCGGCCGGCGCGACTGTCAGCTTGCCGCTCATGCCGACGATCGGGAGCGTGTCGCCGAGCAGCGGGGTTCAGGGAGCGAGCCTCACCGTCACGGTGACGGGCGCGAACTTCCAGGCGGGGGCGAGTGCCGGGTTCGGCGCCGGCATCACGGTCAGCTCGACGACGGTGGTCTCGTCCGCCCAGCTCTCGGTGGCCCTCGCGATCGGGGCCACGGCGGCGATGGGCGCGCGTGACGTGACGGTGTCGAATCCCGACGGCCAGACGGTGGTGCTGACGGGTGGCTTCACGGTGACCCCGCCACCGCCGACGCTCGGCCTGGCGTTTCTCGGCAAGCTACGGGACAAGGTGGGGCAGGGCAATGGGGCCTTCAGCGCGGACGGCGCGCTCGACGGCAGCTTCCGGGTGACGGTTGGGGCGGGGAGCGGCGCGCGGACGGTGACACGGCTCGAGCTGCGCCGGGCAAGCGGTGGAGCTTGGGACACCGACCCCGCGACGGCGAACTGGGCGCTCGGGGCCGCGGGGAGCCTCGACGGGGCGCTGCTCAACGCCGGCACCGGGACGGTGAGCTTCGGCGTCGGGGACGGCGGCGAATTCTTCGTGTTCGCGTCCGACTTCGGCCCGGCGGCCTTCACGACGGGTACAAGCTTCTCATTGACCGTGACTCTCGCCGACGGCTCGGTGGCCACGGTCCCGACGACGATCCCTTAGGCGGCACCCTCGCTCACTTACGCGTGTACTCGGGCCTGCGGGAGGACACCAGACGCGCGTACCGAGCCTGCAGAATCCAGCTCAGTGTCGCGCCAATCAGGATACCCACCATGACCTTCAGGGCCAAATAGCAGTACGCCTGCACGAGGGCGAATTGCTCGGGCGTCAGCCCGAGACGAAGTCGATGCCAATCCGCCAGGGTGGGGAAGAGCGCGGCTCCGATCAGCACCACGGTCGTGAGGAAGTGTCCGATGCTGAACGGCCGAGCCAGTCGCGTGACACTTTCCGTGGTAATGATCGCGGCCACGACGCTCAGAAACAGGCCCAGCCCGGCCAGCCGCCGCAGCGACGGATTGTCGATCGCCGAGAACAAATCGAGACCGGCGGTCGAGCCCACCACCCACGTCAGCAAGGCTGGCAGGACGTCATAGAACAGCACATGCCCCACGACGGCCACCGGCACGAGCAGCTTTTCCAGCATCTCCGAGCGCCTGCCCGCGCTCCTCTCGTCCGCCTCATCGCTATAGGGCATCTCCAGGCTCCTCTGGCAGGCCGACTGCCGAAGTCGACGCCACCGACTACTATTCCATAGGGAACGCCGCCACGCACAGACGAGTCCCCACCGGCTGCGGTCGAGGTGCTCCCCGTAGGCGTCCTTCGCGAACGGTACCCCGACCAGCGCGCCGTCCGTGGCATAGCTCCAGCCGTGGTAGGGGCACGTGAACTCGACCGTGTTGCCCTCGTCGTACCGGCAGACCTTCATGCCGCGGTGTCGGCACGAGTTCAGGAAGACGTGGATCCGCCCCGCCCGGTCGCGGCAGAGAATGACCGACTCCTCCCCCATGGACGACACCAGGTAGTCGCCCGGCCGCGTGATCTGGCTCTCGTGGCCGACGAAGAGCCAGGCGCGCGCGAACATCCGCTCCTGCTCCTGGCGGTAGATCTCCTCGTTCACGAAGATCTCGCGGCTCACGATGCCCTTGTCGACGTCGACCAGACCAAGGAGATCTCCGGGCTTCGGCCTCGGCATCGTCATCGTGATCCTCCGGGCGGCGGCGGTCGCCCTCGGTCGCAGGCTGACGATAGCGCCGCACCGGAGCGTCCGCAAACGCCGTCAGCCCATCGAGGGGATCGCCGCGGGCCGCGGCTGTCTCAGGGGATCACGCCTTTAGATCGATGCCCGCCTGGTCGCTTTGCCTTATTGTGAGATGTGGACGATGGTGACATGGCGCGCGAGCTGACAGACGGGCGCCTGGTATTCCTGTCGACCCTGCCCGCGGGGCGCGGCGAGCGCCGGCTCGCGCTCACGGTCGTACTCGTCTCCGCCGCGATCTTTCTCAGCGCGGTGCCGTTCGCGAAGATGCCGCTCGCGCAGATCTCGGCCTTCATCCCGATCTACGAATCGGCGCTCGTGATCAACGATCTGATCACGGCGGGCTTGCTGTTCGGTCAGTTCAGCTTCTTACGATCGCGGGCGCTGTGCGTGCTGGCCAGCGGCTACCTGTTCACCGCTCTCATGACCGTCTCGCACGCGCTCACGTTTCCCGGCCTGTTCTCGCCGACCGGCCTGCTCGGCGCCGGGCCCCAGAGCACGGCCTGGCTGTACATGCTCTGGCATGGCGGCTTCCCCCTCCTCGTCATCGCCTACGCACTGCTCAAGGACGCGGGGCGGGAGACGGGTCGGCCGCGCGGCCGCGCCGGCGTCGCCGTCCTCGCCAGCCTCGCGGCGGTGTTCGTCGTCGCGGGCGGGCTCACCCTCCTCGCCACGGCCGGCCAGGACGTGCTCCCCGCGATCATGCAGGGGAACCACTACACCCCGGCGATGACCCTGGTCCGCTCGAGCACCTGGGTGTTGAGCCTCCTCGCGCTGGCCGTTCTCTGGTGGCGCCGGCCGCACGCGGTGCTCGACCTGTGGCTCATGGTCGTGATGTGCGCGTGGCTCTTCGATATCGCGCTCGCCGCGGTCTTTAACGCCGGCCGTTTCGACCTCGGTTTCTATGCCGGCCGGATCTATGGGCTGCTGGCGGCGAGCTTTGTGCTCATGGTGCTGCTGCTCGAGAACGGCAAGCTCTACGCTCGGCTCGTCGAGGCGCACGAAAGCGAGCGCCGGGAGCGCCAGCGCGTGCAGGAGAGAACCACCGAATTGACCGCCGTGAACGCGGAGCTGGCGACCGAGGTGACCGAGCGCCGTCGCGCCGAGGCCGAGGCGGAAGCGGCGAATCGTGCCAAGAGCGAGTTCCTCTCGCGGATGAGCCACGAGCTTCGGACCCCCCTCAACGCGATTCTCGGATTCGCGCAGCTCCTGGAGCTCGAAGTGCGGCAGCCGGCGGATCGCGAGAGCGTCGAGCAGATTCTGAAGGGGGGCAGACATCTGCTGGGCCTGATCAACGAGATTCTCGAGATCGCCAGGATCGAGTCGGGGCAGCTCCCCTTGTCGCCCGAACCCGTGCCTGTGGGCGACGCGATCCAGCGGGTGCTGGACCTGGCGCGGCCGCTGGCGGCCGCGCGTGGCATCGAGCTCGACACGACTGGCGCAGCGCTCCACCCGCGGCACGTGTGGGCAGACCAGCAGCGGCTCCAGCAGGTGCTCCTGAACCTCGTGTCGAACGGGATCAAATACAACCGGGACGGAGGTCGGCTGACAGTCGCGTGTGACGTGGCTCAAGACGGCCGACTTCGGATCCGCGTCACGGACACGGGGCCCGGCATCGCCCCGGCGCTACAGGAGCGGCTGTTCCAGCCATTCGACCGACTGGGCGCGGAGCAGCGTGGGGTGGAGGGGACGGGCCTGGGTCTGGCGCTGTCCAAGCGGCTCGTCGAAGCCATGGGGGGTACGATCGGCGTGGAGAGCCAGCCGAGCGCGGGGAGCACGTTCTGGGTCGAGTTCCTCCAGGCGGAGAGCCCGGTGGCGCGTCAGGAGCGCAGCGAGTCGGATGTCACGGCACTCCCGACGTCCTCAGAGCAGGGCGGTACGGTGCTCTACATCGAGGACAACCTCTCGAACCTGCGCCTGGTGGAGCGAACAATGTCCCGGCGCCCACGGGTCAAGCTCATCCCCGCGATGCAGGGACGTCTTGGACTCGCGTTGGCGCGACAGCACCGGCCAGACCTGATTCTGCTGGACCTGCACCTCCCCGATATCTCGGGAGAAGAGGTGCTGCGTGAGCTCCACGGCGATCCCGAGCTCCGGCAGACGCCGGTGATCGTCCTGAGCGCCGACGCCACCCCCGGGCAGGTTCAGCGGCTCCTGGCGACCGGGGTGCGCGCCTACCTGACCAAGCCCCTGGATGTTCGACAATTCGTGGCGCTCCTCGACGAGACGCTGCCCGCTCGGGAGATGCCCGATGGATGATGGGAAGTTCTCGTCTTACCGAGCTGAGCGCGGTCGCGCCGTACGCGAAGGGTGTCTTCGCGTACGGCGCGGCGACCTTCGAGAGCGTTACCGAACTACCAGACTACCAGCGCCCTCCGCGCGAGGATCCGCCGAAGCCCCGCGAGTTCCCCCCACCGCCGCCACGAGAGCCGCCGGCCGAGGCCTTCTCCACCCGGAGCTGACGGCCGTCCAGGTCCTTGCCGTTGAACTGCGCGATCGCCTGATCGGCCTCTTCCGCCGTGGCCATCTCCACGAAGCCGAAGCCGCGCGAGCGACCCGTATCGCGGTCGGTCACGACGGCAGCCGATTCGACCTGGCCGGCCGCCGCGAACACTTCGCGAAGCCGCTCCGTCGATGTGGAAAACGCGAGCCCGCCGATGAACAGCTTCTGCGCCATGGGGCGCCTCCTTTGCTGCTTCCACGCTGTGAGTTCATGCACGCTCCAGAGAAACGCGGACGCTGAAGTCATGGCCTGACGAGGCGGAGGGGTTCCCGTGAACCGATAGCCAAGTCGGACGACACCGACAGTATCACGAATTATATAAAAGATAAATGCTATATACGTCGGGACGACCCGCTCAACCCTCCATGAAGCCGTTCAACTCCGGCGTGGTCAGGGACCGGTCGAGGTAGCCGAACGTGCCCTTCCCTTTCACCTCGCGGGCGGCGTCGAGCAGGCCACTCATCGCCGCGCGATAGAGCGACGTGGCGAGGCTGATCCGTCTGACGCCGGCGGTCGCGAGCTCCGCCACCGTGAACGACTTGCCCCTGATGCCGACCATGAAGTTGACCGGCTTCGACACCGCGGCACAGACCGCGCGCACCGCCGCCAGGTCGGGCAGGCCGGGCGCGAACAGCACGTCGGCCCCGGCCTTCTCGAAGGCCACGAGACGCGTGATCGTGTCGTCCAGGTCCGGGTTGCCGCGCAGGAAGTTTTCCGCCCGGGCGGTCAAGGTGAACGGGAAGGCGAGCGCGCGCGCCGCCTGCGCCGCCGCTGCCACCCGCTCGATCGCGTGGCCGATGTCGTAGAGCGGCCTGTTCTTGTCGCCGGTCGCGTCCTCGATGGAGCCGCCGACCAACCCCACCGCGGCGGCGTGACGGATGGTCTCCGCCGCCGCTTCCGGCGCGTCGCCGAAGCCCTTCTCCAGGTCGGCGGAGACGGGAAGGTCGATCGCCGCCACGATGGCGCGGGCGTGCGCCAGCGCCTCCTCGCGCGTCACCGTGCCGTCGCGCCGACCGAGGACGCCGGCGGCGGCGCCGCTCGACGTCGCCAGCGCCTGGAAGCCGAGCCCGGCGAGGATGCGCGCCGAGCCGGCGTCCCACGGGTTCGGAATCACGAAGGCGCCAGGCGCCTGGTGCAGTGCGCGGAAGCGGGCGGCCTTGTCGTGCTGGCTTGCCGTCATAGGTTTCCTCCTTGTCCCCCGTTCACGGCCCTCGTTCAGATCGGGGCGGGCCTGTCAGCTCTCGCGGGTATAATCGCGTCTGGAGGTCGACGGCATGCAGATCCGTCACTCGCGCGATCTGGAAGGACGGGCGCGCGCGGCGCCGAGCCCGATGACCGTCGACGAGCTCTTCGCCCGTTTCCCAGAGGTCCCTCGCGACCTGCGCGACGAGCCCGTGCTCGCCGAGTTCGTCCGTGCCTTCGGCTCCCAGCTCCGGGTCGCCCAGAAGCCCTCACCCTGCGTGGCGCAGGCGGGCGCCGGTGACGCCGAGCATCATTTCTACACGCGTCTGGTCAACGATCTCGCCGTCTACGGCATCGGCCTCGCCCGGCGCGAGCGGACGCTCCAGCGGCTCGAAACCCTCGTCGCCGAGTATCGCGCGCACCCAGCCACCTTCGCTTGCACGCTGGTCCCGAAGAAGGCGCCGGACGCGCCGCGCACGGGATGCAGGTAGCCAGCGCGATCGGCGCTGCGTCGCGGTCAGAAGGCCCCCTTGTCGAGCGCATAGAAGTTGGCGTAGATCGACTCGCAGTCGCCCTGGAGCCGTCCCCGGCTCCCGTAGCGCGAGCCGAAGCGGGTCAGCGCCTGGGTCGAGAGGTCCACGCTCGTCTTACCGTCCACGATCAGCTCGCTCATCCATTGTCCGATCAGGAGCGAGCCGGCGATCCCGAGGGCGTTGCACCCGGTGGCCGCGTAGAGCCCGTGGATGGACGGTACCTGCCCGACCAGAAAGTTCCCGTCGGGCGTGAAGGTCGGAAGACCCGCGCACCCTCGTATGATCGGCGCCGCCTGGAGGGCAGGAAAGGCGCGCGTGAGTCCGGCGCCGAGCTCCTCCAGGACTCGCTGGTCACGTTCGGTCTCCTCGACCGCAAAAGTGGCCGGGAGGTCGGCCATGGCGAACCGCTTGGGCGCTCGCTCGAAGCCTCCGATGAGCACGCCGCCCACTTCCGGACGCAGATAGACGGAGGCGTCGGGCACCCGGACCACCGGCATCTCACGCGGGATTCCGTCGATGGGGGCGGTGACCCAGAGCTGGTGTCGGATCGGGATCGTGTCGAACCGAAGCCCCAGCGCCGCGCCGATCAGCTCGCTCCAGGGCCCCACCGCCACCACGACCGTCTCGCACGTGATCGGTCCGCTCGCGGTCTCGATGCCCGTGACCCGTCCGCGGTTGAGCGTGATACCGGTGACGGGCGTCTGGGTCCGCATCCTGACGCCGAGACGACGGGCCGCACGGGCGAGGGCCATCGCCAGCGTGTAGGGCTCGGCGTAGCCGTCGGTCGGAATCCACGCGCACGCCTTCACCCCGTTCGTCTCCAGGAGGGGCACCCGAGCCTGCGCGTCCCGCGGAGCGACAAGCTCCACCGCGAGCCCCCAGCCGAACGCCTGAGCCACCTGGACCTCGAGCTCGCGGACGCGCGCGTCCGTCAGCGCGAGCTTCAGGCTCCCGACCTGGCGGAACCCTGAATCCTCCCCGTGCTCGGCCTGCCATCGGGTGAGCCTGTCGACGACCGCCATGATGGAGCGCGCCATGAGCTCGGAGGCGCGGAGCTGGCCGACGAGTCCGGCGGCCTGCGAGGTGTTTCCCGAGGCGAGCTCCCGGCGCTCGAGCACGAGCACGTCGGAGACGCCGGCGCGGGCCAGATGGTAGGCGATGGAGCACCCCCAGATTCCGCCTCCGATGACGACGACCCGGGCCGTCTCACTCATGGCTTCTGACTCGAGCGCCCCCCGCGTGGCTCAGGGGTGAGTCTGGACGGTTTGCAAGTAAATGAAGATACGCCGCAGCACGTCGTCGCTCAGGACGCCCTTCCAGACGGGCATGCCCTTGTCGAGGCGCCCCTTGCTCACGGTCTCGTCGAACACCGTGGGCGCCTCTTGTCCGTAACGGAGCGTGAGCCGGCGCAAGTCGAGCGGCCGCTCTCCCTGGATCGCGTTTGGCCCGTGGCAGTGCGCGCAGTACTGGTTGAACAGGCTTCGGCCCTCCGCGATCACGTCGGCGGAACCCTCCATCGGGTTCGCGGTTCGTGTCTCCTGGGCCGCGGGTGTCGCGGCCCAGGAGAGACAGAGGGCGGCGCCGAGCGCCGCGACGCTCAGAGAGCGGCGGAGCCCGGTCAGTTACCCAGCTCGAACACCACGAGAACGCCGCCCTCGGGGCTCGCGTCGATGACCTTCTGACCGATCTTGCCCAGGAACGACGGCGGCCCCTTCACGCGACCCGCGACGACCGCCAGAAACTGCTTGCCGTCCACAGCGTAGGTGATCGGGCTCTGGAGTATGCCGGTGCCGACGTTGAACTGCCACAAGACGTCGCCGGTCTTGGCGTCGACGCCCTTGAGGGCACCGTGCGTGTTGCCGTAGAAGACCAGGCCGCCCGCGGTGGACATGGCGCCGCCGAGGAATGGCAGGTCCTCCTTGATGCCCCAGACAGCCGCCTGCTTCACCGGATCCCAGGCCTTGAGCTCCGAGAGGTGCCCGCCCGAGCCGGCCTTGTCGAGGTCGAACTCGGAGGCCAGGTAGAACTTGCCCGGTGAGTAATCCTCCGCCTTGCCCGCGATATCCATGCACAGGTTGAAGGACGGGATGTACGCGAGCCCGGTCTGGCGGCTGTAGGACATCGGCTCCCAGTTCTTGCCGCCGAAGAGGTTCGGGCACACGTTCCTCGCCCATCGGTTGAGCCGGGGCCGCTTTTCCGGGTCCTCGATCGGACGGCCCGTGGCGCTGTCGATCCCCTTGGCCCAGTTGACCTCCACGAACGGCTGGGCCGAGACCAGCTTGCCGCTTTCCCGATTGAGCACGTAGAAGAAGCCGTTCCGGTCCGCCTTCATCAGCGCCGGTACGGTCTGGCCGCCCACCCTCAGATCCGCCAGCACTGCCTCGTTGACGCCGTCGTAGTCCCACACGTCGGCCGGGGTCATCTGGTAGGCCCAGACGATTCGGCCACTGTCGCCGTCGAACGCGAGCTGTGAGGCCGTGTGCAGGTTCGTGTACTGACCGTACTCGCTCGTATCCGTGCTGCGCGTGTGGGCGCCCCACGGTCCGGCGTTGCTCGTGCCCCAGTAGACCAGGTTGAGCTTGGGATCGTACGATCCCACGTACCAGGTAGAGCCAGCTCCCGTCTTCCAGGAGTCGCCGATCCACGACTCGTTCCCCGGCTCGCCGGGCCCGGGGATCGTATACGTCTTCCACGCCAGCTCACCGGTATCCTGCTTGTAGGCCTGGACGGCGCCGCGCACGCCGAACTCGCCGCCGGCGAAGCCTGTCACCACCAGGTTCTTGTAGACGAGCGGCGGCGACGTGATCGCGTGGCCGGTCTTGTAATCCACCACCGTGACGGTCCACAGCTCCTTGCCCGTGTTGGCGTCGAGCGCCACCAGCGCGGCGTCGAGCCGCGTGACGAACACCCGCCCGTTCGCGTAGGCGACGCCGCGGCTGTCCAGCCCACAGCACACCGTGGCGACGACGTCTTTCGGCAGCTCGGGCTCGTACTTCCACTTCACCGTGCCATCCCGGGCGCTCAACGCGAAGACGTACTTCGGGCCGGTCGAGGTGCTGACATACATCGTGTCGCCGACGACGATCGGCGTGGATTCCTGGGACTCGAGACTGCCGAGCGAGCGGATCCACGCCACGCGCAGCTTGCGCACGTTCTTGGTGCTGATCTGGTCGAGGGCGCTGTAGCGGGTGTTCCCATAGTCCGCGCCGTACATGCCCCAGTCCTTGCCCGGCTGCGCGCCCGCAGACCCTGCCCAGAGCGCCAGAGCCACGGTCAAGACGCTGCTCGTCAACGTACGCCCGACGTCTCTCATGGTCGTGCCGCCTCCTTGGTGTGCCGTCGCCCCGGTCCTCGATGCCCGGCGCCCTTGTAGACCCGAGGGCGGCGGTCTGTCAAGGGGCACCCTCTCGGGGCCTGAGGTGACGGACCGCGTGTCGTCACCCGCGGCCGCCGGCGCGTGCTACGATTCGCCGTACCACGGTCCCACGGAGACCCCATGGCTCACACGGGCATGAAGTTCGGCATCTTCCTCGCCCCGTTCCACCGGGTCGGCGAGAACCCCACCCTCGCCCTGGCGCGCGACATGGAGCTCATCGAGTGGCTCGACCATCTCGGCTACGACGAGGTGTGGGTCGGCGAGCACCACTCGGCGGGATGGGAGACTATCGCTTCGCCCGAGGTCTTCATCGCCGCAGCCGCCGAGCGCACGCGCCACATCATGCTGGGCTCGGGCGTGACGAGCCTGCCCTACCACCACCCGCTGATGGTGGCCAACCGCTTCGTCCTGCTCGACCACATGACGCGCGGCCGCACCATGCTCGGCTGCGGCCCGGGGGCGCTCGTGTCCGACGCCTATATGATGGGCATCGAGCCCGTGACCCAGCGTCCGCGCATGGAGGAGGCGCTGGAGGCCATCATGCGGCTCCTCAGGTGCGACGAGCCGGTGACGATGAAGACCGACTGGTTCGAGCTGCGCGAGGCGCGGCTGCACCTGGCGCCGTACACCGAGCCGCACTTCCCCATCGCGGTGGCCAGCACCATCACACCCTTCGGCATGGTGGCGGCGGGCAAGTACGGCCTCGGCGTGCTCTCGATCGGCGCAGGACTGCCCGGCGGGCCCAACGCGCTGGCCGAGCAGTGGAAGATCGCCGAGGAGACCGCCGGGCGGCACGGCAAGCGCATGGACCGAAAGGACTGGCGCGTCGTGGTCAACGTCCACGTCGCAGAGGATGACGAGGGGGCGCTGCACGAAGTCCAGCGCGCCGAACGGCACGAGACCGTCACCTACTTCGAGGAGACCCTCGGCCGCCCACCCGGCCGTGCCGACGACCCCCTGCGCGAGGGCGTGCGCATGGGCACCACGCTGGTCGGCTCGCCCGAGACCGTTGTTCGCGGTATCGAGCGGCTCCAGCAGTTCAGCCAGGGCGGCTTCGGCGGCCTCCTCTTTCGCGCCCACGAGTGGGCCAACCGCGAGCAGACGCTGCGGAGCTACGAGCTCTTCGCCCGGTACGTCATGCCTCGCTTCCAGGGCTCCCTCACGACCGTCCAGGCGTCGAACGACTGGGCGCGGGCGAACCGCAAGACGATCTTCGGCCCCAACGTGGAGGCCGTGCGCCGCGCCTACCTCGATGCTGGCCGCGAGATCCCCGCCAAATACCGGGAGCGCACCTCCGGGGCGCGGGATGTGGAGCCGCCGCCCTCATGAGGCTCGCGGGGAAGGTCGCGCTCATCACCGGCGGCGCCAGCGGTATGGGCCGGAGCGAGGCGACAATCTTCGCCAGGGAGGGCGCGAAGGTCGTCGTCGGCGACCTTCTCGAAGCCGAGGGGTCCCAGGTGGCCGCGGACATCGCCAAGACGGGCGCGCAGGCGTGTTTCGTGAAGCTCGACGTTACTCGCGAGGCGGACTGGCGGGACGCCATCGCCACCACCGTGGTGAGCTTCGGCAAGCTCCATGTCCTCGTCAACAACGCGGGCATCAGCGGCACGTTCGATCCCGACACGGAGAGCTCGGCGGCCTGGGACACCCTCATGGACGTGAACGCCAAGGGCGTCTTTCTCGGTATGAAGCACGCGGTTCCCGCCATGCGCCAGGCCGGCGGAGGCGCCATCGTCAACATCTCGTCGATCTCCGGATTCGTCGGCCAGGACAGGATCCACATGGGGTACAACGCCTCGAAGGGCGCCGTGCGCCTCATGACGAAGTCGGCCGCCGTGCAGTACGCCAAGGACGGCATCCGGGTCAACTCTGTGCACCCCGGCATCATGCCGCCGATGCGGACGTCCAAGGTGTCGGCCGATCCGGAGTGGCGGGCGAAGACGCTCAGGGCCGTGCCGATGAAGAGAGAGGGACGGGTGGAAGAGGTCGCTTACGCCGTGTTGTTCCTCGCCTCGGACGAGGCGTCGTATATCACCGGCACCGAGCTGGTCGTCGACGGCGGCTACCTCGCCGTGTAGGGCCAACGTCAGGAGGAAGCGCCATGGCCGGGTCCGCGCGACCGCCATTCCGCGCCGATCACGTCGGCAGCCTGTTGCGGCCGCCCGCGCTCAAGGCGCGCAGGCTCGAGAAGGAGTCGGGGCGGGCGAGCGCTGGAGAGCTCCGCGCCGCCGAGGAGCGGGCGATCCGCGAGGTGGTCTCACTTCAAGAATCGGTCGGCCTCCGCGGCATCACCGACGGGGAGCTGCGCCGGACGTCCTGGCATCTGGACTTCCTGCGGGAGCTCGGCGGCTTGTCGAGCCAGGGGCAGACGATTCCCGTCACCTTTCACGGCAAGGCCGGTGACGTGCACTTCACGCGCCCCGATCTCGCGGTCGCGAGCCGCGTCACTCGGCCGCGGCCGATCTTCGTGGACGCCTTCACGTTCCTCGCCTCGGTCGTCTCGCGGACGCCCAAGCTCACCATCCCGTCGCCGTGCATGCTCTACTCGCAGGTCGGCCGCGCCAACATCGCGACCGGTGTCTACCCGGACCTCGACGCCTTCGTCGAGGACACCGCCGCCGCGTACCGCGCGGAGATCGCCGATCTCTACGCCGCCGGATGCCGATATCTCCAACTCGACGACGTGAGCCTGGCCTATCTTTGCGACGAGGAGATGCGGGCCCAGGGCCGAGCGCGCGGCGACGATCCCGACGCGCAGCTCCGACTGTCGGTCAAGCTGATCCAGGCGACGCTGCGCGGGCGGCCCAGGGACCTGGTCGTCTGCACCCATCTCTGCCGCGGCAACTTCCGGTCGAGCTGGCGCGCCCAGGGCGGCTACGCCCGGATCGCCGAGGCCATCTTCAACGAGCTGCCATACGACGGCTTCTTCCTCGAGTTCGACGACGCCCGCTCGGGCGACTTCGCGCCGCTCCGGTTCGTCCCCAAACACGTGCGCGTGGTCCTGGGGCTGGTGACCACCAAGGTCGGCACCCTCGAGCGGAAGGACGACCTCAAGCGGCGCCTCGATGAGGCGGCCAAGTACGTGCCGATCGAGCAGGTCTGCCTGAGCCCGCAGTGCGGCTTCTCCTCGACCGTCGAGGGCAACGAGATCACGGTCGACCACCAGAAGGCGAAGCTGTCGCTCTGCGTGGAGCTGGCGCGCGAGGTGTGGGGCGGGCTCTAGGCGACGCGGAGCGGGGCCTCCTTCATCGAGCGCGGCAGGAGCAGCGCGAGGTCGGGGACCGGCATCGGCAGGCACGCCGCGCCGGGTTGCCAACGTGTCAAGCAGGTGTCATGAGGACGTCACTCGCGCCGGGTAAGCGACGTGTGATGGTCGTCCGCGTCGCTCTCCGCGCGCGATGAAATCTCGGGCTCCGGGACGTGTTTTCGTCACAGCGCCCGGCGTTATGCATCCGCCGGAAGGCACTTCGAGCGGTGCCGATGTTCGCGGCAGAGCTTCCGGCATGCCGTCCGCCTGAGCAGCGTGCCGGTGGCATCGGGGTTGCTGATATCGCGACCCGGGTGCTGCCCTGAGTCATTTGCCCGCGGTGCGAGACCCAATGCCGATCGACCGTCGCTCCGTCGTCGTAGACGGTCGCCGGGTGTCCTATCTGACCGCGGGGGGGTCGGCGGCTGCGCGAGCGATCCTATTGATCCACGGCTCGGCGGTGAGTGCGGGCTACTGGATCAACCAGCTCTGCAGCCTGGGCGACGCGTTCCAGGTGGCGGCCATCGACCTGCCGGGACACGGGAAATCCGATCCCATCCCGCAGGCGAGCGTCGAAGCATACGCCGAGACCGTCGGAAAGTTCCTCGAGGCCCTCGGCATGGACCCGGTCCTGGTCGTGGGGCACTCGCTCGGCGGCGCGGTTGCCATCGCGCTCGCCGCGCGGCGGCCCGAGACGGTGACGGGGCTCGTCCTCGTCGCGAGCTGCGCGAAGCTTCCTCGGGTCGACGGCTCCCGGGAACGCTTGCTCGCGTATCTTCCCGGACCCCTTCGAAGGATGCTCTTCTTCTGGACGGCGCAGAAGCTCCTGTTCTCTCCGGCCGCGCCCGGTCACGCGGTCAGCCTCGGGATGCACGAGCTTCGCTCCTGCCGCGCGGAGACGGTTGTTCAGGATTTCCACGCCGCTCAGGCCATGGACCTGACCCGACAGGCGACGGAGCTCGAGGCTCCCACACTCATCCTCTGTGGCAGCCGGGACAGGCTCACCCCGCCGGCGCTCTCTGAGCATCTCAGAAAGCTGATCCCGCGATCACGTCTGAGCCTCGTCGAGGGGGCCGGACACATGGTGCTCCTGGAAGCACCAGAGCGGGTGAACCAGGAGATCCTCGGCTTCGCCGCCTCGCTCAGGGGCGAGGCGCGCTCGTTCACCGTCAAGTGGGAGCGTCGCGGGCGCTCACTCGTTCGGCGGCTTCTGGACTGGACGCGAGCCTGTGTGCTTTTCCTGACCTCGTGACCGTCCGCGCGTAGCTCGGTCCTACCGGCGACGTTTCAGCGCTGCTTGACCAGGAAGTTGGCCCGGCGGTTCTTCGCCCAGCACGCCTCGGTCTCCTCCGTGCAGACCGGCTGCTCCGCCCCGAGGCTCACGATCGATATCCGCTCGGCCGAGATGCCACTCGAGATGAGGTGGTCGCGGGCCGCGCGCGCCCGGCGCTCCCCGAGGGCGAGGTTGTACTCGGCGGTGCCACGCTGGTCGCAGTGCCCCTCGATCAGGACGAGCGCCTCGGCGTTCGTCTTGAGCCACTCGGCGTTCGCCTCGAGGATCTTCGCGTCGTCGGGCCGGATGTTGTACTTGTCGAAGTCGAAGTAGATCGGCTTCACCTCGGCGATCTCGGAGAACTCCTTCGGTGCGGGCCGGCCCGGCTCGGCCGGCATGGGCGCCGGAGGCGGCGGAGGCGCGGCGGCGACGGACGGCGGCGCCGTCGGCGGCTCGGGGGCGACCGGCGCCGGCGCGGGGGCCGGCCGAGACGCGGGAGGCGGCGCAGGCGCGGCGACGACCGGCGCCGACGGCCTGACACGCGTCAGCACGATCCGCACCGGTGGGTCGGCGTCGCGGATGTAGCCGACCATGCGGTCGCCCTCGACCTTGAAATCGGCCCGAAAGACGCTGCCGCCGAGCTCGTGGCGCATGACGACGTCGTTGCGGGATACGTCGAACTGTACGCGCACGCCGGTGAGCCCGGCGTTACGCAGCGCCACCGGCACCCCGAGGACGGCGCCGGTCGTGTGCAGCGTGAGTCGTCCGGTGCCGCGCGCGCCCTGCTGGACGAGGTCGGCCGTCGCGTCATCGGTGCGCGCGATGCCCATGACGTGCCCCCTCCACGTCCCGCTCCACCTGCCGGAGAGGTCCAGGTCCGTCCGGGGGCTGCTCCATAGCCACCTCACCCCCCCACAGCCGGGTGCCATGAGCGCGACAGCTATCAACAGAAGTCCGACTGGTCGCATGCCCCCCCTCCTTCGTGGAACCAGACTGCCCGACACGCCGTACACGCTCTCCATCGTACCTCCGGGCTTCACGCATCCCATCATGTTCCAGTACGGGAGCGACCCGCGGCCAGGGGCAGCGGGCGGCTCGACGTTCACTTCAACCTTGAATCTCCCACATCTTGGATGATAAAGTCCGGCCCATCCCAGATCTTGGGGCTGGGGAGGCTACAAGGAGACGGCAATGTCGATCTTTCTCCTCCGCTCGCTGCTCCAGGAGATCGCCGCGGATCTCCCCGGGGCCGGCGCCGGCGAGCCTACGGGAGAGCCCACGATGAGCTATCTGATCGTCGTCGCACGGAATGAGTCGGCTCTCTACGAGCATTTGCGCAGTCGTCACGGGAGCGATCCTCGCGTCCGCGTGATGATCGACCGGCGCTCCGCGAAGAATGCGGCCACGACGGAAGGCCCGCGCCCCGTCGAGCGCCGCCGCCGCCGGTCGTGGCTCGCGACGGGGGCCTCTCACGAGCTCGTCGAGCTCGCGCGCCAGTACACGACCGAATCCCCGAGTCCGAAACAGCAACCCAGCAGTCACTCTGAGGAGGCACCACGGCAGATGAGCGAGACAGAGACGTTCGAAGATCAGCAGCGGGTCGGGCGGTGGCTCGTCGAAGGCCAAGACATGCTGGGCCGCGTGATCCCGGCGCTGATCGAGGATCGGGATCGCCTGCGCCAGACTCTCGAAGCGAGGGAGCGCGAGTGCGAGCAGCTCCGTGGAGAGGGCGGCGAGCTCCGCCGCAACCTGGGCGCGCTCCAGAGCGAAGTCGAGAAGCTGCGCGGCGAACGGGTAGCGATGGCCGACGCCTTCGGTGGCGTCGTGGACTTGCTCGGACAGCTCCAGCGGCCGCTAGAGGAGATGACGCGCCGGCTCCATGCGGCGCAGCGGGTCGCGGTCGACACGTCCGCGGCCTAGCGGGAGCGTCTCTCCCTCGGCAGCCCGGCTCGCCCTGATCCACTCCGGGCGGACGCCGTACTCGCCGTGCGCGCGTCAGAGGCATGCTGTCTTTGGGAGGGAAGGCCGATGGCCGTGCCGGTACCGGATCTGCGCAAGAAGAGCGAGGCGGAGCTGTGGGAGCTCTTGCATTCGGGGGACGCCGATTCGTCACTCCACAAGCAGTGTCTGGTGATGCTGGAGATGCGGAACATCGAGAAGCAATTGAAGGCGGCGACCGAGCAGGCAAGGGCGGCCGCGGATCTCGCCATCGCATCACACGGGATGGTTGCCGCAACGCGCGGGCTGGCCGCCTTCACCCGGGGTTTGGTCAGGGCCACGTGGGCGCTCTTCGCGGTCGCCGCAGCCACGCTCATCCTCACCCTCGTGCAGGTGCTGCTCGTCACGAAGGTGATCGGATCGTGACCGAGGTGGCCTGCGCCCCGCCGTCTGTCCTCCGCCAGCTCATCGCGTCAGACCGCGAGCCGACGCTCCCAGTGCACGTTGCAGTCGACGCACTCCACCCACGCTACGCCCCAGCGCGCGCCGTTCTCGGTCACCTCGACGATGCTCCCGGCGAGCCCGTCGCACACACGGTGCTCGGCGACGTACGTCTCGAAGCTTCCGACGAGGTCGGCGATGACCGCCGCGCGGCGTCCATCCTCCATCAGCGTCCTCCGCCTCGCTAGAGCGCCCGATACACCTCCGTCTCGAACTTCCCGAGCAGGTCGATCGTTGTGTGGTCGTAGAACGGGAAGACCTGAGAGAGGAAGACGCCGGAGACGCGTCGGGTGCGGTCGATCCAGAAGTAGGTGTTCGCGAGCCCGGCCCAGGCCAGGCTTCCGGCCGAGCGACCGGTCGGAAGTTGCTGGGCGTTGATCAGGAAGCTCAGGCCCCACTTCAGGGAGATTCCCGGGAGCAGCTCGATGTCGTTGGAGAGCGCCGGAATCGCGCTTCTGAACTCGCCGACCTCGAGCGCGCCGATGTGGTTCTGTGACATGAGGGCGACCGTCTCGGGACGCAGGAGCTGCGCGCCTTTCACGCCGCCGCCACGCAGGATCATCTGGGTGAAGGCCAGGTAGTCGGTGGCGGTGCCGTACAGCCCACCTCCCCCCATGTGGAATTCGGGCTGCTGCGGGATCTCGAACTCGATCGGCGCCAGGGCGCCGTCACCGCCGCGCTGATGCACGCTCGCGAGCCGCGCGCGCTGCGAGGGGGAGATCGTGAACGAGGTGTCCTTCATGCCGAGCGGGCCGAAGATGTTCTCCTGGAAGTACCGGTCGAGCCTCTGGCCGCTCACGGCCTCGACCATCTTGCCGGCCCAGTCGATGCTGATCCCGTACTCCCACCGGTCGCCTGGATCGAACATCAGCGGGGTCGTCAACGCGGCGTTCGTGCAGGTCGTGATCCCCGGCGTGCCCGTGGCGGTCTGATACCGGGCGATCGCGGGATCCCAGATCTCATAGCCGAACCCCGCCGTGTGGGTCAGGAGGTGACGGAGCGTGATCGGCCGCTTGGGCGCCCGAAGCCGCGGCTTCCCGGCCGCGTCGAAGCCCTCGAGCACTTTGGCCGCGGCGAGCTCCGGGACCATCTCGCTCGCCGGACGCTCGAGGCTCAGCTTGCCTCGCTCGACGAGCTGCATCGCTGCGGTCGCCGTGATCGCCTTGGTCATCGACGCGATCCAGACGACCGAGTCGAGCGTCATGGGCGCCGGCTTGCCGAGATCCCGCTTGCCGAAGGCGCCCTCGTACAGCACTTCCGTGTCGGTCGCGGCCACCGCAACGACCCCGGGCATCGCCTTCGACTCGACGGCCTGGCGCAAGATCCGATCGAGGTTCACGAGGCTCGACATGGTCCACCTCCGCGTGGGTGCGCGCGTCGCGATCACTGGGACGCACGGATGAGAAGGCTTGACTGCCCACCACTGAGTCGGCGACAGCTTATAGCAAGACTCCGTACGTCTCAACGCGGACGTCACGGCCCGCGCGTCGTGGCGCCGGAAGAGATGCGACGGCGCCGAGGCGTCGCGTCCTCCGGCCAGACCGCGTGGCATTTGACAAACCGAGTGGTCGAACGATAATGGCGCATCGCGACGAGTCGGTTCCCACGCCTCGGTCGCTTGGGGAGGACCGGTCCAATGTGGCTCGCAACGCTCGCGCTCCTCGTCGCCGTCGCCCTCCACGTCACCCCGGGTCCGGCGCTCGGCCAGACCTTCGTGTTCGGCGCTCAGGGTGAGCCCGTGCAGCTGGATCCAGCAATCATCACCGACGGGATCTCGTCCCGCATCACCCGGCAGGTCTTCGACGGGCTCGTGAGGTACAAGGGGCCGACCACCGAGGTCGAGCCGGCGCTGGCCGAGCGGTGGGACGTGTCGCGGGACAGCCGGGTCTGGACCTTCCAGCTTCGCCGCGGGGTCAAGTTCCACGACGGGACCCCGCTCGACGCCGCGGCCGTCGTCTGGAACTTCGAGCGCTGGTGGAAATCCGACCACCCGCAGCACGACAACCAGGTCAAGGCGGGCCAGACCTTCGAGTACTGGGAGGCGCAGTTCGGCGGGTTCGACGACAAGTCGATCGTCGCGAAGGTCGAAGCCGTCGGCTCGCACACGGTCCGCATCACGCTCAAGGACCCGCAGGCGCCGTTCCTCGCGAACCTCGCCATGTTCGTCTTCGATATCGCGAGCCCGAGCGCGGTGGAGAAGTGGGGCACGGAGTTCGGGAAGCACCCGGTGGGCACGGGCGCGTTTAAGTTGGTCGAGTGGAAGCCGAACCAGGAGGTCGTCCTCGAGGCCAATACCGACTCCTGGGGCCCGAAGCCCCGGGTGAAGCGCGTGGTCGTGCGGAACATCAAGGACAACTCGCAGCGCCTGGGCGCGCTGAAGGCGGGTGAGATCCACGGCATGGAGGGGCTGAATCCCGAGGACGTCCTGGTGGTCAAGAGCGACCCGAGCCTCCAGCTCCTCTTGCGTCCGACGAACACCACCGGCTACATCGCGTTCAATTACAAGGTGAAGGAGTTCCAGGACAAGCGGGTACGCGAAGCGTTCGCGCACGCCGTCAACAAGAAGGCCATCGTCGACGCGCTCTATGGCGGCACGGGGCTCGTGGCGACGCAGTTCCAGCCGCCCTCCCTCTGGGGCTACAACAGGGAGCTCAGAGACTTCGAGTACAGCCCGGCGAAGGCCCAGGCGCTCCTCAGAGGAGCCGGGTTCGCGCAAGGAGTCTCGGAGGTCACGTGGGACGACGGGAAGCGGGAGCCTCTCGTCTTCTGGTACATGTCGCGCTCGCGGCCCTATTTCCCCAACCCGAAGGAGATCGCCGAGGCGATGGCCGCGGATCTCGCGAAGGTCGGGATCAAGGCCCAGCTCCAGACCGCCGAGTGGGCGGTGTACCTGGACAAGCGCAAGAACGGGCAACTCCCGCTCTACATGCTCGGCTGGACCGGTGACAACGGGGACCCGGACAACTTCCTGTGCTACTTCTTCTGCCAGCCGGGCGTCTCGCGCGAGGGCTTCTACGCGAACAAACCGCTCGCCGAGGTCCTGCTCCGCGCGCAGACGCTGACGAGTCAGGCGGAGCGGGCGAAGCTCTATCGCCAGGCCGAGCAGATGCTGCACGACGATGTCGGACGGCTCTTCATCGCGAACAACCGGCCGCCGCTCGCCTTCTCGAAGCGGGTGAAGGGGTACGTCCCCCACCCGACCGGCTCCGAGTACTTCGACACCGTGGAGATCCAGTAACGCTCGGAGATCCGCGCCGGGGGCGGCCGTGAGGCGCTACGCTCTTCAGCGCGGCCTCACGGCCATCCCCGTCCTCCTGGGAGTCTCCGTCCTCGTTTTCGGCTTTATCCACCTGATTCCTGGCGATCCCGCCGTGACGATGCTGGGCGAGCGGGCGACGCCCGAGAAGGTGGCGGAGATCCGCGCCCGCCTCGGACTCGACCGCCCCCTCTGGGAGCAGTACGTACGCTACGTGGGCCGGGTGATCCGCGGCGACCTCGGAGTCTCGATCGTCCGGGGCGACCCGGTGCTCACCGATCTGCTCCGGCGTTTCCCCGCGACCGTCGAGCTCGCGACGGCGGCGATCGTCGTGGCCGTCGGTCTCGGCATCCCGATCGGCGTGGCCTCGGCCGTGTGGCGCAACTCGGTGGTCGACAGCCTCGCGCGGCTCGGGGCGCTCATCGGGGTCTCGATGCCCATCTTCTGGCTCGGTGTCATGCTGGCGTGGTTCTTCGGCGTCACCCTCCGAGTCTTGCCGACCGGCTTCCGCCTCGACACCGGAGCCGCCTTCGTGCCGTGGACGAACTTCGTCATCGTCGACGCCGCCCTGCAGGGGAACTGGCGCGTGCTGGTCGACGCGCTCCGCCACCTGATCCTGCCCACGCTGGCGCTCGCGACGATTCCCCTGGCGATCGTCGCGCGCATGACGCGCGCCAGCATGCTCGAGGTGCTGTCCCGGGAGTTCATACGCACGGCGGAGGCGAAGGGGCTGTCGCAACGGGCGGTGATCCTGCGCCACGCGCTTCGGAACGCGCTCCTGCCCATCGTGACGGTCGTCGGACTTCAAATCGGCCATCTGCTGGCGGGGGCGATCCTCACCGAAACGATCTTCTCGTGGCCCGGGATCGGATTGTGGGTCTACGAGTCGCTCGAGGCCCGGGACTACGCCATCGTGCAGGGGACCAGTCTGTTCATCGCGGTCATCGTCGTGGTCGTCAACTTGACGACCGACCTGCTCTACGCCGTGGTGGATCCGCGCATCCGGTACGATTGATGGCGACGCTCGAAGGCGCCGTCGGTCACCCGGCCGCCGTGACGAACGGCGGCCGGAGCCCGGCCAGCGCGGCCTGGCTCCGGCTCGCCGCGAGTCCGGTGGCGCGCGCCGGGCTCGTCATCGTCGGCCTGTTCGTCCTGATCGCGGTCGTCACGCCCGCGGTTCACCACTACGACGCCAGGACCGACGCGGATCTCGGGCTGCGGCTCAAGCCCCCGACCGCGGCGCATCCGCTCGGCACGGACACCCTCGGGCGCGACATCCTCGTGCGCATCGTCCACGCCACCCGGGTGTCGCTCGGGCTCGCCGTGACCGCCGTCGCCGTCGCGGCGACGCTCGGCTCGCTCCTCGGGTTCCTGGCCGGTTATCTCCGTCGTCAGGTCGACCTGGTCCTGATGTTCTGTATGGACATCCTCCTCGCCTTTCCGGCGACGCTCCTGGCCATCGCCATCGTGGCGATGATCGGCCCCGGCCTGCGCAACTCGCTGTTCGCGATCAGCCTCGTGTCGGTCCCCGCGTACGCGCGTCTGAGCCGCGGCGCCGTGCTCACGCTGCGCGAGCAGGAGTTCGTTCTCGCAGCGCGGAGCCTGGGTGGGAGCGGGGGCCGTGTCCTTGTGAGCCACATCGTCCCGAACAGCCTGCCGCCGCTGATCGTCCAGGCGACGCTCTCGGTCGCGTTCGCCATCCTGGAATCCGCGGCGCTCGGCTTTCTCGGGCTCGGCGCCCAGCCGCCGACGCCCGAGTGGGGCGCGATGCTCGCGGATTCCTACAAGTACTTCACGAGCGGCGCGTGGTGGGCCTTCTTCTTCCCCGGCGCCGCGATCATGCTCGCCGTGCTCGGGTTCAACCTGCTCGGCGACGGGCTCCGCGATGCGCTCGATCCGCGCCTGGGCCCGGGATGACGAGGGTCGGTTGCCTCACTCCCGTTGTCGGCGACACTCAGCTACTATAGAGGCGGATCTCACGAGGCGGGTCTCACCGATCGAAGGAGGAGGACGACATGGGAGCACGCGCAGAAACCCTCGCGAAGCAGTTCGAGGAAGCCAGCAAGGCCGTCGCCGACATCGTCGCGCGCCTGAGCGACGCGGAATGGAAGAAAATGACATCGGGTGAGAAGTGGTCGGTCGGCGTGGTGGCGCATCACGTCGCCATGGGACACGCGGGCATCGCCAACATCGTCAAGAGCGTCGCCAGCGGGCAGTCCCTCCCGAACTTCACGATGGCGAAGCTCGACGAGATGAACGCCCAGCACGCGCGCGAGCACGCCACCTGCACGAAGGCCGAGACCCTCGAGCTCCACAAGAAGAACGCCGCCACGGCGGCGAGCGTCGTCCGCGGGCTCTCGGACGCCGAGCTCGACCGGAGCGGGACCGTCCTCGCCGGGATGCCGCCGATGACCGCCCAGCAGGCCGTGGAGCGGATCCTCATCAACCACGTCAACGAGCACCTCGGCAGCATCCGCGCCGCTGTCGGCGCCAAGTAGTCCGGCGGCGCGCGGGGCAGGGTCTCATCGCAGCGCGCCGCGCCCGGCGCTCTCGAGGAAGGTCTAGTCCCAGACGCTGACCGCGTAGCGGTCGGCCGCCGGGAGGTGGGGGACCTCGAAGTACGCTCGCCCGAGCCCGGGCACGCCGCCGCCCCTCCCTTGCCTCGACACATACCACGCCGCGTAACCCTGCACGGAAACGCGCGTCGTTCCGACGAACGGCTCGGACGGAAGGCACCTCTAGGGTGGTTTCCCGTACCCGTCTTCAAGGAAACACCCGATTGAAGCCGACTTCTCCCGAAGGCTATGCTCGGCCCCGTGGACTTCCCTGTGGAATGGCTGAGATGACGGCGAGACTGTTGATCGTCGACGACGATATTGCGTTTCTCGAGGGCCTCAAAGCGTCCCTCGTCGGGCTGGGCTACCAGGTGGACCGCTCCTCGCACGGCGCGGATGCGCTCATGGCGATCCGCCTCGTGCGTCCGGACGTCGTGCTGCTCGACATCAGGATGCGCGGCCTCAGCGGCGTGGAAGTCCTGAAGCGTATCCGCGCGATGGATCCCACCATCCCCGTGATCATGGTGACTGCGGCCGATGACCCTGTGCTCATCCGTGAGACGCGTGAGATTGGCGCCTACGGCTACCTCGTCAAGCCGATCGAGGAGCCTCGTCTGATCCGGATGGTGGCCGAGGCCGTGGCGCGGTCCCGAGTCGAATACCAAGGTCGTGCGGGACTGGTGAGCCCGACGGCGCAAGGAAGCTAGCGCGGCTGAAGCTAGCGCGGCTTCGGAGCGTTTCGTCGGTGGACATCCGTGGATAAGTAGCCGCTGAATTGGCTTGACGTCCATCTGAGAGCAGCGTAGCGTCCCCGCCGTCCGGCTCTTCATGATGCGAGCTGACGTCGCATCGCTGTGACGGATCAGGGGATTGAATGACTGGGCGTTCTGGGAACGCGCTCCTCCTGGCAGCGCTGTTCGGTCTCTACGTTCTCACCGGCAAGGTCGGGCTCTCCGTCGCCTTCGTCCACGCCAGCGCCACGGCCGTCTGGCCGCCGACGGGGATCGCCCTGGCGGCCTTCCTGACGCTCGGTTACGAGTGCTGGCCGGCGATCTTCGCAGGCGCGTTCGTGGTGAACATCTCCACTGCGGGCTCGGTGGCCACGTCGCTCGGGATCGCCACGGGCAATACCCTCGAAGGGCTCCTCGGCGCCTACCTGGTCAATCGATTCGGCACCGGTGTCAGGACGTTCGAGCGCGCGCAGGACGTGTTCAAGTTCGCCGGGCTCGCCGCTGTCCTGTCGACCATCGTCGGCGCGACGACCGGCGTCGCCAGCCTGTCGCTCGCGGGCCACGCCGCGTGGGCCGACTGGGGACGCATCTGGCTGACCTGGTGGCTCGGCGACATGACCGGCGCCCTCATCGTCGCCCCGCTCCTGATCCTGTGGATCCAGAACCCGCGGCCTGACTTGGTCCGCCGCCGTCCCCTCGAGGCCGCGTGCCTCTGCCTGGTGACGATCCTCGTCGGACTGGCCGTGTTCGGCGAAGGCGTGGTCTTCTTCGGACTCAGGACGTTTCTGCTCACGTTCTTCTGCACCCTTCCCCTCCTGTGGGCCGCGTTCCGGTTCAGGCAGCGCGAGGCGGCGGTGCTCATCGCCGTGCTGTCGGGAATCGCGATCTGGGCGATGCTCCGGGGCTCCGGACCCTTCGCCGGCGTCACGGCAAACGAATCGCTCCTCCTGTTGCAGAGCTTCATGGGCACGGTGTCCGTCATGATCTTGTCGGCCGCCGCGCTCGTCGAGGAGCGCCGGCGGGTCGAGCGAGATCGCGAGGATCTGCTCGCGCGTGAGCAGGCGGCGCGGGCCGAGGCGGAGGGCGCCGGCCGGGCCAAGGACGAGTTCCTCGCCATGCTCGGTTACGAGCTGCGCAACCCCCTCGCGATCATCATCAGCGCCGTGAGCGTCCTCGATCGCATCGAGAGCCAGGAGGACTTCGCGGTGCGTGCCCGGGGGGCCATCCGCCACCAGATCACGCATCTCAGCCGACTGGTCGACGACCTCCTCGACGTCGCTCACGTCGCCAGCGGAAAGATCGTCCTGTCCTGTCAGCCGCTGAACCTGGCGACCAGCGTCCAGCGGTGCGTGAGCGTGTTGGCGGGCACGGGGCGGCTCGAACGCCACATCGTCGACGTCCAGGCGGAGCCGGCGTGGGCGCATGCCGACCCGACCCGACTCGACCAGATCGTCTCGAACCTGCTCGCGAACGCGGCGAAGTACACGCCGCCGGGCGGCACGATCCGTGTGCGCGTCAGGGGCGAGGGGGATGAGGCAGTCGTCCGCGTGGCGGACACCGGCATCGGCATCCCCGTCGGGCTCCTCCCACGCATCTTCGACCTGTTCGTCCAGGGCGAGCGTGGGCTCGATCGCGCCAAGCAAGAGGGGCTTGGCGTCGGCCTGACGCTGGTCCGCCGCCTGGTGGGCCTGCATGGTGGACGGGTCGAGGCGTCGAGCGACGGGCCTGGCCGCGGCAGCGAATTTGTCGTCCGGCTGCCTCGGATCGCCCCCGCGCCGGCCGAAGACGTTGCCAGACCTCCGGCGAGCCAGCGTCACCGGATCCTGATCGTCGACGACAACCCCGCAGCACGACAGATGCTTCGCCTCACGCTCGAGCTGGCGGGCGACGAGGTGGAGGTCGCGGAGGACGGTCACCGGGCACTCGACCTCGCGGAGAGCGGCTGGCCCGAGGTCGTCCTCATCGACAC
>QHSA01000300.1 GCA_003220315.1 Candidatus Rokuibacteriota bacterium
TCGGCCGCGCGATCGCGACGTTGCTGGCCGAAGACGGCGCCGCCGTGGTAGTCTCGGGCCGCGATGCGGACCGGCTCCAGCGCTCGGCCAAGGAGCTGGAGGCGCGGGGCGGAGCGGTCCTCGGCGTCGTCGCCGACGCCGTGATCCGGGAGGACGCCGACCGGTTGGTGGACGCGGCCAAGCAGCGATTCGGCCGCGTGGACATCCTCGTCAACAACGCCGGTGTCATCCGCGACGGCCTCCTCGTGCGCATGAAGGACGAGGACTGGGACCTCGTCATGGACGTCAACCTCCGCGGCGCGTTCCTCATGACGCGTGCGGCGACGAAGCTCATGATCCGGCAGAAAAGCGGCGGCCGGGTGATCAACATCGCATCGACAGCGGGCGCCATGGGCAACGCGGGACAGGCGAACTACTCCGCGGCCAAGGCGGGGCTCATCGGATTCACGAAGGCGACGGCGCGCGAGCTGGCGCACTGGTCCATTCTGGTCAACGCGGTGGCGCCGGGGCTCATCGAGACGGATATGACCGCTGCGATCTCCCCGGAGGCACGCGCGGAGCTGCTCGCGCAGGTTCCCCTCAAGCGCATCGGGACGCCACGCGACGTGGCCGAGGTGGTACGATTCCTCGCCGGTGACGGCGCGGCCTACATCACGGGCCAGGTGTTCCACGTCAACGGTGGACTGTACGTGTAGCGCATCCCTACCGTGGAGGTGACGGGTTCATGGCGAAGTCGGTGGAGGAGAAGGTGAAGGAGATCATCGTCGAGCAGCTCGGGGTGGAAGAGGACGAGGTCACCCCGAACGCGAAGTTCATCGAAGACCTGGGCGCTGACTCGCTCGACACGGTTGAGCTCGTCATGGCTCTCGAGGAGCACTTCGACATCCAGATCCCCGACGAGGACGCCGAGAAGATCGTGACGGTCGGTGACGCGATCCAGTACATCAAGGACAACTCCTAGGTCGTGGACGCGCGGCGCGTCGTCGTCACCGGACTCGGAGCGCTCACGCCGGCGGGGAACACCGCGGACGAGTTCTGGTCCGCGCTGAAGCAGGCACGGTCGGGCATCGGCCCCATCACGAAGTTCGACGCGTTCGTCAAGAGCGCCCAGGGCGAGTTTCTCTACCCGACCCGGATTGCGGGCGAGGTGCGGAACTTCGACTTGCTGAAGTACGTCGACAAGAAGGAGGCGCGGCGCCTCGACCCCTTCCTCCAGTACGCGATGGCCTGCAGCGTGATGGCCGTCGAGGACGCGGACCTCGACACCACGAAGGTGGACGGCGACCGCTTCGGCGTCCTGATCGGCTCGGGCATCGGCGGCATTCAGACCCTGCTCTCCACCCATGACACCCTGCGCGAGAAGGGGCCAGACCGCGTGTCGCCGTTCTTCATCCCGATGATGATCGTCAACATGGCGTCGGGGCTCGTGTCCATGCGCTTTGGCGCGAAGGGGCCGAACTCTTCGGTCATCACGGCCTGCGCGACCGGCAACCACGCGATCGGCGACGCCCTCAGGCTCATCCAGCGGGGCGACGCGGACGTCATGATCGCGGGCGGCGCCGAGGCGATCATCATCCCGCTGACGATCGCCGGCTTCTGCGCGATGAAGGCGATGTCCACGCGCAACGGCGAGCCGACCAAGGCCTCGCGGCCCTTCGACGCCGGCCGCGACGGGTTCGTCTGCGGTGAGGGGGGTGGGGTCCTCGTGCTCGAGGCGCTCGAGCACGCCGTCCGTCGCGACGCACGGATCTACGGGGAGATCGTCGGCTACGGGATGACGGGCGACGCGCACCACATGACCGCGCCCGACCCCGAGGGGGACGGCGCCGCGCGTGCGATGGCGGCCGCCCTGCGCGACGCGCGGCTCGACGCCTCCGAGGTCGGCTACATCAACGCGCACGGGACGTCGACGCCCTACAACGACAAGTTCGAGACGCTCGCGATCAAGCGCGTCTTCGGCGAGCACGCCCGGCGTCTCGCCGTCTCGTCCACGAAGTCCATGACCGGCCACCTCCTGGGCGCCGCCGGCGGCGTCGAGGCGATCGCGACCGTGCTCGCGCTGCACCACGGCGTCCTGCCGCCGACGATCAACTACGAGACGCCGGATCCGGATTGCGACCTCGACTACGTGCCGAATCAGGCGCGCAAGCAGGACGTCGAGGTCGCGCTGTCGAACGCGTTCGGCTTCGGCGGCACGAACGCGACGCTCGTCTTCCGCAAGTACCTCAAGTAGTGGATCCCGTCCGCGCGGCGGAGCTCGAGCGCCGGCTCGACCACCGCTTCCGCGACCGGGCCCTCCTCGAGCGCGCGCTCACCCACGCCTCGTACGCGAACGAGCACCCACCCGCACCCGATCACGAGCCGCTGGCGCTCCTCGGCGACGCTGCGCTCGGGCTCGTCGTCGCGGAGCACCTGCTCACCGCCGACCCCGGCGCACCCGTCGGGGTCCTCACGCCCCGCCGGGCCGAGCTGGTATCGGGCGAGCGGCTCGCGCGCTGGGCGACCGAGCTCGACCTCGGCGCGCTCGTGCGCGTGGGGCGGGGCGAGGAGCAGACGGGCGGGCGGACGCGCGGGTCGATCCTCGCGACGACGCTCGAGGCGCTGCTCGGCGCGATCTATCTCGAGGGCGGCCTCGAGGCGGTGCGTCGCGTGGTCGGCCGTCTGGCGCTGTGGTAGGCTGAGCCATGCGGTTCTGGCCGTTTCGCGATCGTCCAGCCGCGCCGCCGCCCGCCGATGACCTGCTCGTGACCGAGGAGTTGCTGCGACGGAACGTCGAGGACCTCCTGGTCGTGCGCGAGCGCCAGATCCGGGGCGGCGTCATCGTCTTCCGCGGCGACCTGTTGCTCTCGCCGTCGCGGGCGGCGGACACTCTCCTCGAGCGCTTCCGTGCCTTCGGCTACACCCCCTTCATCCGCGCCGACGGTGACGGCGTCGTCGTCCAGGCGTGGCCTCTCGCGGAGGTCGTCGAGCGCCCGCGCGTGGCCGTCAACGTCATCCTGTTCGTCTTGACGTGTGCGTCCACGCTCGTCGCGGGCACGATGTTCACGGGCTCGCCCACCTTCGACGCGTTCCGCGCAGCCTCCGGACCCGCGTGGCTCCTCTCCGGCGTCCCGTTCGCGTGCACGCTGCTCGCGATCCTCGGTGTGCACGAGTTCGGCCACTACTTCACGGCGCGCCACTACGGCGCGCAAGTGAGCTTGCCGTTTTTCATCCCGGCGCCGCCCCCGCTGTTCCTGTTCGGCACGATGGGTGCGATCATCCGGATGCGGTCGCCGGCGCGCGACCGGAACTCGCTCTTCGACATCGCCGCCGCCGGGCCGCTCGCCGGCCTCGCCGTCGCCGTGCCGGCGGTGGTCATCGGCCTCGCCTGGTCCACGGTGATGCCGGCCCCTCACGGAGGCTACCTCGCGTTCGGCGACTCGCTCCTCATACGCTGGCTCGTCCACCTCCGCTTCGGGTCGATCCCTGGCGGCTCGATGGTCTTCACGCACCCGGTGGCCGACGCCGCGTGGGCCGGGTTCCTGGTGACCGCGCTCAACCTGTTCCCCGTGGGACAGCTCGACGGCGGGCGGATCGCGTACGCCCTCTTCGGCCGCCACCACCGCACGGTCGGGATCCTCACCGTCGCCGGCCTGATCCTGATGGGCGTGCTCACGTGGTCGCCCAACTGGTTCGTCTGGGCGGCGCTCCTGTTCCTGCTGATCGGCTTCCATCACGGCGCGATCCTCGACGACGTGACGCCGCTCTCGCCCGGCCGGCGCGCGGTCGGCTTCGCCTGCTTTGTGCTGATGGTCCTGCTCGTGCCGC
>QHSA01000248.1 GCA_003220315.1 Candidatus Rokuibacteriota bacterium
GGCTTACATGTGGGACTGGCTCGCGGAGGTCTTCGCGATGTAGCCGTACCGGAGATTCGAGCGTCGCGATCCCGACCGCTCGTACTCCGCCTTCAGCGCCGCCGTCGTCCCCGCGTCAGGAGTACTTGCCGAGCCGCTCTTCACGTCACTTCGAGATTTTGACCATGGTCACGGCGTTGACCAAGCTGTTGGCCAACACGAAATCGCCGTCTCGCGTGACCGAGGTGTTGCGCACGATGTTGCCACCACCCGGGATCGCCCAACTCTGGAATTTCGCCGTTTTGGGATCGAAGCGCACGACCGTGTTCGGGGTCGACCCGGACTCGCTGTACCAGATGATGTCGTTGATCGCCGAGATGCCGTAGGGCTCGGACTTCGGCCCGCTCGGAGACTGCCACTCGGTCACCGTGCCGGTTGCGGGATCGAGACGACCCAGATAACCGCGCTGGAAATCGCTGTACCAGACGATGTCGTCGCTGGTGATCGCGAGGCGCCGTGGGCGGGAGGCCGAATCCGGCAATGGGTACTCACGAAATTCCAGCGTCTTGGGATCGACGCTCGCCACCTTGTTGGTACCGAACAGGACGACGAAAACCGTGCCCTTCGAGTTCACCGCCATGCCGTAGGGGCGCGCCTTCGGCGTCGGCGGCGCGAGCAGCTTGATCTCGCCGGTCTTCGGGTCGAGCCGCCCCACCCGGTTGGCGTTCTGCGCCGTGAACCACAGGATTCCGCTCTGGTCGAAGATCAACGTGTGCGGGTCCTTCACGTCCGGGTCCGGCATCTTATACTCGGTGACCGCACCCGTCTTCGGGTCGAGCTTGCCGATCAAGGCTCCGGTGTTCCCGGTGTACCAGATGTTGCCGTCCTTATCCTCGTCCAGACCATGCGGTCCGGAGTGGGGCGTCCTGAGTGGATACTCCTTGATTCGGCCGGTCCTCGGATCGAGCCGGCCGAGCACATTGGCCATCTGGCCCGTGTACCAGAGCGATCCGTCCCTCGTCGCCAAAGGGTCGTGCGGCCGCGAGCCTGGCGTGGGCACCTGCCACGCCTTGATCGAGACCGTGGTGGGCCCCGGGATCACCACGCCAGCGGGCTTCCCCTTTTCCGGGAAGTTCTTGGTCAAGTACTTCGTGATCGTGGCGACCTGATCTGCCGGCACGTTAACGCCGTGATTGGCCATCATCCGCATAACGGTACGCCAGCCCTCGGGCGTGTATCCGCCGCCGAGGCGCGCGTAAAACGGATGGCAGCTATTGCAAAAAGCCGCGACCATTTCCTTGCCCTTTCCCTCGGGCAACTCCTGGCTCCAGGCGGGAAGTGCCGCGCACAGCACAGCGGCTGCCGTCAAGGACGGAAGTGATTTTTTCGACATAATTCCTCCGTCAAGAAAAGACCTGACCGTACCCTTCGTGATCCCTCGTCCAAACCTCAAAGCCGTACGCGGCGAGCCCCCTCCGATGAGCTAACCGGTGTCGCCGACGAGCGTGGCCGCCTCGATCCCGGCCAGGGCGCAGGCCTCGTCCTTATCCGACGTGTCGCCGGAGACTCCGACCGCGCCGATCACCGCGCCGCCGGCATCGCGGATGAGCACGCCGCCCGGCACCGGGACGACGCGTCCCTCCGACATGGCGTTGAGCGCGCCGAAGAAGGGGCCGAGCTGGGGCTGCTCGGCGACCCGGCGCGCGAGCGCCCGGGTGCCGACGCCCATTCCGAGCGCGCCCCAGGCCTTGGCGATCGCGATCTGGGGACGGACGATCCCCGCGCCGTCCTCGCGGGCGAACGCCTTGAGGTGCCCGCCCGCGTCCAGGACCGCGACGGTCAGCGGCGCGCAGCTCGTCGCGCGCGCCTTCCCGAGCGCGGCGTCCACGATCGTCGTCGCTTGCTGCAGGCTGAGTCCGACCACGTCGGTTCTCCTCACCTGGCCCTGAGCGTCAGATCCTCGTACGGCAGCGAGTAGGGGGCGCCCACGATGCGGCCGAAGCCCGACTCCCCGACGCGCGGTCCCTGGCCGCTCAGGAACGCGGGCTCGATGATCGGCGCGAACATGACGCGTTCGTGCATGAGCTGCTGGATCCGGTGCAGGATCGCCTCGCGCTTCTTTGGGTCCAGCTCGCCCGCCTGCTCCCGATAGAGCCCGTCGATGTCCGGGTAGCCACCGTAGGCGCGGATCCCACCCGAGACGACGAAGGCCTCGATGCGGGTGGCCGCGTTGCCGAAGGCGGCGCTCCCGACCCGGACGAGACCCCGGAGCTTCTTTTCCTGATCGGCCTTGTAGAACGCCGCTCGCTCGAGCGGCCTGAGCCGTGCGCGGATCCCCACGGCCTGGAGGTAGTTGACGATCGCCTCGGGGACGTAGACGTTGTCCGAGAACACGTCGCCCGCGTCGAAGCCTCTCGGGTATCCAGCCTCCGCCAGGAGTTGCCGCGCCGTGGCCGGATCGTAGGGGTAGGGGGGCGCCGCCCAGGAGAACTCGAAATCGCGAGGGATGATGCCCGAGCTGATCTTGGCGAAGCCCAGGTACTCCGCGTCGCTGATGCTCTTGCGGTCGACCGCGAGGTTCACGGCGAGCCGGACGCGCCGGTCGGCCCACGGAGACTTCGGCTCCCACTGCTCGGTGAACACGAGCCACTCCGTGAACGTGGGCGAGGTGGGCTTGAGCGTGAGCCCGGGCGTCCGTTGGAGCTCCTCGGCCAGGGCACTGCGGATCGAGTAGGCGATGTCCGCCTCGCCGCGTTTGAGCATCGCCAGGCGCGTGGCCTCGTCGGGCACCGCCTTGAGGACCAGGCGCTTCACGCTCGGCGTCTTGCGCCAGTACTGCTCGAAGGCCTCGAGGACGAGCTCGACGCCAGGAGTGAACGATACGAACCGATACGGGCCGGCCCCGACCGGCGCCTTCTTGAAGCCGTCGTCGCCCACCCGCTCCACGTACTTCCTCGGCACGACCCAGGCGGCGCCGGTCGCCGGCGTCCCGTAGAAGGTCATGAAGTCGGGCCACGGCTGCCGGAGACGGAAGCGCACGCGCGAGGCGTCCACGGCCTCGACCGAGACGACGCGCGCCTTCAAGGTGGAGGCGCCGGCGCCCCTGTACCGCTCGAACGAGAACTTCACGTCGTCGGCGGTCAGGAGGTCGCCGTTGTGGAACCTCACCCCCTTGCGCAGGGCGAACTCGTAGGTCAGCCCGTCCCGGGAAGCGCTCCACGATTCCGCAAGGCTCGGGGCCATCGGGTTGCCGGGCATGGGCTTCACGAGCGCGTCGTGGAGCGCGTAGAGGAACATGAACGGAGTGATGACACCGGGCGTCTCCGCCGGGTCGAACCACGTGGGCGCGAGCGAGACGTGGACGGCCCACGTCATCTGTGCGTCGGGCCCGGCCGTCGCCGCGGCCGGCGCGCCGCCCAGCGTCGACACGAGGACCAGAGCAGAAACCCAGCGGGCCATGGGTCTCGACACGGACCGCATTGTACCGTTGCGGACGGGCACCAGACGCGCAAGACTACGAGGACCATGGCCGAGATCGTCGCGGCGCTCGCCACGTCCCACGCGCCGCTCATCACGGGACGGCCCGAGGTGTCGATGCCCGAGCGGCGGGACCGGCTGTACGGCGGCTTCCACGAGCTCCATCGGCGGCTCACCGCGGCGCGCCCGGATCTCATCGTGCTGTTCGTGAACGACCACATCCAGAACTTCCCCTACAGCAACATGCCCGCCTTCTGCATCGGCCTGGCGGAGGCCTACGACGCGCCGAGCCCGGGCGGCGCGCGGCTGATGCGGATCCCGGCGCGCAGGGTGCGGGGCGCGCCCGAGTGGGGCATGGCGCTCCTCGAGAGCGGCCTCGCCGCCGGCTTCGACTTCGCGTATTCCTACGAGATCGAGAGCTGGGACGAGCTGTCGGTCCCCTTGCACTTCCTGACGCCGGAGGGACAGGTGCCGGTCGCGCCGGTCTACACGAACTGCGCGGCGCCGCCCCTGCCGACGCCGCGCCGCTGCCACGAGGTTGGCGCGTTCGTCGGGACGTTCATCCGGTCCCGGCCGACGCGGGAGCGCGTCGCGCTGCTCGCCACCGGCGGGATCTCGCACTGGGTGGGTACGCCCGAGACCGGGCGGATCAACCCCGAGTTCGACCGCCGGGTGCTGGACCACGTCGCGCGCGCCGACATCGAGCCGCTCGTCCGCCTCACCCACGCGGAAATCGAGCGCGATGGCGGCAACGGAGGCCAGGAGATCCGCAACTGGGTCGCGCTGCTCGGCGCCGTCCCCGGCTGGAAGGGCGAGGTCCTCGCGTACGAGCCGGTCGCGGAGTGGATCACCGGCTGCGCGACCGTCTGGGTGCATCCGTGAGCGGGACGTCGTATGCCCTCAACAAGATCCTGACCACGGTCGCCCGCCAGCACGTCATGAAGGATGCGCTGAGCGACGACGATCTCGCCGGCCACGACCTGAACGACGAGGAGCGCGCCGCGCTCAAAGCGGGCGACATCACGCGCCTCTACCATCTCGGCGCCAACCCGTATCTGATCCGCCGGGTGTTCAGGTCCCGCTTCCCGATCTGACGGAGGAGACCGCGACGGAGCCGCTGCTCCGCGTCGCGGGCCGTCAGCTACCGCCATCCGCGCGCGGCATCCCCCTGTGTCTTCCGGCCTCGCCCTCGGAGAGCCACGAGCGCCAGAGGAGGGCCGCCAGCGCCGAGCCCAGCAACGGGCCCACCCACCAGACCCACTGACTGGTCCAGACCCCGGCTGTCAAGGCGACGCCGAACGCCAGCGCCGGGTTCATCGGGGCCCCGCTCAGCGCCGTGCCGAAGAGCCGGCCGAGCGTGGTCATGAGTCCGAGGACGACCGGAGCCGACCCTTTGCCAACGGAGGCCATGAAGACGGCGGCCAGGGAAAAGGCGAGCGCTCCCTCGACCACAAGGGCCGCCTCCCAGGAGACCTTCGGGCCGAGCGCCGGAACGCCGAGAGCTACCGAGACGCCAGCCGGCAGCACGAGCTTGAGCAGGACCGCACCGACGACAGCGCCGACGAGCTGCGCGACGAGGTACAGCAGGCCGCGCGTGAAAGTCATTCGGCGTGTGAGCACGACCGCAAACGTCAAGACCGGATTGAGATGTCCACCCGAGCTGCCACCCAACGCGAAAACCAGGAGCCCGAAGGCCAGGCCGTGCGTGATCGAGGCGGCCAGCAGACGCGACGACGAGAGCCTTTCTCCCAGCATCCCCGCGGTGACGACCACCGCCCCAGCCGTGAAGAAGACCAGGAGCAGGGTCCCGAGAAACTCTGCCAAGAGTGCTCGACGTACGGCGACTGTCCGGACCTCGGCGCTCAGCACCGTCGCCAGTGACGGCATCTTCAAGACAATGGACCCCTCTGACGCTGTTCTCCTCATACTGACCTCCCGCGGAGCGCTGGCACTATGACATTTGCCCACCAGCGCTCGCATGCCAGGTTGCCCTGAGCCCGGGCCTGGCTGCCGAGGTGGCAGGCCGCTCCCGGCAGCCCGAGAGCCCGAGCGAGCGCGCCTACTGGAGCGGCGAGAAAGAGGCTGGCAGCAGGATCTTGTTCTCCTGCGTCAGAAGCCGATCGGGCCCGCCCGGCGGAGGCCAGACGCCCTTCTGCCTGGCGTCGTCCCGCACTCGGGCGCGCTGATCGAGGCTCGAGTAGGCCCAGATGTGTACGAACCCATTGGCGCGGCCGAACTCGACGCCGCCGGCAAGGACGACGGGCGAGAGCTTCGTGCGTTCGGGGAGCTTCGCCTCCCACCCGGCCGCCACGTCGGGCAGCGTACCGGGCTTCAGCGTGTAGTAACGCAGCTCGAAGATCGGCCCGACCTTCCCGGGGCGGACCTCGGGCACGAACCCGAACGGAACGACGATCTCCGCGCGCATCGTGCGGACGAACTCGCGAATCTTGGGCGGCCAGTTCGGGTCCTTCGCCGCCTCGCCCCGGATGCGCGCGCGCTCGGCGAGGTCCCGGTACCCCCAGACGTGGACGATCTCGTTGAGGGGCCCGATCTCCGTGTGCCAGAAGGCGGTCAGCGCGGAGTACTTCTTCCGGTACTCGTAGGCCTCGCCGTAGCGCTTCTCGACCTCGGCCAGGCTGCCGGGGGCGATCCCGTAGGTTCGGATCTCGTAGATCACGGTCGTCTCCTTTCTCGGGGCGCTCCGATCACGCGCCCCTCGCACCGCGCCAGGAGTCTAGCACCGCGCGCCGTGCGGCTCCCAAGAACGTGCGGTGGCAGCGCCGAGGCGCTTGACATCGTTCGAGGGCCCGCCTATCTTTCGCCGCATTCCTCCTGGGGACGTTTTCGCCTTGACCTGTACACGTTGGAGCCTTGGGGCGCGGTCCGCGACCTCGCGCGCGATCGCCCGTCCACTGACCACGCCCTCGTCCCGCGCTCCGCCCCTGCGTCTCTCCGCACGATCGAAGACCGCCACGTGGAGTGAACAGGTGTCGCCCGATGGAGGCGCACGATGACCAGTCTGCGAAGGAGTTCGCAACGAACCCGCCGGTGGTGCTTCCGACTGCTGCTGCTCGTCGCGCCGCTCGCGCTGCTGTTCGTCACCGCGGGGCCGGCCTTCACGCATGACGAAGATGAGCTGATGGGAGGCACGAGCATCCAGCCGAGGGGGCCGCGACCCCCGGGGCATGGGTCTTCGCAGCACGACATGCGCTTGGTCGGCTTCGACCCTCTCCAGGGGCGCTCCGCTTATCAGCCGATCATCCATCAGCAGGGCAAGCGGTGGATCGCCTACATCGGCCATCACGGTGGGAGCGCGCCGAACACGCTGAAGCCCGGAGCACCAGTGGAGTCCAACGGCACGTCGATCGTCGACGTCACGAACCCGGCGAGGCCGGTCTATCTCTTCCACATCCCGGGGCCGGCAGGCGCTGGTGAGGCCGGCGGTGCCCAGATGGTCCGAGCGTGCGACGGCAGCACCCTTCCCAAAGGTGTTCCGGGCAAGACATACCTGCTCCGCGAGAAGGGCACGCAGGGGCACGAGGTCTTTGATGTCACCGACCCGAGCAACCCCGTGCTCGTCTCGACTCCCGTCGACAATCTCAGGGATGCCCACAAGAGCTGGTGGGAATGCGACACGGGCATCGCCTACCTGGTCTCCGACGGGCGGCCCGACGGATGGCGGGTCAGCCGCATGACGAAGGTCTTCGACCTCAGTGACCCCGCCAACCCGGTCTTCCTCCGCAACTTCGGTCTCGTCGGGCAGGAGCCCGGGTCCACGGGCCCAGCGCCCATCAACCTCCACGGCCCGATCTCCCTGGGACCGAACGGGCTTCCGAACGGGTCGGGGAAGAACCGGATCTATTTCGGCTACGGCACCAGCAGCCAGGGCGTGCTGCAGATCGTGGACCGTGACAAGCTCCTGAACGATTCGAGCCTGGGACCGCTTGTCCCGGACAATCCCACGAGCACCAGTCCACGCGTGAAGCCCTCGCCTGCCCAGCTTCTCTTCCCGCAGGTCAGCAAACTCGACCTGTTCCCGAGCGCCGGGGCCCACACCACGTTCCCCGTCCTCCGACAGCCGGTTCCGGACTTCAGCGACAACA
>QHSA01000152.1 GCA_003220315.1 Candidatus Rokuibacteriota bacterium
CCAGGCGCGCCTCCTCCGATTTCACGGTGGCGAAGCGCGACATCACGCGGCTCAAGCGCTGTCCGTGACAGCGGGGGCAGGTCGGAGGCGGCGCAGCAGAGGGGCGGAGCACGAGCAGACTCACGGGGCGTCCACAGTCGTGACACTCGTACTCGTAAATCGGCATGATCGGACCAATCTTAGCACGCGGTGGGAGAGCCGGCCGGCGTGGGGGCCCCGGTGTCAGGCGGCCGACATCGCGTGTCAGTCTGCGCGCCGTGGTGGACGAACTTCGCGCCCCGCAAGCGGTCTCCCGGCGGCACCCTTCTTGCTGCCGGGCGAGGTCATGCACGACGGGGAGTACACGGACGGCGAGCGGCGCGTGCTGGAGCAGGTCGCGCAACTCGCGCGGGCGCTGCGTGCAGACCGGGACCGTCTCACGCGACGGCTCGCCGAGGTGGGAGCGGAGCTCAACGTGCTCGCCTGGACGCTGGACGGTCAGCCCGCCCTCGTCACGCTCGCGTCGCGCCGAGCGTGTCACCTCACTCCGAAGATCTCTTCCAACCGTCGCACGGCGCGGTCCCAGACGAACGCCGTCGTGACGAACCGCATGCCCGCGGCGGCGAGCCGCCCGCGGAGCGGTTCGTTCACCACGACGCGCTCCAGCTTGGCGGCGAGGTCGGCGACGTCGCGCCGGCGCGCGACCAGGGCCGTCTCACCGTCGCGCGCGTAGTCGCGACAGCCACCGTTGTCGTAGGTCACGAGCGCGGCCCCGCAGGCCATCGCCTCCATCGACGGCATCCCGAGGCCCTCGTCCCACGACGGGCACAGGTAGATCCCGCAGCTCGAGTACACGGCGGCGAGGCGCCCCTGCGGGGGACTCCGGTGGAACTCGTCGTATGGCATTCCTTCGGCCGGTGGCTTGACGCCGAACCCGACCAGCCTGAGCGCCGGCACGCGGCGTCGTACGCGCGCGACGGCTTCCAGACCGTCGGCGACGCCTTTCCAGGCGTACTCGTGGTGGAGCATGAGCACGCGCGGCCGCGAGGCGACGGCGGTCGGCGTCGGATGGAAGAGCTCGGGATCCACCGGCGTCACGAGCACCTCGGCCGGGCTGCCGAACCGCTCGCGCAGCAGGTCGCGGAGCCATGTCGAGATCACGATCTTCCTGAGCGGTAGCCGGTACGTCGCGTCCACGGCGTCGGGCGCGCCGTGGTAGAGGCTCTCGTAGTGCTGCACGAAGTAGAACTTCGCCCCGCACTGGGCCGGCGCGGCGGCGACCGCGGCCGCCGACTGCCACGCCGTGGCGACGACCACGTCGCCCTGCGCGAGCGCCTCGGGCGTCCAGCGCCCCACCCAGTGGACGCGCGCGCGAAGCTCCGGGACCCAGTCGGGGCCGACGCCCCTCACGTTGCGCCACGCGGCGCGGACGCGGCTCGGCGCGGGCACCACCAGCGTCACGTCGTGGCCGCGCCCGGCGAGCCGGTCGGCGTAGGCGAGGATCGCCCGCACGCCGCCGGCGATCCGCACGTGGGGAGCGAGGAACGTGATCTTCACGGAGCGGTCAGATCGCCATCGAGACCGTGCCGGTCTTCTTGTACGCCTCCGGGTCGAGGATGACGTTGACGCACCAGACCTGGTCGCTCGCGAGCGCCCGCGCGAGTGCTCCACCGATCTGGGCCGGCTCCCGGACGAGCACGCCACGTCCGCCGAGCGCCTCCGCCAGCAGGTCGAAGCGTGTGTGTGGGAGCGACGTCGCCACGGCGCGCCCCTCGCCGTAGAACGAGAGCTGCGGGTTACGGATCTGTCCCCAGCCGCCGTCGTTGCCGACGACGCACGTGAGCGGCAGGCCGAAGCGCACCGCCGTCTCGAGCTCCATCCCGTTCAGCCCCAAGGCACCGTCGCCGGCGATCAGAAGGACTCGCCGTTCCGGATGGAGGAGCTTCGCGGTGAGCGCGAACGACGGGCCGATGCCGAGACAGCCGAGCGGCCCGGGGTCGAGCCACTGCCCCGGCCGGTCGAGTCGCACGACCTTCGAGGCGCAGCCGACGATGTCGCCGCCGTCGCCGACGACGATCGTCTCCGGAGACACGACGCGCGCGATCTCCGCGGCGAGGCGGTAGTGCGACACCGGCACCTGCTCGGAGGCGCAGAAACCGTCGAGCCTCCCGCGGCTCTCCGTCTCCCTGGCGCGCACGGCCGTGAGCCACGGCGCCGTGCGCTCGGCGAGCGTCGCGGGCACGACCGTGCTCAGCTGGCGCAGAATCACGTCCAGGTCGCCCGCGAGCCCCAGCTCGAGCGGGCGGTTCCGAGCGAGCTCGGCGGGATCGACGTCGATCATCACGACCTTCGCGCCCTCGGCGAAGAGGGGCGGCCGGCCGTAGCCAAGCCGGAAATCGAGCGGCGTCCCGAGCACCAGGACGAGGTCGGCCTGGCCCAGCGCGAAGCCGCGCGCCAGGGCGAAGGCGTTGGGGTGGGACGACGGGAGCGCGCCGCGTCCCGCCCCGTTCATGAACACCGGCGCCCCCGCGCGCTCCGCAAACGCGGCGAGCGACTCCGCCGAGTCGTCCCAGTACACGCCGCCCCCCGCGACGACGACGGGGCGCGCGGCGGCGGCGAGCAGCCGCTCGAGGTGCGCGAGCGCGTCGGAATCGGCCGCCGGCCGCGGCCGGTGGATGGACAGGCGGGGGATCGGCGCCAGGCGATCCTCGACGGTCGCCATCAGGAGGTCCACCGGGATCTCGACGAAGACCGGGCCGGGCCGGCCAGAGAGCGCGGTACGGATCGCGCTGGTGAGAACCTCGGGGATCTGCCGCGTCTCGGCCACCGTCCACGCGCCCTTGGTGATCGAGCGCACGAGCGCGATCTGATCCATCTCCTGGAGCGCGCCGAGTCCGCGGAGCGCGAGCGGCGCCGCGCCGGCGATGAGGAGCACGGGGCTCCGCGCGGCGTAGGCGTTCGCGACCCCCGTGACCGCGTCGGTCACACCGGGCCCCGGCGCCACGACGGCGACGCCGACCCTCCGCGTGAGGCGAGCATACGCGTCCGCGCAGTGGGCGGCCGCCTGCTCGTGGCGCACGTCGACGAGTGTGATGGCCTCGCCGAGGCAGCCGTCGTAGATCGGCAGGATGTGGCCGCCGCAGAGCGTGAACACATGGCCCACGCCCGCCCCCTTGAGCGTCCGCGCGACCAGCTCCCCGCCCGTCATTCAGTCGGAGGGGGCGGCCCCCTCCGAACCTCCCCGGCTGTCATCGCGTCAGCCTCCGAGATTTACAGACTCGCCTCGCCTGCGCCTGCGGCTCGCACTGCGGCCCCGCGACGGCCTGCGGCTCGCACGACCACATCCACAGACTCGCCTCGGCCGGCGGGGCCCCAGCCCCGCGACGGCCTGCGGCTCGCACGACCACATCCACAGACTCGCCTCGGCCGGCGGGGCCCCAGCCCCGCAACGGCCTGCGGCTCGCACGACCACATCCACAGACTCGCCTCGGCCGGCGGGGCCCCAGCCCCGCAACGGCCTGCGGCTCGCACTGCCACTCACCAGAATTTCTCCCACTTGACGGACTTGCGGTCGAGGCCCTTGGCGACGAGGACGTCGCGGACGCGATGGATCATCGACTCGCTCCCGCAGACGTAGGCGACGAGCCCGGTGACGTCGGCGACCAGACGCGTGACCGTCTCGGCGAGGCGGCTCGCTCCGTCCCGCGCGGCGCCCGCAGCGCCCGCCACCGCCGGATGGTACGCGAAGCCGGGGTACCGCCGCGCGAGCGAGCGGAACGCCGCGTCGTATGCGAGCCAGCCCGGGTCGCGCGCCCAGTAGGCGAGCGTCGCGCGGCGCCCGAAGCCCGTCGCGTAGAGCTCGGTCAGGATCGCGCGGATCGGCACGATACCGATCTCCTCGGCGACGAAGAGCGGACGCCTCGGATCGGCGCGGGTAAAAACGAAGCCGCCAAGCGGCCCCTTGAAGGGGACGGGGTCGCCGGGCTGGAGGCCCCGGAACCACTCCGAGCCGATTCCGCCGGGAGCCACGTCGGCGCAGAGCGTGAGCCGCGTGGGGAACTGCGGCGTCGAGGCGATCGAGTAGGCGCGGACGGTCTTCGGGCCGAACGGGACCGACACCCACTGGCCCGCGGCGAACTCGAGCGCGGTCGGCTCCTCCAGCCGAAGGTCGACCTCCAGGATCTCGGGTGAGAGCCGCCGGACCGCGTCGACCCGCGCCAGGCACTCGCGCGGCTTCACGGCGGCCAGGCTCAGCGCGTCCGGAGACGCGGGAGGATCTCTGCGGCGATCGTCTCGATCTGCCCCCGCTCCTCGCGGGGCTCGCCGATCGCGCTCAGGAGGAAGTAGTTGCAACCGGCGTCGCGGAACGCCGCGAGCTGCTCGACGCACTCTGCGGGCGTTCCGATGACCCCGTACTTCTTCGCGAGGGGCTCGAAATCCTGCGCGTAGCGCCTGGAGAGGACGCTGACCCAGGCCTGCTTGGCGCGCTCGTAATCGCGCCCCACGGTGATGAAGACGAGGTGCGCGGCGGTGAAGCCGGCGAGCGAGCGGCCGGCGGCGTGCGCCGCCGCGCGGATCTTCTCGAGGCTCCGCGCGTAGCGCTCCGGCTGGATGACGTAGGACACCCAGCCGTCGCCCTGGCGACCGGCGCGCGTGAGCGCCGCGTCCGACCGCCCACCGACCCAGATCGGGGGGAGCACCTGCATGGGCTTGGGATCGATCGAGACCCCCGCGAACCGGCTGAACCGCCCCTGGAACGTCGCGGGCGTGTCGCGCCAGAGGGCGCGCACCACGTCGATCCCCTCGGTGACGCGCGCCCCTCGCTCCGCGTGGAGGACGCCGCACAGCTCGAACTCCTTGGGGTTCTCGCCGCCGACGCCCACGCCGAAGATCAGCCGCCCGCCCGAGAGCACGTCGAGCGTGGAGGTGACCTTGGCCGCGACCGCCGCCGAGCGGAGGGCCAGCAGGTACACCGCGACGCCGAGCTTGAGCCGCCGCGTGATCGGCGCGTAGGCTGCGAGCAGCGTGAGGGACTCGTAGAGGGGGTTGTGGAAGGAGACGTGGTCGCCCGTCCAGACCGAATCGAACCCGAGCTCCTCCACCCGCCTCACCAGCGCGAACTGCTCCTCGGGCGGGTGCAGGGAGAGGTGCACGCCGAAGCCGGTCACGGGGCTCATCTCGGGAACGCGTCCTTCACGCCGCCGTCCACGGTGATCGTGCAGCCGGTCGTCTTCGCCGATCGGTCGGAGGCGAGGAAGAGCACCGCCTCGGCGACGTCCTCGGGGAGGATGCGGACGCCGAGGAGGTTGCGCTTGCGGTAGAACTCCTCGAGCTCGGTCACGGGGATCCCCTGGGCGGCCGCACGCTCGCGCCGGACGTCCTCGGACCAGAGCTTCGAGTCGTGGAAGACGGCGTCGGGGTTGACGATGTTCGAGCGGATCCCGTGGGGCGCGCCCTCGAGCGCCAGGACCTTCGCGAGCTGCGCCTCGGCCGCCTTCGCGGCCGAGTAGGCAGCGAAGTCCTTACCCGGGGACATCACGTTCTTCGTCGCGACGAAGACGAGGGCACCGCCCAGCCCCTGCGCGGTGAGGATTCGCATCGCTTCGCGTGCCACCAGGAAGTGGCCCCTGGCGTTGACCGCGAACGACCGCTCCCAGTCGGCGAGCGACAGCCGCTCGACGGGGCACGAGTGGGCGATGCCGGCGTTGGAGACCAGGAGATCGAGCCCGCCGTAGGCGAGCACCGTCTCCCCGAGGCCGGCGCTCACCGAGTCCTCCCGGGTGACGTCCATCCCGACGCCGAGCGCCCGTCCCGCGCCGACCGCGGCGATGATCTCATCCGCCGTCTTCCGCGCACCGACCTCGTCGAGGTCGGCGACCACCACGTGCGCGCCCTCGGCCGCCAGCCGTCTCGCGACGGCCCGGCCGATCCCCGACGCCCCCCCGGTCACGAGTGCGATCCGCCGCGCCAGTTCTTTCTCGGGCGGCGCCAGGGTGAGCTTGTAGAGCTCGAGCGGCCAGTACTCCACGTCGAAGGCATCCCTGGCCGAGAGCGAGACGTACTCGCCGAACGCCGAGGCGCCGCCGATGACGTCGATCGTGTGGCGGTAGATGTCGTTCACGATTCCCGTGGTGCGCCGGTCGCGGCCCGCGGTGAACATGCCGAGCCCGGGCAGCAGGACGACGCGCGGCCGGGGGTCGCCCAGCTCGGCGCCCTCGAAGCGATTCGCGTCGACGTAGCGGGTGTAGTCGGCGACGAAGCGCTCGACGGCCCCCTCGATCGCGGCCACGAGGGATTCGCCCGTCTCTCTGCCCTCGAGCGCGACGACGCACGGTAGCCGCTTCGTGTAGATCGTGTGGTCGGGAGTGGCGGGGCCGATCTGTGAGAGCCGCGGCCCGTGGGCGGAGGACACGAACTCGAGGATCGGAGGCGAGTCGTCGAACGTGACGATCACGCGGCGCGTACGGCTCAGCGCGCCGCGCAGGCGCGGCGCCGCCGCGAGCGCGGCCGCCCGCCGCGCCGCCCCCTCCCGCATGGGGACGCGCGGGCCGCCGAAGACTGGCCGGCCGCGCTTCCGCGCGGCGATCGCCTCCTCGGCGCGCGTGATCAGCTCGAGCGTCGAATCGTAGGCGTCCCGAACGGTCGCGCCCCAGGTGATCGTGCCGTGACGCTCGAGCACGAGCGCCGTCGCGTCGGGATGGCCGCGGAGCGCGTCGGCCACGTCGCGGGAGATGCGGAACCCCGGGCGCCGGTACGGGAGCGTGATCACGTCTTTGCCGTAGACCTCCGCGAAGACGTCGCGGTGGTGGTCGTTGTTCGTCAGCGAGACGATCGCGTCGGCGTGCGTGTGGATGACAGCGTGGGACGGCAGGAAGCCGTGGAGCAGCGTCTCGATGGACGGGCGGGTCCCGCCGGAATCCAGGAGCCCGTGGGCAAGGTAGCTCACCATCTCCGTGTCGCCCATGTCGTCGCGCTCGAGCAACGCCAGGATGTCGTCCATGCGCACGCCCGGGAAGTCCTTGCGCTGGACGGACTTGAGGTCCGAGCCGCTTCCCTTCACCCGCAGCACCTGGACCTCGCGGCCGCGGTGGTCGCGCTCGATGGTCTTGATCGAGGTGTTGCCGCCGCCCCAGACGACGAGCGAGGTCTCGGCGCCGATCAGACGGGAAGCGTAGACGAGGAGATCGAGACCCTCGAGCCGGCGGGCCTCGGCATCGTCCCAGCGTGAGTGCATCGCGGCATCACGATACCATGATCCCAGACTCGCCTCGCGGCGCGCGTCGCCGAGCCTCCGCGGCCGCCGCTCGGCTCGCACGACCATGATCCCAGACTCGACCATGATCCCGGCGCGCCCGAGTGGACGTCGACCTCCCGCGACTCTATCCTTATAATCGCGGGGATGGACGGGAGGGGTTCGCCGGGGATGGGCGGAGTCCGCTGTCCGACGTCGAAGGATCTGGGAGGCCGATGACGATGAGTCACGCGCTCGACGGGCTCATGATGGACTACCCGCTCACGCTGACGCACTTTTTCGAGCGGAGCCGTCGGCTCTTCGCGAAGAAGACGATCGCCACACGCATCCCCGGCCGTCCGCTCTTCCGCCATACGTACGCGGACTTTGCCGAGCGGACGACCCGCCTCGCCGGCGCCCTCCGGACCCTCGGCCTCCGGAAGGGCGACCGCGTGGCGACCTTCGCCTGGAACAGCCACCGCCACCTCGAGATCTACTGGGCGGCGCCGCTCAGCGGCTGCGTCCTCCACACGCTGAACTTCCGGCTCTCGGCCCAGGACCTCGTCTACATCGTCAACCACGCCGAGGACTCGGTGATCTTCGCCGACGCGAGCGTGTGGCCCGTGCTGGAGGCGGTCCGCGAGAAGATCCCGAGCGTGCGCCGGATCGTGATCATGCGCGACACGCCCGACGCGACGGTGCCGGCCGGTTTCGACGAGTACGAAGCGCTCCTCGCCGCCGCCACGCCCGTCACGAGTTGGCCCCGGCTCGAGGAGACCGACGCGGCCGGCATGTGCTACACCTCGGGCACCACGGGGAGCCCGAAGGGCGTCGTGTACACGCACCGGGCGATGTTCCTGCACTGCCTGGGGGAGGCGCTGACCGACTCGTTCGGGATCTCGGAGGACGACACGGTCCTGCACATCGTCCCCATGTTCCACGCCAACGCCTGGTGCCTGCCGTTCACGGGCGTGATGGTGGGATCGACCCAGATCTTCGCGGGGCCGAATCCCCAGCCGCGCGACATCTGCGAGCTGGTCCAGAACGAGAAGGTCACCTTCACCGGCGCGGTGCCGACGATCTGGATCGCCGTGAAAGATTTGTGCGAGAAGGAGGGCTGGAACATCGCCTCGCTCCGCACGATCGCGATCGGCGGCTCGGCGGCGCCCAAGCACCTCCAGCTCGCCTTCAAGGATCAGTTCGGTGTGGTCATGTCTCACGCCTGGGGCATGACGGAGATGACGCCCCTCGGCACGATCGCACGGCTCAAGAGTTACATGAAGGGCTGGTCCGAGGACGCGCAGTACGACGTGCGCGCGCGCGTCGGGTACCCGTCGGTCGGCGTGGACGTCCGCATCGTGGACGACGCCGGCGCGGAGCTGCCGTGGGATGGGACGAGCATGGGCGAGCTCCAGGTGCGGGGCCCGTGGGTCGTCGGCGCCTACTACAACAACCCGGACTCGGTCTCCCGGTTCACCGAGGACGGCTGGTTCAGGACCGGGGACGTCGCGACGATCGACGCCGAGGGCTATGTGCAGATCACCGACCGCACGAAGGACCTGATCAAGTCCGGCGGCGAATGGATCTCGAGCGTCGACCTCGAGAACATGATCATGTCGCACCCCAAGGTCCTCGAGGCGGCCGTCATCGCCGTGCCGCACCCGAAGTGGGTCGAGCGACCGCTGGCGTGCGTCGTGCCGAAGCCCGGGACGCGGCTCGACCGAGCGGAGATCATAGACCACCTCCGGCCCCAGGTCGCCAAGTGGGCGCTGCCGGACGACGTCGAGATCATCGACGCGGTGCCCAAGACGAGCGTCGGCAAGTTCGACAAGAAAGTGCTGCGCGAGCGCTACAAGGGCTGGAAGCCGAGGGACGCCTGATGCGTTGGACCGGCGCGCTGCTCGCGGGCGGGCTCCTGTTCCTCCAGACGGGCGGCGGGACCGGGCTCGGCCACGCGGTGGACGCGATCACCCGGTCGAGCACCGCACCCGTGCCCACGGTGACGCCGCTGCCGGCGCCGCGGCCCGACAGCGTCTGGGTGCCGGACCGATATCTCCCCACTCCGCACACCGGGGGAACCGTCCTCGTCCCGGGCCACTGGGAGCGTCGCGTCTCCGACCACGAGTCCTACGTCCCGCCGCTCACCACGATCAACCCCGCCGACGGGCGCCTCCAGACGTTTCCGGCCGGCGTGAGGCCCCGAGCCGAAGCGCGCACCGCCCCGTGACGGCCTTCTTCCGCCGGCACCGCGTGTTCGTCGTCCTCCTCGCCCTCGGTGCCCTCGTCACGACCCTCGTCGGGTACCGGATCCGGAAGCAGCAGGCCGCCGCCGTGCCCCGGCGTCAGCTCGAGATCGTCGTGGCCGTGATGAAGCCGATCCGGAAGGACCTCGACGTCAAGCTCGCCTACACCGCGGACGTGCTCCCGAACCAGCAAGTCGCGATCTTCTCCAAGGTGAGCGGGTACATCAAGCGGCTCGGCGCCGACCTCGGCGACTTCGTCAGGGAGGGCCAGCTCCTGGTCGAGGTGGAGGCGCCGGAGCTCGCCGCCGCCGTCGAGCAGGCCCGCGCCGCCGTGGCGACGGCGGCGGCCAACCTGAAGGTCGCCGAGTCGAATCTGGAATCCGCGAAGGCCAACGCCGTCAACCAGGAAGCGAACCTCGTCAAGGCCCGCACCGTCGCGACCAACGACGCGCGGAACGCCGCGCGGCTCACGGACCTCCACGGCCGAGGGCTCATCGCGGCGATGGACCTGGACAACGCGAAGACGAACGCGGAGTCCTCGCAGGCGTCGCTCGCCGCCGCCGAGGCGCAGCTCGCCGCGGCACGCAGCCAGATCGACACCCAGCGGAGCCAGGTCGCGCTCGCGCAATCCAACGTCGACGGCGCTCGCGCGTTCCTCAAGATCGCCCAGACCAACCTCGACAACGCCCGCATCCTCGCGCCGTTCGCCGGCTACATCTCGGCGCGGAACCTCTACCCGGGCGCCGCGGTCAACTCCCAGCAGGCGGGCACGTCGACCCAGGCGGTGGGCATCCTGGTCCTCCAGGACATCGCGACCGTCAAGGTGCAGCTCGAGGTCCAGGAACGGCACATCACCCTCATCCGTCTCGGCTCGGTCGCGCGCGTCCTCGTCGACGCCTACCCCGAGCGCATGTTCGAGGCGCGGGCGACGCGCATCGTCCACGCCCTCGATCCGAGGACGCGCACGCTGGGCGTCGAGATGATGATCACGAATCCCGACGCGCTCCTCAAGCCCGGCATGTACGCGCGCGTCGAGCTGGTCATCGCGCATCATCCCGGTGCGATCCTGGTCCAGGGCGAGGCGATCTCGAATGAGGGCGACACGCCGGTCGTGTTCGTCGTCAACGACGGTGTCGTCGGCAAGCGGACGATCGCCACCGGCGTCGGGGAGGGCACGCTCGTCGAGGTCACCAAGGGGCTCGGCGGAGACGAGCTCGTCATCGTCGAGGGAAAGGAGCTGGTCCGCGACGGCCAGCGAGTCCGCGCGGAGGCGAGGAAGTAGCATGTGGATGACGCTGCTCGCCCTGCGCAACTCGATCGCCATCCTGATGGCCGCGCTGGCCGTGGCCATCCTCGGCTTCGTCGCCCTCGGGCGACTCCCCATCGATCTCTTCCCCAACATCAACCTGCCGATCATCAACATCGGGACTGTCTACACGGGCGCCGGCGTCCTCGACATCGAGAAGACGGTGACCTATCCGATCGAGAAGGCCGTCAGCGCCGTCAGCGACGTGAAGTTCGTCGACTCGAAGTCACGGCAGGGGCTGTCCACGGTGCGGCTCTGGATGAACTGGGGCGCCGACGTCAACAACGGCCAGACGGAGGTCATCCAGCGGATCCAGCAGATCCTCAGCTCGCTCCCCACGGGGATCAGGCAGCCGTTTGTGCTCAGGTTCGACCTCTCGAACATCCCGGTGTGCCTCGTCACCGCGTCGGGGGGCGGGCTCGACGAGAAGCAGCTGTATGACCTCGCCTACAACACGATCGAGCCTCAGCTCGAGCGGTTGGGCGGGGTCGCCTCGGCGTCGGTGGACGGCGGCAAAGTGCGACAGATCACGGTCAACCTGAACCGCGACCAGCTCTTCGCCAAGGGGCTGTCGGTGCTCGACGTCGTCCGCGCCGTCAACGACTCGAACTTCCTCCTGCCCGCCGGCGACATCAAAGTCGGGCGACTCGACTACAACATCTACACCAACAACCAGTTCCGGCTCGTCCAGCCGATGGAGGACATCGTCGTCCGCAAGTCGGGCGGGAGCGGTGTGCCGATCCACATCAAGGATCTCGGGTACGTCGTGGACTCGCACGAGACGCAGACCGCCGTCGTGCGGATCGACGGTGCGCGCGGCGTCTTCATGCGCGTCAACAAGCAGCCGGGCGCGAACACCGTCACGGTGGTCGACCAGGTCCGGGAACTCATCCCGAAGGTCATCGGCGTGCCTCCGGGCGTGAAGGTCGGAATCACGTTCGACCAGTCGATCTACATCCGCCAGGCCATCGAGAGCCTTTGGCACGAGGCCATCCAGGGCTCGGCGCTGGCCTTCATCGTCATCCTGATCTTCCTACGCTCGCTCACCTCGACCCTCATCATCTCGGTCGCCATCCCGCTCTCGATCCTGCTCTCGTTCATCGTCATGTACTTCCTGGGGCAGACGCTCAACGTGTTCACGCTCGGCGGGCTCGCCCTGGCCGTGGGTCGTCTGGTCGACGACTCGATCGTCGAGCTGGAAAACATCAACCGGCACCTGGCGATGCCGGGCCAGGAGCGCCGGCGGGCGGTGCTGGACGCCGCCCGCGAAGTCGCGATGCCGATCTTCTCGGCGACCATTACGACGATCATCGTCTTCGTGCCCACCGTCTTCCTCGAGGGTCAGATCAAGCTCCTCTTCATCCCGCTGACGTTCACGATCTCGATCTCGCTCTTCGCCTCCTTCCTGGTGTCGCGGACCGTCACCCCCCTCCTCGCCCTGAAAGTCCTTCGGCCGGAGAGGTCGATCGACCCGGCCTCCCGATCGCTCCGCGATCGGGTCTTCCGATTCTCACGGAGCTTCTTCGAACGCACGGAGGAGGTGTACCAGCACATCGTCGTCTGGGCGCTGGGCCATCGTCGGCTCGTCATCGGTTCAATCGCCGTCACCTTCGTGGCGAGCCTCTTCCTGGTCTTGGCACCCCGCGTCGGTCTCAAGCCGCTCATCGGGACGGAGTTTTTCCCCCCCTCGGACGAGGCGCAGTTCCGAATCAACATCAAGGCGCCGATCGGCACGCGGATCGAGGAGACCGAGCGAATCGTCAAGGGGATGGAGTCCATCGTCCGGGCGGCCGTCCGCCCCGAAGAGCTGAAGACGCTCGTCACCAACGTCGGCATCCCGCAGGGTCGGTCAGCCGTCTTCACCGGCAACACGGGCCCGCACAGCGCGACGGTTCAGGTCTACCTGACGACGGCGGACAAGCGGAAGCGGAGCGACCGCGAGATCGTGAACGCGATCCGACCGGCGTTCGTCGGGCAGTTTCCCGGCACGCGCTACCAGTTCGTCGCCGGCGGCCTCGTCTCTCGCGTCGTCAACTTCGGTTCGGAGACGGCGATCGAGGTGGAGATCCTCGGGTACGACCTCGCGACCGCCGAGGCCCTCTCGCGTGAGGTCGCACGGATCATGCAGTCGACGGAGGGCGTGGCCGACGTCAACGTCAGCCGCGACGCGAACTATCCGCAGTTCGATGTCAGGGTCGACCGGGAGAAGGCGGCGTCCGCCGGGCTCTCGCAGCGTGACATCGCGCAGGCCGCGCTCTTCTCCCTGAACTCGAACTCCAGCGTCAACCCCTCGATCTTCACCGACCCGCGGACGGGCAACCAGTACAACCTCGTCGTCCAGCTCGACGAGCCGTACCGGCAGACGCCCGACGATCTCCGTCGGCTCTTCGTCACCGCCAACGACCGCCCCGTGCTGCTCTCCACGATCGCCGAGATCACCCAGTCGACGGGGCCGGTCGAGATCGAGCGGAAGTACCAGCAGCGCCTCGTCCGCGTCGCCGCCAACGCCGTCGGCCGCGACCTCGGCTCGGTGTCCGAGGAGCTCGAAGGGAAGTTCCGTCGCCTCCCGCTGCCCGCCGGGTTCACCATCCGCCTGGGCGGGCAGACCGAGCAGCAACGCGAGGCCTTCGGGAGTCTTTCCTTCACGTCCCTGCTCGCCGTCATCCTCGTCTACATGGTGCTGGCGTCGCAGTTCCGATCGCTGAAGGACCCGTTCACGATCATGTTCTCGGTGCCGATGGGGCTCATCGGTGTCTTCTGGGCCCTCTATCTGACCAAGACCACGCTCTCGAGCACCTCCTTCATGGGGATCATCATGATGGTCGGCATCGTGGTCTCGAACGGCGTGCTCCTCGTCGAGTACATCAATGAGCTGCGCCGACACGGGGTGCCGCTCCTGGAGGCGGTCCCGCGCGCGGGACGGGTGCGGCTGCGGCCGATCCTCATGACCGTGTTCGCCACCGTCGTCGGCCTGCTGCCCATGGCCTTCGCGTTCGGCGTCGGGACCGAAGCCAACCAGCCGCTGGCGATCGCCGTCATCGGCGGTCTGCTCGTCTCGACCTTCTTCACCCTCGTCCTCATCCCGACCCTCTACGTCATCTTCGAGGAGCGCTTCCCCCGGGCGCTCGCGGACGATCGCTCCTGAGGTCGCGGTAGCCGGCGAGGATTTCCCGTGTGGATGACCCTCCTCGCCCTGCGGAATTCGATCGCGATTCTCATGGCCTCGCTCGGCGTCGCCATCCTCGGACTCGTCGCCCTCGGTCGGCTGCCGGTCGACCTGTTCCCCAACATCAACCTGCCCATCATCAACGTCGGCACCATCTACACCGGTGCCGGCGTCCTCGACATCGAGAAGACGGTCACCTACCCGATCGAGAAGGCCGTCAGCGCCGTGAGCGACGTCAAGTTCGTGGAATCGAAGTCGCGGCAGGGGCTCTCCACGGTGCGGCTGTGGATGAACTGGGGCGCCGACGTCAACAACGGCCAGACCGAGGTCATCCAGCGGATCCAGCAGATCCTCAATTCCCTTCCCACGGGCATCAAGCAGCCGTTCATCGTGCGCTACGACCTCTCGAACATCCCGGTCGTGCTGGTGACGGTCTCGGGCGGCGGGCTCGACGAGCGACAGCTCTACGATCTCACCTACAACGCCATCGAGCCCCAGCTCGAGCGGCTCGGCGGCGTCGCCTCGGCGTCGATCGACGGCGGCAAGGTCCGGCAGATCACGGTGAACCTCAACCGCGACCAGCTCTACGCCAAGGGCGTGTCAATCGTCGACGTCGTGAGCGCGGTGAACAGCGCCAACTTCCTGCTCCCCGCCGGGGACATGAAGGCCGGCCGCCTGGACTACAACCTCTACACGAACAACCAGTTCGCCATCGTCCCGCCGATGGAGAACATCGTCGTCCGCACGGTCGGGCCCAACGGCGTGCCGATCCACGTCAAGGACCTCGGGTACGTCGCCGACTCCCACGAGACCCAGACTTCCATCGTGCGCATCGACGACGAGCGCGGCGTGTTCCTCAGCGTCAACAAGCAGCCGGGGGCGAACACGATCGCGGTCGTCGACCAGGTGAAGAAGCTCCTCCCGACGCTCCTGGGTGTCCCCCCGGGCGTGAAGGTGGGCATCACCTTCGATCAGTCCATCTATATCCGGCGAGCCATCGAGAGCCTCTGGGACGAGGCGATCCAGGGCTCGGTGCTCGCGTTCGTCGTGATCCTGGTCTTCCTGCGATCGTTGACGTCGACGCTGATCATCTCGATCGCGATCCCCCTGTCGATCCTCCTGTCGTTCATCTGTATGTACTTCCTGGGCCAAACGCTCAACGTCTTCACCCTGGGCGGCCTCGCCCTCGCGGTCGGCCGGCTCGTGGACGACTCGATCGTCGAGCTCGAGAACATCAATCGACACCTGAACATCCCGGGCACGCCGCGGCGTACGGCCGTCCTCGACGCCGCCCGTGAGGTGGCGATGCCGATCTTCTCCGCGACCATCACGACGATCATCGTCTTCGTGCCGACGGTGTTCCTCGAGGGCCAGATCAAACTGCTCTTCATCCCGCTCACGTTCACGATCTCGATCTCGCTCTTTGCCTCCTTCCTCGTCTCACGCACCGTGACGCCACTCCTGGCCCTGAAGCTGATCACGCCCGAGAAGCCGGTCGGCCCCGCGTCCCGGTCGTTGCGGGACCGTCTGTTCCTCGGCTCTCGGGACTTCTTCACGTGGATCGAGGAGCGTTATGCGCGATCGATCGAGTGGGCGCTCGCGCACCCGCGCCTGGTGGTGGGCTCCACCGCGGGCGCGTTCGTGGCCAGCCTCTTCCTCGTGTCCGCGCCCTCCCTCGGTCTCGGGCCGCTCATCGGCACGGAGTTCTTCCCGGCGTCGGACGAGGCGCAGTTCCGCATCAACCTCAGGGCGCCGGTGGGCACGCGGGTCGAGGAGACGGAACGGATCGTCAAGGCGATGGAGTCGATCGTCAAGGCGGAGCTGCGGGCAGAGGAGCTGGTCTCGATCGTCTCGAACGTCGGCATCCCGCAAGGGCCGTCGGCGGTCTTCACCAGCAACACCGGCCCGCACAGCGCCAGTGTGCAGGTCGACCTTTCGACCGCGGACGAGCGCAAGCGGAGCGACCGGGAGATCATCGCCGCGCTCAGGCCCCGCTTCGCCGGGAAGTTTCCCGGCACGACGTATCGCTTCGTCCCCGGCGGCCTGGTGGCCCGGACCATCAACTTCGGGTCCGACACGGCGCTCGAGGTCGAAGTCCTCGGCTACGACCTCGGCGCGGCGGACGCCCTCTCGCGCGAGCTCGCCCGCATCATGGCGTCCACGAGCGGCGTCACCGACGTGACGATCAGCCGCGACGCGAACTACCCACAGTTCGAGATCACGGTCGACCGCGAGAAGGCGGCGGCCGCGGGCCTCTTCCAGCGAGGGATCGCGGAGGCCGTCCTCTTCTCGCTGAACTCCAACGCGAGCATCAGCCCGTCGATCTTCACCGACCCGCGGACGGGCAACCAGTACAATGTCGTCGTCCAGCTCGACGAGCCGTACCGGCGGACGCCGGAGGATCTGGGGCGGATCTTCGTGACGACGGACGACGGGCGTCCCGTCCTCCTGTCCACGATCGCGGACATCAAGCAGTCGGCGGGTCCGGTGGAGATCGAGCGGAAGTACCAGCAGCGTCTCGTCCGCATCGCGGCCAACGCCGTGGGCCGCGACCTCGGCTCGATCTCGGAGGAGCTCGAGGCGAAGTTCGGTCGGCTCCCGCTGCCGGCCGGCTTCACGGTCCGCCTCGGGGGCCAGACCGAGCAGCAGCGCGAGTCCTTCGCGAGCCTCTCCTTCACCTCCCTCCTCGCGGTCCTGCTCGTGTACATGGTGCTCGCGTCTCAGTTCCGCTCGCTCAAGGATCCGTTCACGATCATGTTCTCCGTGCCCATGGGGCTCATCGGCGTCTTCTGGGCGCTCTACCTCACGAACACGACCCTCTCCACGACGTCGTTCATGGGCATCATCATGATGGTCGGCATCGTCGTCTCCAACGGCGTGCTCCTCGTCGAGTACATCAACGAGCGGCGCCGCCACGGCGAGCCCCTGCGCGTCGCGGTCCCGCGGGCCGGGCGGATCCGCCTGCGCCCCATTCTCATGACCGTCCTCACGACCGTCGTCGGCTTGCTGCCGATGGCGCTCGCGTTCGGGGTCGGCACGGAGGCGAACCAGCCGCTGGCGATCGCGGTCATCGGCGGCCTGCTCGTCTCGACCTTCTTCACGCTGATCCTCATCCCGACGCTCTACGTGATGCTCGAGGAGCGGTTCCCCCGCACGATCCGCGAGGCGGAGGAGACGTCGTGAGCCGCGGCGCGCCTTGACACCCGGCGCGCGTTGTCTACACTCCTCTCACCGCTTGGTATCGTGCGGCCCCTCATCGCCAGAAAGGGAGGAGCCATGGAGCCGATCCGCCGCCGCCGCTTCCTGACGACAGCCGCTGGAGGCCTCGCCGGCATTCTCGCCACGCGGGTTCCGCCGGCCCGCGGCCAGCAGCGGGAGGTCTCGTACCTCTGCTGGAACAACTTCGCCCCCGCCTCGGACAAGAAGCTGGCCGAGATCGGCCAGCGCTTCACCAGGGACACCGGCATCAAGCTCAAGATCGACCACGTCTCGCACATGGGCCCGCAGCAGGCCAAGTACGCGTCCGAGGTCCAGACCCAGGCCGGGCACGACCTCGTCGAGATGCGCATGCACTTCCCGTGGCTGTACGAGCCCCAGCTCGTCGACGTCTCGGATGTCGTGGGCGAGCTCGAGAAGAAGTACGGCAAGGCGATCAGCTCGGCGTACGAAGGCGCTCACGTCAACGGGGTGTGGCGCGCCGTGCCCCAGTACCACGGGATGTTCGTCGCGACCTATCGCGAGGACCTCTTCAAGAAGGCGAGCCTCAAGGTGCCCGACACCTGGGAAGACCTCTACACCGTGGGCAAGGAGCTCAAGAAGATGGGGAACCCGGTGGGCATCCCCATCAGCCAGAACTACGACTCGATCTCCACCGCCGGGCCCGTGCTGTGGTCGTTCGGCGGCATGGAGGTGGACAAGGACGGCAAGACCGTGCGCATCAACTCGCCGGCCACCGCCCAGACGATCGAGTGGTACAAGAAGATGTTCCGCGACTGCATGGAGCCCGAGGTGCTGTCGTGGTCGGACGCGAGCAACAACGAGTCGATCCAGCAGGGCAAGGCGGGCTGGATCCACAACCCCGTGAGCGCCTACATCGTGGCAAAGCAGCGGAAGCTCGTCACCGCCGATGGCATCAACCACCACCGGAGCCTCGGCGGCCCCCAGGGCCGCCACGAGACCGACACTCCGCGCCACATCGGCATCTGGAAATTCTCGAAGAACGTCGAGCCCGCCAAGGAGTGGATCCGGTACCTGCTCGGCAAGCGAGAGGTCTACGACGAGTACATCATGTCGGGCGACGCGTTCAATCTGCCAGTCTACGACAAGCTCCAAGACCATCCAGTACTGCGCACGGATCCCAAGTACGCCGCCCTCAGAGGCGAGGGGGTCCAGTACCACACCTATGGATGGCCGGCGCCGCCCTCGGACAAGGTCCAGCTCATCACCAACACCTATCTGCTGCCCAACATGCTCGCCAAGGCGGTGACGGGCACCTCGACCAAGGACGCCATCGCCTGGGCCGAGATCGAAATGAGGAAGATCCTCGCCGGCTGACATGGCCGTCAGAGCAGACGACATCCCAGTCCCGCGCGGCCGCCCGCGGCTCGCCGGGCGCGTGCGCGAGTGGCTCGACCAGGAGTCGATCCTCGGGCCGGTATTCGTCACGCCGGCCCTGCTCCTCCTCGTGCTCCTCGTCGCCTATCCCTTCCTGATGGCGCTCTACTTCGCCATGTCGAACGCGTTCATCGGCCGCCCGAGCGAATTCATCGGGATCAGGAACTTCGTGCGGCTCTGGGACAGCGACGCCTTCCGTCAGACCTTCCAGAACGCCTTCGTCTTCACCGGGATCGCGGTGGCGTTTAAGCTGGTGTTCGGAATCTGCCTGGCGCTGCTCCTCAACGAGCAGCTCTGGTTCAAGCGCTTCATCCGCGGCGCGGTGCTGCTGCCGTGGGTGATCCCCACCGCGCTTTCGACGCTCGGCTGGTGGTGGATGTTCAACTCGCTCTACAGCGTGGTGAACTGGACGGGCATCGCGGTCGGGTTCATGGATCCGCCCGGGCCAAACTGGCTCGGCCAGAAGTATTACGCGATGACGGCCGTGGTGACGGTCAACGTGTGGCGGGGGCTGCCCTTCTTCGCCATCACCATCCTCGCGGGGCTCGTCGCGATTCCGCGCGAGCTCTACGAGGCGGCGGAGGCCGACGGCGCCGGCCCCGTTGCGCGCTTCTGGCTCATCACCCTCCCGCTCCTTAAGCCGGTGCTGGCGATCGTGGTGCTCTTCTCGACGATCTTCACCTTCAGCGACTTCAACATCGTCTACGTGCTCACCCGCGGCGGGCCGATCAATTCCACCCACCTCTTCGCCACGCTGTCCCGTGTGGTGGGCATCGACACGGGGCGGATCGGCGAGGGCGCGGCCATCTCGCTCTACCTCTTCCCGCTGCTCGTCTTCGTCGTCTGGGCTCAGCTCCGCTTCGTGCGGAAGCAGGCATACTGATGGCGGTCGCGAAGCGGCCGCGGCTGCGGAAGCTGACGATGCATCTCCTGCTCGTTCCTTTCCTTGTCTTCGCGCTGTTCCCCTTCTACCACATGGCGCTCACCTCGCTGAAGCAGGATCGCGAGCTCTACGACCGGCACGCGGTGCCGCTCATCATCCGCCAGGGGCCGACGCTCGAGCACTACGGCAAGCTGCTGTGGGACACCGAGTTCCTCACCTGGACCAAGAACAGCTTGATCGTCACCGTGCTCGCCACGAGCGTGTCCGTCGTGATCGGGACCGTCGCGGCCTACGCGCTGGCGCGGCTCAGGTTCTTCGGCGTGGACACGTTCGGCACCGGCATTTTCGTGACCTACCTCGTGCCCACCTCGCTCCTGTTCCTCCCCCTCGCCCAGGTCGTGAACTGGCTGGGGCTTGGCGATTCCAAGTGGGCCCTGGTGGTGACCTACCCGACGTTCCTGGTGCCGTTCTGCACGTGGCTCCTCATGGGCTACTTCCGCACCGTGCCGAAGGAGGTCGAGGAGTGCGCGATGGTCGACGGCGCCACGCGCATCCAGGCGCTGCTGCGCATCGTGCTGCCGATCGCGATCCCCGGTCTCGTGTGTGCCGCCCTGTTCGCATTCACACTCTCGTGGAGCGAGTTCATCTACGCCCTCACGTTCACGTCGTCGTCGGACCAGATCACCGCGAGCGTCGGCGTGACGAGCGAGCTGATCCGCGGCGACATCTATTTCTGGGGCTCGCTCATGGCGGGAGCCGTCCTCGGCTCGGTCCCGATCGTGATCCTGTACGTCTTCTTTCTCGACTACTACGTCTCCGGCCTGACCGCGGGCGCGATCAAGTAGGGGCCGGGGCGGCGCGAGCAGCACGTGGCGACGGAAGAGAAGGTCGGCACCGTCACGGACTACTACGCGAAGGTCGGCGTTGCGGCGATCACGCTCGGCGAGGGCGCCCTCCAGGTCGGCGACAGGATCCGCATCCGCGGTCACACGACCGACGTCATCCAGCGGGTCGAGTCGCTCCAGGTGGACCACCGCGGGGTGCAGCGCGCGGAGCGTGGCAGCGAGGTGGCGCTGAAGGTCGGCGAGCGTGTCCGCAAGCACGACGAGGTGCTCCGCCTGCTCGGCGACTGAGGGCGGCGCCCGAGTCCCGCTCAGCGCCCGGCGGGGCCGACGAACGCCTCGAGCATCCCGTCGGCGCAGATCCGCCGGGCCGTGAGCGCGCGCCGCATCGCGAGGCGGCCGCGCGCCTGCTCCGCGTCGGTCGTCGCGAGCTTCGAGAGGATCCGCACGGCGCGCTCGGCGTGGTCGCCCTCGACCTCGACGTGGACGTAATAGAAGTCGAGCGCCGCCCGGTCCACGCCGTAGTGCTTCTCCATCGCGTCCGCCATCCGCTGCATGTGGATCGGGTTGATCGACTCCGTCGCGATGTTCCCCCCGCAGAGGGCCTCGAGCGTGGACGAGCGCTGCAGCAGGAACAGCTCGTTCTTCTCGATGATGGTCGTGGGCAGGTACTCCGTCGAGAACAGCTCGTCCCGCGCGATCCCGAGGGCCTCGGCGAGTTTGACGAAGAGGTAGGCGTGGGCCGTCGTCTTCCCGCCCACCGTGTCCTCACCGCCTTCCTCGACGACGAGCGGGATCAGGGCGCGCTGGCGCTCGAGGTCCTCGAAGGTCGGCGTGTCGCCGCCGACGGAGATGATCTTCCACGCCGCGTGCCGGAGCGTGTCGAGGAAGAAGCACCCCTGCTGCCGGATGACGCGCTGGACCTGAGCGCGCGGGAGCTCCCCCCGATAGATCAGCTGGAACAGCGGGTGATGGAGCCAGGGATGCGTCTCGCGGGCTTCCCTGAGCAGGGCCTCGGCGAAGGCGGCCGGTGGCAGGGGCATGGCGTCCTCCTTCCTGGGCGATTCTACACGACGCGCTCGCGCGCGAGGCCCCAGAGGACCAGAAGGATCGGGAGCAGGTACATGTGTCCCCCGCTCCACATGAGGCCCGCCCCGAGCAGCTGATCGTCCACCGCGCTGATGCCGAGCACCGCCGCGGTCCGCACGTAGTACGGGTAGTACGCGCGCTCGGGCACGGCGAGCAGCATCCCCAGCGCCGTGTTCTGCGCGGTCGCGAGCAGAAGGTACAGGATCTGGAAGCCGGCATGGGGTCGCGGGTGGAGCCGCGGCGCCGGCTGGACGATCGGCCACCAGAAGAGGATCGCCGTCGAGAAGAAGGTCGCGTGCTCGACGGCGTGCACCAGCTCGTGCTCGGCCGCGGCATCGTACATGAACGGCAGGTGCCAGACCCAGACCGTGGTGACGTGGAGGATCCCGGCCACGGGCAACAAGGTGAGGGCCGACAGCGCGGTCCGGAGCGGCGCGCCGCGCCGCAGCGTCGCCCCGAGCGCGCGCCGGACGCCGGCCGGCACGCCCCAGAGGACGAGCGGCAGCGGGTTGCCGAGGACCAGGAGCGGCGCCGCGACCATCGTCAGGAGCAGGTGCTGGCCCATGTGGGCCGAGAAGCGCTCGGCCGCGAGGGCGTCGAGGGGGGAGAGGAGCGCCGCCCCGATCGTGGCGAGGCCGAGCACGTAGAGCGCGAACCGCCAGCGCGGCGCCGCGTAGCCGGCGGCGCGCAGCCGGCGCCAGCCGCCGGCGTAGGCCGCGCCGACGGCGAGGAGGCCCAGCGAGACGAGCGTCTTGAAGAGGACCTCGAGCACGGGCCCGCCGCGCCCGTCAGGCGAGCCGGCGCTCGAAGCGCGCGGCGATCCGGGACATCGAGTAGGTGAAGACGAAGTAGACGACCGCGATGAAGAGGTAGAGCTCGAACGGGCGAATCTCACGGTTGTTGACGATCTGCGCCGCCTTGGTGAGGTCCACGTAGCCGATGATCGAAGCGAGCGAGGTGTCCTTGAAGAGCACGATCATCTGTGTGACGAGCGACGGCACCATGTTGCGGATCGCCTGTGGCAGCACGACGAACCGCATCGATTGCGCGCGCGTCAGGCCGAGCGCCGTCGCGGCCTCGACCTGGCCGCGCGGCACCGACTGGATGCCCGCGCGCACGATCTCGCCGAAGTACGCCGCCTCGAAGACGACGAAGGCCGTGAGCGCGACGCCGTACTCGGGGATGGGGCGCCGCAGGAGCTGGGGGATGATGAACCAGATCCAGAAGATCACCATCACGAGCGGCACGCCGCGGAAGAACTCGACGTAGAGCGTCGCCGGCAGGCTGATCCACCAGGCGCGCGCGAGCCGCGCGATCCCGATGAAGATGCCGAGGACGAAGCCGAGGACGATCGCGGGGATCGCGAGGCGCAGCGTGCCGCCGGTGAAGCCCCCGAGGCCCAGGAGCCCCTGGACCACGAGGAAGGCGAAGTTGTTGACGATGACCGAGAGGTCGAGCACCGGCTCACCCGCCGCGCGCGATGAGGCCGGGGATCGCGAAGCGGCGCTCGACGCGGGCCATGATCGTCGCGATCCCGACACAGAGCACCAGGTAGATGACGGTGCCCGCCGTGAGCGCCTCGATCGCCCTCGCCGTGTAGGTCTCGATCTGGCGGGTCTGGAAGGTGAGCTCCGCCACGCTAATCGTGAGCGCGACCGACGAGTTCTTGAGCAGGTTGAGCGACTCGCTCGTCGCGGGCGGCACGATGAGCCGGAGCGCGATCGGCAGGATGACAAGCCGGTAGGCCTGGAACGTCGTGAGCCCCATCGCCACGGCGGCCTCGAACTGGGTCTTCGGGATCGACTGGATGCCCGAGCGAATGACCTCCGACATGCGGGCGCCGTGGTAGACGCCGAGCGCGAACATTCCGGCCCAGAACTCGGCTCCGTGGTCGAAGAGCCACTCGCGGGCCGCCTCAGGGAGGAGCGGCGGAACCCCGAAATACCAGAAGAACATCCAGACGAGCAGCGGGACGTTGCGGAAGAACTCGACGTAGAACGCCGCCACGGCGCGCAGCGCCTTCCACGGGACCGTGCGGAGGGCGCCCGACAGGATCCCGAGGCCCACGGCGAGGAGCCACGCGAGGCTCGAGATCGCGAGCGTCGTGCCGAGGCCCTGGAGCAGCCAGCGCCCCGACTGGCCGCTCCAGAGCACCTGCCAGTGGAAGTCGTAGTGCAACGAGGGTCCGGCCTACTTCGGCACCACCTGCATGATCAGGAAGCGCTTGTTCTCCGGCGTCAGCGGATAGGGGGTCTCGCCGTTCGGCCCGAACCACTTGTCGTAGAGCTCGAAGTACTTGCCCGACTCGATCGCCTCCATGAGACCGACGTTGACGGCGTGGCGGAAGTCGGAGTCGTTCTTCCGCATCGCCATGCCGTACGGCTCGTAGGAGAAGAAGTCGCCCACGACCTTCCAGTCGTCCGGCCTCGGCGCCTTGGCTCGAAGCCCGTAGAGCTGGATCCCATCGTTCGTGTAGGCGTCGACCTGCCCCTGCGCGAGCGCCTGGAACGCCGCCGGCTGGTCCGGGAACTCCTGGAGCCTCGCCGTCGGCACCCGCTCGCGGATGAGCTTGGCGTTCGTCGAGCCCTGCTGGGCGGCGACGCGCCTGCCCGCGATCGATTCGATCCCCTTGATCGGGCTGTTTTTCTTCACCAGGAACTGCGCTCCGGTGACGAAGAAGGTCAGGCTGAAGTCCACCGACTCGCGGCGCGCGCGGGTATCGGTCATCGTGCCGGCGATGAGGTCCACCGCGTTCGACGACAGCAAGGGGATGCGCGTCGGCGGCGTCGACTCCTTCTTCTCGATCGTGATGGGCTTGCCGAGCTTTCGCTCGATCGCGGGCTTGACGGCCTGCTCGACCAGGTCGATCGAGAAGCCGACCCACTCGTTTTGCTTGTTGACGAACGCGAACGGCGGGGATGCCGTACGCGTCCCGATCGTCAGCACGCCGCTCTGACCGATCTTCTCCAGCGTGCCCTGCTGCGCGAGCGCGGGCGCCGCGATCGGCAGCGCGAGCCCGAGGATGGAGAGAACCGCCAGCATTCGCCTCATCATGACCCTCCGCTCAGTGGGTGAGAATTTTCGACAGGAACTCCCGGGCACGCTCCGACCTCGCCGCGGCGAAGAACTGCTCGGGCGGGGCTTCCTCCACCACCCGGCCGGCGTCCATGAAGACGACGCGGTGGGCCACCCGCCGCGCGAATCCCATCTCGTGCGTGACGACGATCATCGTCATGCCGTCCTTCGCGAGGTCGGTCATGACGTCAAGGACTTCGTTGATCATCTCCGGATCGAGCGCAGAGGTGGGCTCGTCGAAGAGCATGATCTTCGGCTGCATCGCCAGCGCACGCGCGATCGCGACGCGCTGTTGCTGGCCGCCCGAGAGGTTCGCGGGGTAGTTCTCCGCCTTGTCCGGGATGCGAACCCGCTCGAGGAGCGCGCGCGCCGTGCGCGCCGCCTCGGCCTTGCTGAGGCCGCGCACCTTGACGGGCGCCAGCATGATGTTCTCGAGCACCGTCATGTGCGGGAACAGGTTGAACGACTGGAAGACCATGCCGACGCGCGTCCGTAGGGCCGAGAGGCTGACGCCGGGCCTGGTGAGGGACTCGCCGAGCACGACGAGCTCGCCACCCTGGATGGGCTCGAGCGCGTTCACGCAGCGGATGAGGGTGCTCTTGCCCGAGCCCGACGGGCCGCACACGACGACCACCTCGCCCGCCGTCACGGCCAGCGTGATGTCGCGCAGGACGTGCATCTTCCCGAACCACTTGTTGACGGACTTGAACTCGATCACCGCGTCGGCCATCAGCTGATCACCACGAGAACGTCGCCGGCGTTCACCG
>QHSA01000249.1 GCA_003220315.1 Candidatus Rokuibacteriota bacterium
CTCTTCAAACGTGACATGCACGCCTCGATGGTCGCGAACCTCGCGCGCCTGGGGCTCCTGACGGAGCGCGTCCGACCGAAGCTCGCGAAGCTCGGCGTCACCCTGCCGGCGAACTGACCGGCGCGAGAAGCTCCGCCAGCCGCCGGTCGCGGTAGGCCCAGAGCGCCGCGAGCTGGCGCCGCACGACGAGCGCGTATGCCGCGTGCCCGAGCGGTCCCAGCGGCAGCCGGTAGGTCACCCGATCCTCGACCCACGTGCCGCCGTGCGCCTCGAGAAACCGGTGGCGGTGCTCCCAGCGCGCGTACGGGCCACGCACCTGCACATCCACGAAGCGGTAGGGCGGATCGAACTCGCGGATGAAGGCGCGCCACCGGAGGGGCACGCCGAGCCACGAAAGCGCGAAGTCGTAAACGCGCCCCGCGACCATGGGCGCGGGCTCGGCGAGGAGGCGCAGACGGAGCGCGGGCGGCGTGACCCGCGCCAGGTTCCGCGGGTCGGCGAAGAATGCGAAGACGTCGGGGCGCGCCTTGCCGAGCCACACGCGCGATTCGAGGATGTGATCGGCCATCGAGGCGCGGCATATGATAGGCAGGTGCCCGCACTCAGTCAAACGCGCGCCTACGCGGCGCTCGTCGCGATCGCCGCGCTCTGGGGCAGTTATCCGGCCACCGCCAAGCTCGCGCTCGGGGATTTCCCGCCCTTCTTCCTCGCGGCCGTCCGCTGCACGATCGCGTCCGGACTTCTCGTGCTCCTGCTGGCGCGCGCCGGTGCGGACGCCACGCGCGGGCTTGGCGCCCCGGCCGTGCTGGCCATCATCGTCCTGGGCGTCGCGGGCATCTGGGGCTCGACGCAGTTCTCGTACGTCGCGATCTACTACACGACCGCGGGCAACGCGGTCATCCTCCAGGCGGCGACCCCCGTCATGGTGGCGCTCGGCGCGCGCTTCTATCTCGGCGAGCGTCTCGCGACGCGCCAGTGGCTCGGCGTCGTCGTCTCCGTCTTCGGCGTCCTCCTCGTGATCACGAGCGGGCGTCTCGGGGCGCTCCGGCTCGAGGAGCTCCGCGCGGGCGACTTCATCGTCCTCGGATCTCTCATCGGCTGGTCGATTTACACGGTCTACGGCAAGCGCGTCCTCGCCATCCTCTCGCCGGCGCTCGCCACGACGGGCGCGTACGTGGCCGGCACGCTCCTGGTCCTGCCGACGGCGCTGGTCACCGCGCCGTTCTTCCCGGCGCCGCGCCTCGGCTCGCTCACGGCCTGGGCGGTCGTCCTCTATCAGGGCGTGCTCGGCGCCGTCGCCCACGTCTGGTGGTATCGCGCGGTCGAGGTCGTCGGCCCGAGCCGCTCGGCAGTGTTCCTGAACCTCCAGCCGCTCGTCGGCATTGTGCTGGCGGCCACCCTGCTGTGGGAGCCGATCGGGATCTGGCAGATCCTCGGCACAGCGTGCATCTTGGCCGGCGTGGCCCTCACGACGCGCGCGCGCCGGGAGCCGTAAAGCTGACGCGAGAGACGCGAGGGCTGGAAGCACGGGGGAAGGGTCCGAGCGGAGGACTCTCCCCCGTGCCGGCGACGTCTATCCGAGCTTCTTGACTTCCACGAGAATCTTATCGGGCTGCGGCAGCTCGCCCTTGCCGTAACGCTCGGTGAAGCGCACCTTGCCCTGCTTGTCGACGATGAACGTGGCCCGGACGTTCGCGTTCCAGTCCGGCCAGTACACGCCGTAGTCCTTCACGACGCTCCGCTGCACGTCCGAGAGGAGCGGATAGCGGCTGATGCCGACCGCCTTCGCCCAGTTTTCGTGGCTGAACGGGCTGTCCGTGCTGATACCCAGCACCTGGGTATTCGCCGCCTCGAAGTCGCCGACGCGCTTGTCGAAGGCGGGCATGCAGGTGCTTCAGCCCGGCGTCCAGTCGAGCGGGTAGAACAGCAACACCACGTTCTTCCCGCGGAAGTCCTTCAGGCTGATCTCCTTGAGCCCGATGGTCTTCAGCGTGAAGTCGGGCGCCGTGTCGCCGACGTTGAGGCTCTTGGTCTGCGTCGCCGTGCTCACGCGTGATATCCCCCTTTCGCGATCTTGCGGACCACCGGCGTCATGATAGCACGGCGCTCTGGGGCCCTCGCCGGCGCCTTGCGCGCTTGCGCCCACGCGTGCGACCGCCGGCTCTCGAGCGGGGCCGCCGCGAGACCGAGGTAGCCGGCCGCGGTCACGACGGCGCCGGTGTCCCAGACTCGACGGAAGCGCTCGGCGAAGCGCACGTCGCGTAGCGCATGGTGGTCCATGATCACGCGACACCCGGTGGCCCCCACGACTCTCAGGAGATTGTCGATGCCGCGCTCGATCACGCTCGCGCCCACGTCCCGCTCGATGTACGAGGGCGGCCCCGACAGATAGAGGAGCGTCGGGCGCTCCTGGACGAGGTACGCGGCGGCCACGGGAGAGAGCGGCCCCTGGACGTCGGACGCGAAGACGAAGCGCTCGTTCTCCCCCGGGTCGACGACCGTCAGCACGACGATCGCGCCGAGCGGCGAGCCGTCGACGCCGTGCGGCAGCGGCGGCGACACCCGGAGGTCCAGCTCGAGCGTCGTTCGTCGGCAACCGTCGGCGCTCACGACGCGCGCGACCGGTCCGAGCGCCGTCCAGAGCTCCGTCCCGCGCTTGGCCTGGAGGCCCGCCACCATCCGGCGCGGGTCTTTCAGCAGCACCGTCCGGCCGACGTATGTGGCCGGGTCGGAGCGGAAGTGGTCTTCGTGGTAGTGGCTGACGAAGACGACCGACGCGCGGGTCGCGTACGCCGAGATCCGATCGTTGGCGCGGCGGAACGCCTCCCACTCCTCCTCGGACGGCGGCAGGTTGAAGCGCGACGGTGAGAGGGTCGCGCCCGGGTCGATGAGGATCCCCGTCTGGCCGGCTTCGACATAGGTCGCCATCGAGCGGACGCCCAGCGATTCTGCAGCCAGCGGGATGATCTTCACTGTACCGGGGGCCGCGAGGCCGGCACCATCGGTGGACGTGCGAAGCCGCAGCGCGTCCGACGCGCGAGGCGAGCCTGCGTGAGTGGGCCTGAGACAAGGTGCGCCCCGGCCGCGTTCCGCATGTCGCTTCTCATTCCGGCAGGGTTCCTAAATACACCGGCCGCCGTCGACTTCGAGGCAGGAGCCCGTGATCATCGCCGCCTCGTCGGAGGCGAGGAAGACCGCCGCGTTGGCGATGTCTTCGGGGCGGTTGAGCCGGCCGAGCGGCACGGTCGCGATGTACCGCGTCATCCCCTCGGCGTCCACCTCCTTCTTGCCCATGAACGTCGCGAGCATCGGGGTCTCCGTCGCCACGGGGGCGATGGCCACGACCCGCACGCCATGCGGTGCGGCCTCGAGGGCGAGGCTCTTGGCGAGCGTTACGACCGCGCCCTTCGAGGCCGCGTACGTCTGACCGCCGGGACGCGGCCGGATCGCCGCGGTCGACGCCGTGATCAACAACACGCCCCGTTTCTGCCGCTTCATGACCGCGAGCGCGTACTTGGCCCCGAGCCATACGCCCTTGACGTTGACCGCGAAGATCCGGTCGAAGACCGCTTCTTCCTGCTCCTCGATGCGCGTCGGGAATTGCGGCACCCCCGCGTTCGCGAAGAAAATGTCGAGCGTGCCCCACGTGGCGACGGCCTTCTCGACGATCAGCTGATTGTCCGCCGCCTTCGCGACGTCGGCGCGCACCGCCAGCGCCTGGCCGCCGGCCTTCTCGATCTGCTCGACGACCCCCTTGGCCCCCGCCTCGTTGAGGTCGGCCGCGACGACGCGGGCCCCCTCGCGGGCCATCGCGATGGCCGACGCGGCGCCGATCCCCGAGGCCGCTCCCGTGATCACCGCGACCTTGCCGTTGAGTCTCATCGCCCGCCTCCTCGGCGCCCCTCGCGCGTTCAAACGGCTCTTCGAGCGCCGGCTCCGCCGGCGCAACCTTTCCTGGGGGAGGTTTCGGAGGGGGCCGTCGAGGCCCCCTCCGATAAGCTACAGCGCCAGCTCGGCCATCGTCCGCGCCGCGAGTCCGTCACCGGCGATCAGGAGCGTCGTGACCCCCGACGCGCTCCACTCGCCGAGCCGCTCGCGAATCCGCTCCCGCGGCCCGCAGAGCGCGACCTCGTCCACGAGCGCGTCCGGCACCGCGGTCTCGGCCTCCGCCTTCCGCCCCTCGAGGTAGAGGTCCTGGATCGTCCTGGCCGCCTCCTCGTAGCCGTAGCGACGCGCGACGTCGTTGTAGAAGTTCCGGCCGCGCGCTCCCATGCCGCCGACGTACAGCGCGAGCTTCGCCTTCACCGGGTGCCGGCACGCGGCGACGTCGTCCCCCACGACGACCGGGACCATCGGCATGATGTCGAACCCCGCGGGCGCGCCGCCGCGCGTGCGGAACCCCGCGTCGAGCCACTCCCGGAACATCTTGATTCGCCGCGCCGAGAAGAACGTCGGGATCCAGCCGTCGGCGATCTCCGCCGCGAGCGCCGTGTTCCGGGGGCCGATCGCCGCGAGATAGATCGGGAGGTCCGGGCGGCCGTGGAGGATCGATTTGAGCGGCTTGCCGAGGCCCGTCGCGTCCGGGCCCGCGTACGGGATCTGATAGTACTCGCCCCGGAACTCGAGCGGCTTCTCCCGACGGAGGACGCGGCGCACGATCGCGACATACTCGCGTGTCCGCGCGAGGGGCTTGCCGAAGGGCTGGCCGTGCCAGCCCTCGACGACCTGCGGTCCCGACACGCCGAGGCCGAGTCGGAAGCGGCCGCCCGAGAGCCCGTCGAGCGTCATCGCCGTCATCGCGGTCGCCGCGGGGCTGCGGCCCGCGAGCTGCATGATCCCCGTGCCGACGTGGATCCGCGCCGTCCGCGCCGCGATCCACGCGGCAGGCGTCACGGCGTCCGAGCCGTACGACTCGGCCGACCACACCGAGTCGAAGCCGAGCCGCTCGACCTCGAGGATCCGCTCCATGTCGAGCGACATCTGCGCGCCGGAGTAGCTGAGGGTCAGCGCGAGTTTCATGGAAGCCCTCTCCACCGTCGCCACGCGTGAGCGCGAAGGACGACACGCCCCCGCCGGAAGACGACACCCTCCGCTTCGAGTCGAATCCGCTGCGTCAGCATGCTACTCATCCGCCCGCGGAAGCTGACCGCGCCTTGCGCGTTGACCACGCGGTGCCACGGGAGGTTGGCGGGGCACCCGCGGAGCGCGCCGCCCACCGCGCGAGCGGCTCGGGGCCGTCCGAGCAGCGCCGCGATCTGTCCGTATGTCGCGACCCGGCCGCGCGGGATGCGCCGAACGAGCTGCCACACCGCCTCGCGAAACGTCACGCCGCCGACGGACCCGCCTGGAGCTCCGTGAGTCGGGCGTAGAGGCCGCCGCGCCGCAACAGGGCCGCGTGGCTCCCCTCCTCGTGGATCCGGCCTCGATGCAGAACCAGGATCCGGTCGGCGTGCTGGACCGTCGAGAGTCGGTGCGCGATCGTGAGGCTCGTGCGTCCCGCGAGCAGTCCCGACATCGCCTCCCGGATCAGCGCTTCGGACTCCGCGTCGACGCTCGACGTCGCCTCGTCCAGCACGAGAACGGCCGGATTGTACACGAGGGCCCGCGCGATGGCCAGCAGCTGGCGCTGGCCGTGCGAGACGTTGGCGCCGCGCTCGCCCAGCGCCTCGTCGAGCCCCCGCGGGAGCGCGGCGACGAAGGCCGCGGCGCGCGCCGTCTCCACGGCGCGGGCGAGGTCGGCGGGCGCGACCGCGCCGTCGACGCCGAGCTTGAGGTTCTCCTCGACCGTGCCGGTGAAGAGCAGGGTGTCCTGGAAAATGATCCCGACGTGCCGGCGGAGGCGCGCCACATTCCACTCGCGCACGTCCACGCCGTCCACCAGCACCCGGCCGCGCTGCGCCTCGTACGAGCGATTGAGGAGACGCGCGATCGTCGATTTGCCCTCGCCGGTCGGCCCGACCAGCGCCACGCGCTCGCCCGCCGCGACGCTCAGCGAGCAGTCGCGCAGCACCCACGCTTCGTCCTCGTAGGCGAACCACACCCCCTGGAGCTCGACGGCCGGCGCCCGGGACTCCTGGTCCCGAGCCGTGGCGCGCCCGACCGAGACGATCGCCGGCGGCCGGTCGAGGAGACCGAAGATCCGCTCCGACGAGGCCATGGCGGACTGCATGACCGTGTACTTGGCGCCGAGGTCACGAATCGGCAGGAAGAACCGGTTCGTGTACTGGATGAACGCGACCAGCACGCCGAAGCTCACGGCACCGGCGATGATCTCGCCGCCGCCGTACCAGAGGAGCACCGCGACGGCGATCGAGCCCAGCGCCTCGACCGATGCGTAGAGAAAGAAATCGTAGCTCGTCGAGGCGAAGACGGCCCGGTGATACGCGCCGTTCGCCTCGCGGAACCGCTCCGCTTCGTATCGCTCGCGCGCGAAGAGCTGGATGACCGCCATCCCCTGGAGCGACTCCTGCAAGAGGCCGTTCAGGTGCGCGAGCCGCTGCCGCACGCGCCGGTAGGCGTCGCGGGCGCGGAGGCGGAAGTAGCCCGCCGCCACGAACAGCGCCGGGACGATGGAGAAGGTCACGAGCGCCAGGTGCCAGTCGAGCCAGAGCATCACCCCGACGACGCCCGCGAGCGTGATGACGTCGGCGACGACGGCGAAGAGCCCGCTCGTGAACGCCTCGCTCACGGCTTCCACGTCGCCCAGCACGCGCGTCATCAGTCGCCCCACGGGGTTCCGGTCGAAGAACGCCGCCTCGAGCCGCAGGAGATGGCCGAAGAGCGCCGCGCGCAGGTCGTGGATCACCCGCTGGCCGGTGAGGTTCATCAGATAAGCCTCGAGCCAGTGCAGGGCGTAGAGGAGGACGAGGACGCCGACGTAGAGGGCCACGATCCACGTGAGGCCGAGCCAGTCGGCTTTGAGGATGTGGTTGTCGATCGCGACCTTCATGAGGTAGGGTTGGGCGAGCTCCACCGCCGAGATGAGCGGGAAGAGCACGAGAGAGGCGGCGATGAGCGACCGGTGAGGTCGCGCCGCATGCCAGAGGCGGGCCACGAGTCGCCGGTCGAAGGCACGACCGAGCCGATCGTCGAACTCGTGACCGACGTCAGGCACGCGCGATCTCCTCCTCGAGCTGCTGGACCCGCCAGAGGCGCGCGTAGAGCCCGCGTGCGCCGACGAGGTCCTCGTGCCGTCCCTGCTCCACGACACGTCCGGCGTCCAGCACCACGACACGGTCGGCGAGCTGCGCCGCGCGCAGCCGGTGGGTCATCAGGAGCACCGTGCGTCCCTGGGCGAGGGCGCGTAGGTTCCCGGCAATCTCCTCCTCCTTCGACGCGTCCACCGAGGCGAAGGGGTCGTCCAGGACGAGGATCGGGGGGCGGCCCACGAGCGCACGCGCCAGCGCGACGCGCTGACGCTGGCCGCCCGAGAGCGTCAACCCGCGCTCGCCGACCACCGTGTCGAAGCCCGCGAGGAACCCGTCCGTCTCGTCGGCGACTCCCGCCGCGACCGCGGCCTCGCGCACGCGAGCGGCGTCCGCGTCCTCCCTTCCCAGCGTGATGTTCTCGGCGATCGAGCGCGAGAAGAGGAAGCCCTCCTGCGGCACGTAGCCGAGCATGACGCGGAGGGCGCCGCGCGGGAGGCGCGTGACGTCGCGCTCGCCAACGAAGACCGTCCCGGGCGCCGGCTCCCAGAGCGGCCTCATAGAGGTGCTAAGTGGCATCGTTGTTCCAAGTCCGATTTGTTCTTCTCGTTCGTCCGAGCGCGCGCCTGTGATTTCTTGTATGCGCGCCATCGACGTCAGGCCGCGGCGAACGATCGACAGCGTCCAGCCGAGCGCGATCGTGGGCCACGTGAGGTACGCGAGGTAGCCGTTGAACGCGACGAGCGCGCCGAGGCTCAGGCGGCCGTCCACGACCGCCTTACCGCCCGCCCAGAGGAGGACCAGCGTGCCCACGCCGGCGATCAGGCCCATCAGCGGCGCGAACGACGCCTGCGTCCGCGCCAGCGCGAGGCTCCGGCGCAGGTACTCCCGGTTCGCGCTGGCGAAGTCCGCGGACGCCCGCGGCTCGAGCGTGTAGGCCCGAACCACCGACATCCCGGCGATGTACTCCTGCACGCGCGCCGAGAGGACGCCGAGCTGCTCCTGCGTCGCCTGGGCGCGCTGGTTGACGACGGCGTTGAAGCGCTTCGCGAGCAGGACGAGCGCGGGGTACGGGGCCAACGCCCAGAGGGTGAGCCACGGGTCCGCGGCGAGCATGGCAGCGAGCGCGCCGGCGAACGCGAAGACCGTCCCGACGAGGCTCACCGCGCCGAAGCCCACGAGCGAGCGCACCGCGGCGACGTCGCTCGACGCGCGCGACATCAGCTCGCCCGTGGGGTTCTTCGCGTAGAACCTCGGCGGGAGGGTCTGAAGGCCCGAGCGCGTAGCGGCCCCGGTACCGCAGGAGGCGTCGCCAGAGCGCGCGGCTCGGAGCCGTCAGCGCCCCCCCGCGGCGTGCGGCGCGAGCGCCGCGTAGACCGCGAAGACGGTCGGCACCGGGACGCCGAGCCGCTCGCCAAGGCGCACCGCGTGGCCGTGGAGCGCCTCGAGCTCGAGGCGTTTCCCCTGCCGCAGGTCTTGGTAGAGCGACGAGAAGTTGCCCGGCGCGATCCCGGCGGCGAGCTTGACGGTCTGGTCGACGACGTCGGCGGCGAGGCCGGCCCGCGCCGCGGCGCCGAGCGCCGCCATCTCCTCGACGAGGCGCCGGAACATCGCCCACGCGGGCGGCGTGTCGCGGATGACGCCGATCGGGCAGCGCGTGAGGGCGGTCGTGCCGGCCACGGCGCAGATCAACACGTACTTCTCCCAGAGGGCGCGCCGGACGCTCGTGGTCAGCTCCACGGCGATCCCGGCGCCCTCGAACGCCCGCAGGAGGCGCTCGGCCCGGGGGCTCCGCCGGCCGTCGAGCTCGCCGAAGATGATTCGGCCCGCGAAGTGGTGGACGATGACGCCCGGGCGGTCGATGAGGGCGAACACCTGGGCGACGCCGCCCAGTGCTGTGCCCGCGCCGAGGATCGCGTCGATCGTGTCCTCGTTGTCGACGCCGTTCTGGAGGGAGACGACGGCGGTCTCGGGCCCGATCACGGGACGGAGCTGGGCCGCGGCGCGCTCGGTGTCGAACGACTTGACGCAGAAGAGGACCGCGTCGACCGGCGGCAGGCCCGTCACCTCCTCCACCGCCCGCGGCCGCACCACGTACTCTCCGTCGACGGCGGACCGCACGGTAAGCCCGTCGCGGCGGATCGCCGCAAGGTGCTCGCCGCGCGCGACGAGCGTGACCGCTTCGCCCGACTTCGCGAGCTTCGCGCCGAAGAAGCCGCCGACCCCGCCCGCGCCCATGACCACGATGTGCATCGTCCGTATGATACATTGCGCCACGACATGGCACCGCTCGAACGGCGCGCGCCGCCCTCCGTCGCCAGGCGCTTCGCCCGCTTCGTCGCCCGCCTGCGCCCGGACGACGTACCGCCGCCGGCCCTCGCGAGGGCGACGCTGCTGGCGCTCGACACGCTCGGCAGCTGCCTCGCCTCCACGCGGTACGACTTCGGCCGGGCCGTGCGCGAGACGGCCGAGCGCCTCGGCGGACCCGCCGAGAGCGCGGTGATCGGCAG